>NZ_OU963893.1:4445413-4762943 GCF_918797525.1 unidentified bacterial endosymbiont | reverse complement strand
TTTTAAAAAATCAACTCTGTTTTCTCCGCCTTTTTGTTAAGTGGCGGCGGTTCAACTCATTCTTTTTTTTGAGGAAGAGATTATGACCAGACGTGATCAATATAGCTTCATTTTGTATGTTCTTTTACCTGCTATCGAAAATGAAGGCTTAACCATTAAAACCCGCCGTGATGGTGAGTTAACCCTTTCTGCCACTGGATCAGTAACCACTAATTTTATCAGCAACCTGCGCCAGCACTGCATTGAAGAATTGCAGCGCCCTTCCATTCCTTCTTCTCCTTACGGTTATTTCTAATAGGGGTCTTAAGCATGAGTAACGTAGCAAAACTTCAATTAGGTTTTTCACCGCTGACTAAAAAAATTCAGTTGGCAAAGATGCGCGATGATGGGGAAGGGCGCCGCCTTCGCGTTGGTAGTGATCCTGGTCGTGATGTGACTAACGAAGCTGCACAATTAGTTTGGCAGTTGGTTATGTCTGAGGGCGGGGAAATCGGCTGGAACCTGTCGGACGGTAGCCGCATGGTTTTGAAAGCTGAGAAAGTGGGGCACGCATCATGAGCGGCCCTATTATTCGCCCGTTCATCAAATGGGCAGGGGGTAAAACCCGTGTCCTTCCTGACCTGCTGCCGCACCTTCCTAAAGCCGACTGCCTGATCGAACCGTTCGTAGGCGGCGCATCGGTATTTCTGGCGACGGAGTACCGCCGCTATGTGCTGGCTGATATCAACCCGGATCTTATTAACCTGTATCGGGAAGTCACCCGTTACCCGGACTTAGTGATCGATGCGGCCCGCGAACTATTCAACAGCAAGAATAGCCCGCAGGGGTACAACGAAGTCCGAGCCGCGTTCAATAAGCAGGTAGGTACGGTAAAAAGCGGTGGGTTGCGTTATGGCGTCGAAATGGCGTGCATCATGCGCGCTGCTCAATTCCTGTATCTGAATCGCCACGGTTATAACGGCTTATGCCGCTACAGTCGTAAGACCGGCTTTAACGTGCCGTTTGGCAAGTATAAGCGCGTCTACTTTCCTGAAAATGAAATCCGTCTGTTTGCCGAAAAGGCCAACGATACAAAGGCAATATTTCTTTGCGCGCCGTTCCAGCGTTCTCTACAGGTCGTCACGGGTGGCGATGTTCTCGTTTATTGCGATCCGCCTTACCTGCCTGAAAGCAAAACAGCCGATTTTACCCAATACCACACCGAACCATTCACGGAAGACAACCACCGCCAGTTAGTCCAGGCACTGCTGGAAGTTAACCGTAAGCATGGCGTGAAGGTCGTCATTTCCAACAGCGACACCGAAGCCACCCGCGCGATTTATCAGCCCTTCAAGATGCACGAAATCAGCGTGCAACGTTCCGTCAGCACCGACAAAGACAACCGGCAGAAGGCCAAAGAAGTGATCGGCGTGTTGCCTGTCTGCGACTGCTGCGGGCGTCATGGTGGTGGCTATTGCCCGGACTGCGGCCCATGCGCTGGCTATTCCGCCGACTTTGGAGATCACGCCGATGCCTTCTAACTCACATGAATTTAATCAAGGTGCTCTGCACGCGCTGAACGAAATCAAGTTGATAGCGCTGGCGTTAGCCACGCACGTGGGAGTGATGAACGGGCAGGAAGAGGCGCAGGCGATAAAGGCCGCTCTCGACGGGATTGTAGATCCGCTTATCACGAAATACCGCAAAGCGGAGGGGCAGCAGTGACCGCCTACTACAACGAAATCGATCCCTTCGCCGCGCAATGGCTGCGCAACCTGATCGACGCTGGGCACATCGCCCCGGGCGTCGTTGACACTCGCTCAATTGAGGAAGTAACCGCAAATGACCTTAAAGGATTCACGCAATGCCACTTCTTTGCCGGGATCGGCGTGTGGTCTTACGCCCTGCGCCGCGCAGGATGGCCCGATGATCGCCCGGTCTGGACAGGTTCATGCCCCTGCCAGCCTTTCAGCGCCTGCGGAAAGCGACAGGGATTTGACGATCCCCGCCATCATTGGCCCTCATGGGTTCACCTTATTAAGGAGTGCGCGCCTCACGTTGTCTTTGGGGAACAGGTTGCAAGCAAAGACGGCCTCGCATGGCTCGACGCTGTACAGGCTGATCTGGAAAACGCGGATTATGCCTTCGCAGGTTTCGATCTCTGCGCTGCGGGCTTCGGTGCCCCGCACATCCGCCAGCGCCTCTTCTGGGTGGCCGACGCCGACAGCGAATTCATGGAAGCATCCATCGAATGCGGGCAGGGAGGGAGGATTGAACTTGCAGACAGCGGCAGTCTTATCGGGGTGGACTACGCCAAGTGCGAGCGACGGAACGCGGGGTGGAACCGGGATTACTCCGGGTATGTCCGGCAGCAGTCTGGCGCAATTAGTGAAGCTGGCAGGTTGGCCGACACCAGCAGCGACGGACGGGAAGGGCGGTTATCAGGGCGGGAGAGTTCGCAACGGGAAGTTATCAACGGATCGGCTGGATGTAACGGCGCAGCTTGCGGGATGGCCCACGCCGAACACCTGCAACGACAGAAACCCGCGTCAGCAGGATGCCTTGATGAATTACCGGGAAAACGGAACCAAGATTCAGAAGCGATTGCAGGATTTGGCGGCAATAGCGGAACCAATGCGGTTAACGGTTTCTGGGGATCTGCTGACTGGCTTTTCTGCCGGGATGGAAAGTGGAGGCCAGTTAAACCCGGAATTAGCCCTTTGGTTGATGGGGTTGCCGGACGGGTGGGCCAGCTGCGCGCCTACGGTAATGCCATCGTTGCGCCGGTCGCGGAAGCGTTCATAGCTGCATATCTGGATTGTGCGCAATGACCACGGCAACCCGTGGCCGTCGCGCCCCTTCTCCACCTCCACCGTATCCGGGTAGCACCGACAATGCTATCCCTTACGCTTATGGCGGGAACAAACCATACCAGCCGGTTGGCGTTGATGTAGCGCCGGGGCTGGATGGTTTCGACTATCTCACGCCGGACGGCACGCGTAAGCATATTGCGTTCAGTGAACTGGTAGCGGAGGACGAAAAGCCGGAACGCAGCAAGCTGCTGCGTCGCCGTCTGGCTTCTCTTCCGCAGTATGTCCGCCGCCACTTTGCCGCGAAGCTTGATGCGCTGGATGCGAAAGACCGCAAAGCAGCAGATCACTGGCTGCTTAACACCTTTGAGCGCCACGTATTAACGCGTATTGATGGCGTGAACAGTGTTTACCAGCCTGATACTGTGATGCCCGGCATTCTGCTGCCAATTCGCGATCAGCTTTTCCGTATGCTCTGGGCAGGGAAAAAAGAGTTAAAAAGACTGGCTTATACGCTTGCCGATATCTTTACGAGCGAGTTTATACGCGAGTCCGATCACCAGTTGGCGCGCACCGGCGATCCTGAGTTCGCGGCGCTTTCTGGCTATGGACGTATTGCGTCGCTGGCGGTGCATCTGAAAACGCCGATCCCCGGTTGGACAGCGTATTGCAATGAAGAGCTTGAAGCGGAGGACGCGTTACGCGCGGTTCTTCGTCTTGAGTCACCGCAGTGGTGGTTAAACCGCCTGCGCCGTATCCATGCCCGATGGCGTGAGCATTTGATGATCGCAGCGGGATACGTCCAGAAAAAATCCTCCCCATACAGTAGCGCCCCTTGCCTTACGGAATGGCTGGCCCAGAAAAAGGCTAATCGTGAATACCTTAAGGCTATGGAACTGGAAGACCAGGACACGGGCGAGCGTATTTCACTGATCGATAAAGTTGCCGGCAGCGTTGCCAATCCGGCCAACCGTCGCCGCGAACTCATGACGAGGATGCGCGGATTTGAAGAACTGGCGAAGCTGGAAGGGTTGGCCGGTGACTTCTATACGCTGACAGCGCCTTCCCGTTACCACTCCATGCAGCATAACGGGCGCCGCAATAATAAATACTGTGGCGCGTCGCCACGCGAGACGCAGCAATATCTTTGCAAAGTTTGGGCAAGAACTCGCGCCGCGTGGAAGCGTGCCGGAATACGCGTCTTTGGTTTTCGTGTCGTTGAGCCGCACCATGATGCAACGCCGCACTGGCACTTACTGTTGTTTATGCATCCATGCGATATCGATCAGGCCCGCGATATTTTTTGCTATCACGCCCGGCGTGAAGATTCAGCAGAGTTAAAAGGCTCAGAGGCCATGAACCGGGCGCGTTTTCACGTTGAACCGATTGATCCGGCTAAAGGGTCTGCAACGGGATACATCGCGAAATACATTTCGAAGAATATCGACGGCTTCGCGCTGGATGGAGAAAAGGACGACGAAAGGGGAAGACCTGAAGGAAATGTCCAGGCGCGTTAGCGCGTGGGCGTCGCGCTGGGCAATTCGCCAGTTTCAGCAGATCGGCGGTGCGCCGGTCACGGTATATCGCGAACTTCGCCGCCTAGGCAATCGTGAACTTGTTTTACACCCTGAACTGGAAACCGCACGGCAGGCCGCTGATGCAGGCGAGTGGGATAACTACGTATTAGCCCAGGGTGGCCCGTTGGTTGAGCGCGATAATCTGCGTATCCGTCTGAACTATGAAACCACTGAAAACGGCAACGCCTACGGCGATGACGTCCAGCGAATCACCGGTATCTATTGCCCGATTACGGGCAATGACTCTTTGATCTTCACCCGCACCACGCAATACAAAATCGTGCCGAAGCGCCAGAGCGCTGACGGTGTGGCCGTTGACGTTGGTTTTTCAGGCGGCATCGCCGCCCCTCGGAGTTCTGTCAATAACTGTACGCGGGATCCCGCGGCAGGTGCTGACGGTGTTGAACATGCCGCCAGCGAAGCTGCAGGACAGTCGGAAATGACTGTGCCAGCTGAGGGCGTGACGGTGAATTTTGATGCGCTTTCACGGCAGGAAAAGCGAGAACTGGCGCAGCGGCTTAGTGACGATGTGCGGAGTAAGCGTAAAAAGCGGCCACCAGAACGGGAAGAAGGGGCCGGGCTATCTGTGAAAGAGCAGCAGATCAGTGAACTGCTGGCGCTGCGTGGGATTGATGCCAGCGCCGGAATGGTCAGATCGCTGATGGCTGGTGCGTCAGTGGCGTGCGGCGATCTTGTTATGACCGTGCAGGACGGGCGGTTGGTATCCCGCAGCCGTGCCGCATCGGAAAAAATGCCGTCGCAGGTGATGGCGGCGAAGAAAAAGACAAGCGACCTCGTGAGCAGGATGAAGGCTGCGTTTTCGGGGCGGAAGTAGGATGCCGATCGGCATGGTCGGCTTTGACAGTGTGGTACCGAAATACCGCGATGGCCGGAACGGTCAGCTTTGATGGTGTGGTACCGGATTCCGGCAAATACAGCCATTTCCGGCAGTGTTGGCCGTACATCGAGAATCGTCATTTTTAACAGTGCTGCAGGTGGTTAAAAATGACGGTGCCAGCTGAGGACGAAAGAGTATGAGCTATCTGGGAAGTAAGGCGGCGAGCGGGGTTTATCAGAAGATTATTGCTGAAATGCCCCCGCATGATACCTACATTGAAACGCACCTGGGCAGTGGCGCAGTAATGTTTCACAAACCACTTGCAGCCAGGACGATTGGAATTGATGTCGATGAAAATGCTTTTAAATTAACGCGGGAGCGCTGGTCTGATATGGGGGAAACTCCGCCACGGTTACATCTTTATCACGGTGATGCTGTAGGTTTTCTGGAAAGAGAAGACTTTACTCGACATGGCCGCGTGCTGGTTTATTCCGATCCTCCCTATCTGCCAGAAACGCGCACCAGTCGCGCCCGCTATCGTCATGAATATACAGTTGCCGATCATGAGCGCCTGTTAGCCTGCCTCATAAGCCTGCCGGAAAACGTCAACGTGATCCTGTCTGGCTATCCGTCGCGGCTCTATGACGAAACGTTAGCGGGCTGGCGCAGTAAGGAGTTTCAGGCCATGACGCGCGGCGGTGTGCGAACAGAAAAAATCTGGATGAACTACCCGGAAGGGCGCGCGTATTCCCACGTGTTTGCCGGGAAAGACTACAACGATCGGCACCGTATTAAGCGCAAAGTTGAGCGATGGCGCGCGAAATATGCAGCGCTTCCGGCTGCTGAAAGACTGGCGATCATGGTTGCGCTTAACGAAGTCGATGCAGGGCAGTAAAAAAGCCGCCTGGCAGGCGGCTTCTTCAATGGCGATGGTTATTTATTTTTCTTAAGCGGTTTAGCTTTCCACCGCTTTACCAGCCATTCGAACTCTTGATAGGTCGTCTCTGATTTGATGTGTTCCCTGATGGCTTTAATCAGGGGTTCGGCAATATCGTAGGTTTCTATCACGGTGGTGTATGACGTCCGCTTGATCATCTGCTCATTTAAATACCTTCGCGGATACTTACGGCAACTCTTTCGTAAAAGTTCAGGATGTACTGAAACTTGCGGCGTTCATTCATTTCATCTTCCGTGATTGCACCACCTTCGCAAGGGAAAACATAAGAGCGGAAAGATTTTCCTGAGCGATGCACCTGCTTCAGGACGTGAAGCGATTCTATGTAATGCGTATCTTGGCGACTCTCAAACAAAAAGTTCGCAGTCTGAGTTTTCTTCGCAGTGCGCACGTTATAGATGATCGTCACGATGGCGACGATAACGCCGAGCAAGACAATCGCGTTACTGATTATGGTGATAGTGTTTGCGTCGATAGTCATTAGATTTCATCCATAAAAAAGGCGGGGTAGATTCCCCGCCTCGTAGAGGTCAATGCGGCTTAGAAGCCGTCAAATTCATCAAAGCGCTTGGTCATTGTATACCTCCTTCAGATTCAATTCGGGGTTCACGAAATAGTGAACTATTGATTCAAAATTACCCCAAAGGTAATCAGAAGTCAATCTGATGGGGGTTTTCAGACTGCACAATAGTGCACAAATTTGCACAATTTTTTTGAGGCTATTTATGCCCTTTCCGCCCTGTGGCGGCGCGGTCTGCCCCCGGATCGGCAAATGCACAAAAAACGAAGCAAATGTCGCGCGCAGGTGACGGGGGAACAGCCCACGCGACGGAGGGTCGGGAGGTGATGCCTTTAATTGCCATTCTCCGGCCTTTTTCGCCTTCTCCGCGCGTTTTCTCACGTCTGGACGTGTGCGGGGTAAATTGCAGATTGCGCCTGCCAGAATGGCGCTCATGCGCTCTGAGTGAGGAGCGTTAAAGGTTGTGCTGAGTGGTGCTCAGGTGGTGGCCGGTCATGCGAAGATTGAAAATTACTGAAGGAGAACCGCCACAGGATGTGCGGCGGGTGGAGCGGGTCACTCGTCTTTGAGCAGAGCGTAGGGATTAAAGCGGATCACTTCCTGACCGAGCCAGTCATTGACGCCCTTCATGGCTTCCATCACGGGCAACATTTCGTTGATGGCGAAGACGCGCGCGGCCTTTTCAACATCACCAAGCGAGCCGTTGCCTTCTGGCATTGCGCCCATCAGCTGCGGCGGTATGCGGTGAGCGTCGCGCAAATCGTTGCGCGTGGCTGATTTGATGTTAAGAAACTCATCCTTTGCCGATATCTGGCTGAACGGCAACAGTTGCACGCCGTCTTTGCCGCCGCCCGGCGCGTGGATCAGTACGTTTTTGAAGGAGCCTTTCCCTCTGGCCTGTGACAGCGTCTTTTGCACCACCTTTATGCTTTCCTGATCCACCTTCTCCGAACCGACATAGAGAATACATCCGGCATGGGAGCCGTTGTCGTAATAGAGTTTGCGGAACTTATCGGCGGAATGTGACAGGCTGGCGGACAGAAGCGCCCCCATGTATTCCGGCATACCGTAGATTTCCTGATGAATGTCCGGGTTCATGATGTGGCAGACCTCGCCCGCCTTGAACTCATATTCATCTTTCCACTGCCGGATAAACCAGTAGGTATCAAGATCGCTTCCCCGTCGCGTGTTCAGCGCCGGAACATGCTTAAGTTTTAGCGGCTCTCCCAGGCGATTAGACCGACGCTCAAGATAGGCATTGCCGAAGACAAACCAGTCAAGTGCAAAAGCAGAGAAGGCCTGCCGCGAGAGTAACGGATGAGGGATATAGCACCCGGTCAGCACATTGCGTTTGAAGTAAAGCGCGGACTGATGCAGCGGGGACTGTGCGAACGCACGGGTTAACCCCTTCCAGTCTATTGGCGTCTCGTAGTACCGGCCATTATCGACGCAGCACATGCTGTCCAGCAGATCATAGCCGTCTGTTACTGAATATGGCCCGTCAAACGTGAAGGCGCTGAGCGCCGGATCGCTTCTGAGCGCGTCAGAAATATCAGGCTGCCCGGCACCGCCACTGCTGGCAGTGTGATTGTTTTTGTAGGTGCGCTTCTTCATCAGAACTCCATAGCAAACCCGCCGCTGCCACTCTCCTGGCCCAGCGGTTCGTTAATAATGGCGAGCATATTCGCCCAGGCTAAATCCCCGTGGCTGACGCCGCGCGAGCGGTCAGTGTCATAGGTGATGAATCCGCCAGGCGTCTTTACCTTGCGAACAGAGTTAAAGGCGTTGATCAGGGCGCGCTCACTGCGATCATATTCCCAGCGACCGGCGCGGATCAGCTGTAGCATTTTCAACACCAGGGCGCGCTTTGACGTCATTGACATGGTGTAGGGCATTGCCATCGGGAAGAACTTCTTCACTATCTGGTAAACGGCCTCACCGTTACCGCCCGTCACGTCGATGCCGACATGCTGCACGTTGTATTTGAAGGTGAAGTTTTCGATAACTTTCGCCTGCTCTTCAAATTCAAGGCCGCGCACCTGTTCCGTTTCCACCGTGCGGAATTTACCGCCCGGCACCAGTGGCGGCACCACAACGCAAATCGCGCCGCTGTCACCGTTGCCGCTACTGCCGTTGGCGTCATAACCGATCCAGACCGGACGATTGCCCATCGGCCTGGACGCGAAAGGCTTCCAGTCCGGCCATTCGTCGTAGCCATCTGCCCCGCAGCCAATCAGTGCGTTAAGGTTGAAGGCTGACTCGCCTTCACTAACGAACTCGCACATGTACAGGTTGCGGAATTCATCCTCGCTGTTTTCATCATTAATTTCTTCAAGGTCGGTGTACTCCCAGCCGTGGTCTATCACATCCTTCAGGGTGACAATCTGACGCCAGGTTTTATCCGGGCATAACAGCCCGCTGTTCAGCGTTTTCCAGCCCACATCAAACGCTTTGCGTTGTGCCTTCGGGCGTTTCTCATTCCAGCGATCGCCCGTCCAGAACGGGTAAGCCTCATGGGTTTCACCTGATGGCGTAGAAAAGTAGGTACGCGTCAGCCCTTTCAGCGTTGCCATTGCACCTGCAACCTTTCGCAGGTTAGTGAAGTTGCTGACCCAGAAGAATTCATCGAACTTCAGGTTGCCCGTATATGACTGTGCCGTCGCTGCGGACGTGCCGAGGAAATGCAGCTCTGCGCCGTTACTCAGTACGATTTTGTCACCGCCCTTAAGCTCAACGTCCACCTCTTCCGCCATCTTCTGAATGAATCCCCTGAACTGGTGCGCCTGTCGGCGGGATGCAGACAAAAATATCTGGTTGCGCTGGTACGGGTATTTCACATCATCGCGCAGCGCATCAAGCAACGCCTCGCGTGCAAAGTACCAGGTTGCGCCAATCTGGCGGGACTTCAGTATCATGCGGTTTCGGTGGTGACGTTGCTCATACAGCCGCGTTGATGCCACGAAAGGGAATCAAGTATTTTCTCCCGCAGCGCGACGATCTGTTCTTCGGTGAAGTGGTTTTTCAGCTTGCGCTTGCGTGGCTTTTTGCCCGCGCCAGCCCCTGCCGATTGTCCATCAGACAGCTTTTTCAGTTGCCGGGTCAGCAGGTCAATCTCCTTGAAGTCTCCCCCGGTCTTGTCTTTCTTGTCCGTAAGCTGGATGAGGCGCGCATCCATCGACTGGCTGACGCGCTGGACGGGCGGCGTTTCATCCCATTCATCGCGTTTCTTCCAGGCGTAAATTGTGTTCTGATTAATCCCCATCAGGCGCGCGATCTCCGCTGGCGGGTAGCCCTGCCAGTAAAGTTGTTTTGCCCTCTGACGTACAAAAGCGTCCTGTATCATCTGCCCTCCACCGTTTATGGAGTGAAGATTACCCCGCGCGCGATCCCGCTATCGCCCCCTTTATGGTCTGGCCCTCCTCTGACAACAAAACCTCGTTGAGACAGCAAGTTACGCTCTGCCATCATGGCCGTACAGAAACCACTCAACAGATTATCGACATGGCTAGCGTAGATAAACCAGCCCGTAAAAAATTCAAGGTGATGACGTCCGGCACAACGATCGACGGTCGCAATGTCACCCGCGCCCATCTTCACGAAATGGCGGCAGCGTACGACCCGTCAGTCTATGGTGCCCGCGTCAATATTGAGCACTATCTCTCACCATTCCCTGACAGTGTATTCAGCGCGATGGGGGATGTTGCGGCCTTGTCCGTCGAAGATATCAACGAAGGCCCACTGGCTGGTGAGGCTCACCTTTTCGCAGAGATTGAGCCTACCAAGCGCATGAAGGACCTGATTGCTGATGGCAAAAAGGTCTACTCCAGTATCGAAATGCACCCCAACTTCCGCTGACGAAAGGCCCCTACCTCATGGGGCTGGCAATGACCGACACTCCGGCAAGTTTGGGTACTGACAAACTGAAGTTCACCGCCGAAAAACGCGCGGAGATCATGCGTTTCAGTTCGCAAGATGCGGTAGTCACCATGTTCACCCCGTCATTTGAGGCCGAACTGGTACAGGAAAACCAGAGCCGCAACGACTCCGGGAAGGAGTGGTTCTCCCGCGTAATGGGCATCCTCGGAAAAGGCCAGAAAACCGACGATCAGCGCTTTAGTCAGGTACATCAGGCCGTTGAGGCCGTGGCCCAGTCTCAGGTTGATCTTGGTGAGCAGTTCAGTGCAGCCGAGCAGGAGCGCCAACAGGACAAGATCGCCATTCAGAAGCTGACCTCCGATCTTGCCGCGCTGACCAGCAAGCTGGGAAGCACAGACGCCAATTTCAGCCAGCGGGAACCCGCGAGCGGTGGCGCTAACGCGCAACTGGCTGATTACTGATATTCACAAAGAGAGCAGAGAACATGGATAACAATACCCGCCAGCTATTTGATCAGTACATCGCCCGGCAGGCACAGCTAAACGGCGTTTCCACCGCCGCTGTTGCTGCAAAATTCGCTGTAGACCCGACGCGTCAGCAGCGCCTTGAGCAGGCCGCGCAGCAGGATGATTCTTTCCTGAGCAAAATTAACGTGTTTGGCGTCAACCAGCAGATCGGACAGAAAGTCCTGATCGGCAGTAAAGGCCCGATGGCTGGCGTAAACAACAGCGTCACCAGTCGTCGCAACCCTGGCTCTAATCATTCAATGGAGCCGTTCGACTACATGTGCCGCAAGGTCAACTATGACTACGGCATCAGCTATGAACAGCTTGATGCGTGGGCGCACATGCCGGAGTTCCAGCCGCTGATCAGTAAGGCAATGGCCCGCCAGATGTCGCTTGACCGCATCATGATTGGCTTTAACGGCGTGAAGTACAGCGACCCGTCTGACCGTGCCGCAAACCCGCTGTTGCAGGATTGTGGTATTGGCTGGCTGGAAAAGATCCGCCAGGAAGCGCCGCACCGCGTTATTTCCAATGTGACGATCACCTCGCGCGATGAAGATAACAAGGTTGTCGCAAAAGGCACCTACGGCAACATTGGCGCTGCGGTGTACGACGCCAAAAACAGCCTGATGGATGAATGGCACAAGCGTAACCCGGATAACGTAGTGATTCTGGCGGGTGACCTGCTGACGAGCAGTAATTTCTCGGCCATCAACGCCTTAAGCCAGACCAACCCGAATACCGAAATGCTGGCCGGTCAGCTGATTGTCGCGCAGGAGCGCGTAGGCAATATGCCGACCTTTATCGCGCCTTACTTCCCGGTAAATGGCGTGCTGATCACGCCGTTCAAAAACCTGTCGGTGTACTACCAGCGTGGCGGTCTGCGCCGGACGATCAAAGAAGAGCCGGAATACAACCGTGTCGCAACGTATCAGTCGTCAAACGATGACTTCGTCATTGAAGACTACGGCAATGTTGCGTTCATTGACGGCATTCAGTTCGCCCAGGCCGAACCGGCAGGCGAGTGACAGAAGCGGCGGGGCATTGCCCCGCCATGACGGGGAGAAGTGACGATGTTAACACCGGCACAACGACATTTTCAGAAGGTCATGGCAGAGCGCCGGGGCCAGGCGGATGAAGAATCCGATATCCAGCGCACCGCGCATGAGCAAATTCTGCATCGCCTGCGTATGGACTTGTCCCGCCTCAGCGGCGTGCAGTCCGAAGAAACCAAAGCCGAAATGAAAAAATCCATGCTGCCTGAATACGAAGGATGGATTGAAGGCACGCTCGACGGCGACAGCGGGCGGCAGGATGAAGTCATTACCAGGCTGATGGTCTGGGCGATTGACTGTCGTGACTATGCGCTTGCGTTGAGGCTGGGGCGCTATGTGGTGCGCCACGGGCTGACGCTGCCGGATAACTTCAACCGCACGGCAGCAACATTCCTGACCGAAGAAATGAGCAAGCCACTGTTGACGCTCGCGGCTGCTGATACTGATGCTGATTTATCGGCCAGTACCGCAGTGCTTGATGAAGTGGCGGAGATTGTCGCCGACAGTGATATGCCGGATGTGGTACGCGCCAAGTTGTGCAAGGCCCGTGCGCTTGCCCGCCGTGGCGCGACTGATATCACGACCAAAGCGGAAGCGCTGGCGCTGTTCCGTGAGGCGCTGACGCGCAACCCTAATGCCGGTGTGAAAAAAGAGATTGCCACGCTTGCCCGTGAGGTTAAGAAGCTGTCTGCGGATGGCGGCACGGGTGAAGGCGACGCGGCCAGCACCGACAAAACTGACGGTACTGCAGGGCCTGTTCCTGAAAAGACCACCACCGCCAGCGCAGCAGGTAAAGCGACGGCGCGTAAAACCACGACTAAGACGGCAACAGGCAAAACGACAAAGCGCAAGCCTGCCAGCCAGAAAAAGAATTAACGGCTTCGGCCCCGTCCGACAGGCGGCGCGGGTGGATATCTGCCCGTTTACGGTCTTTTAACCACCCGCCCACCGCCTGATTTATGGGAGATAAGTGCATGAGCAGCCTTGTGGCAAATAAGCGCGTGTTGCCTGCCGACAGTGATACCCCCGATGTTGATGATGGCGATACCACCGTCAGTGCCGGGGACTTCTGGCCGGTGATTAAACTCGCCGATCTCCGTCTGGCCGCGCGCATCACA
This sequence comes from unidentified bacterial endosymbiont, assembly GCF_918797525.1. Taxonomy (NCBI): domain Bacteria; species unidentified bacterial endosymbiont. The sequence continues at coordinate 4,749,709 of NZ_OU963893.1, read as the reverse complement.
GGTGGTATCACCACGTCCAGGCTGATGCACGTCACCACGGAAGCGGTAGCCCATGTCACCGCACAGTTGCTGGACTGGCGCGCCAGTCAGGTCAGCGCAGGCTTTCACTCTCTGGAAGATGTGCCTTCCGTCCTGCCGTCAGGTGAGACGGAAAAGCTGGTTATCAACGGTGAAAACGTGAAGGTCTACCGCTTCCGCCGCGCAGTGTATTCGATTGCCAGGGCGCTGGTACTTGAAGGCTATCGCGACGTTGATACCACGGCGAAAGGCGACAAAGACGCCGCTGCACTTGACCTGCAACGGGATGATCTCTGGCGGGATGCCCGCTGGAGTATCGCCGACATTCGCGACACCCCGCGCCTCTATGCGGAGCTTTGCTGATGAAAGTGAAGGCATTGCAGGGGGATACGGTGGATTTGCTTTGCTGGCGTCACTACGGCACCACGCAGGGCGTGACCGAAAAGTGTTATCTGCCAATCCCGGACTGAGCCAGCAGGTTTTTCTTGATGCCGGTCAGGAGATTGAACTGCCGGAAATCGCGCGTAAAGCGACACAGGAGATGGTGCAGCTATGGGATTAAGTTTTTTTCAGCGCTGAATGACTGGCTGACATTCACGATGTCAGCGATGGTCACGAGTATCGGCGTTATGACACTGAGCGAAAAGATTGCGCTGGCTGGTCTTCTCGTCGGGATGGTTTTTGGTGCCCGTGGATGGCTCTATCGCGCCCGCATCGAACGGGGGCAGAAGCGTCGCAACGAACTGATTAACCAGATCCTTGAGCAGGCAGAACACAGGCAGATGAGTGGCTCAGAGCGCCGGGCGCTTGACCTCCTGCAACAGAATGAGCCGGAAGATGAAACAGCTTATTAAAAAATGCTCCATTGCAGCCATTGTTGCGCTGGGTATCACGCTGAGTCCGGGCGCGTTGCGCACAACGCCTGAAGGCCAGCAGAAGATTGCTGGCTGGGAAGACTGCCGGAATACGCCCTACTACTGCACGGCTGGCGTGCTGACGGTTGGAATTGGTTCGACGGGACGTGTTGAAAAGCGTGAGTACAGCGACAGCGAGATCGCCGGTCGCTGGATTAACGATATGCGGCACGCTGAAAACTGCATTAACCAGAATTTTGAAGGCGCGCATATGCCGCAGTCTGCCTTTGAGGCCATGACGGATGCCGGTCTTAATGTAGGGTGTACTGGCCTGATGTGGTTCACGGACGGCCAGAAGCGAAAGCAGCGCACGACCATCTGGAAGAAGGCACAGGCGCATGAATGGCAGGCGATGTGTAACCGGCTGACAGACTTTGTGAACAGCGGCGGTAAACGCAGCCAGGGGCTGGTTAACCGGAGAACGGATTTTAAGGCGTGGTGCCTGCGTGACGTGGAGGCTGTTAAGTGAAGATTACAGCCATTTTATGTGCGCTACTAGCGCTGGCCTCTGGTGGCCTGCTCTGGCAGACACATCAGCGCGGTAAAGACTCCGTGCGCAATGAAGCACTTTCCCGCGAGGTGAAGAGTAATGGTGAGGTACTGGATGAGCTGCGGGCGCTGACTGCTGACGCCCGCGAAGTCCTTGCACAGTTGCGGGCAACCGAACAGCAAAGAAACGCCCTGGGAGAACAGCGACGTGAATATATGCGCGATGCCATCAAAGACGATACGTGTGCCAGTACTGTTGTTCCTGCTTCTGTCAGTAACAGCCTGCAACACCGTACCGCCGCAGCCGCAAATGAAAATCGTGCACGAGCCGGTACCGGAAAGCCTGATGGCAGCAACGCCAGCGCCGGAACTGACCGCCCCGGTAACGTGGGGCGCAATAGCTATCTGGAGTGATCGCCTGCGCGATGCGCTGGATACCTGCAACGCCGATAAGGCGGCGATAGCCGATCTCGATCTGCGCCGCCTGAAAAGACTGACTGACCATGCGAGGGCCACACCATGACCTTATTCGACTACCTGAGCGCTCACCCTTACTGGACGCTTATTTATCTGCTGATCATTGCGGGCGCGATTGAACGTTTCGGGCGTTAAGAAGGTATCACCATGCTGAAAGCTGACTCACTGCGCGAGACCCTGACCCGCGCTAACAAATGGTGCAGGGCCAATCCTGAAGCCTTCACCGTTTTTGTGGAAGAAGGGAATATCGAGACTACCGGCGAAACGCCGTCGTTTATGTACCGCTATACCTGGTGCTGTTTGTGATGAATTTTGCCGGTGATATTGATGATTTCACGTTGCCGTTAATGGCATGGCTCTGGCACAACCAGCCCGATCTGCTGCTGAACCCGGAGAAGAACCGGAACATTAAATTTACGACCCTTATCAACGACGACGACACCGCCGACATTCTTTTTGAAATGCCGCTGCGCGAGCGCGTGAAGGTCACTCTGGATGCAAACGGTATTCCTCGCGCGGAGCATTTGCCGGAACCGAAACCGCGTATCCCGTCAGCGGACGGCGACTGGAGCGTCATCTTTAAGGATGTGACGTGGGAGGCAGACGCGCATGAGTAACGATCTCTTCCGTGAGCTGGATCAGGTATTCAGCGACATACTGGCGGGCACCTCGCAGGCCGGACGTGTTCGCACCGCCCGCGCTGTTGGTCAGGCACTGCGAAAGAGCCAGCAACAGCGCATTAAAGCCCAGCAAAACCCGGAAGGTTCGCCATATCCTGCCCGCCGTCGCCGGGTGCTGCGTTCTCAACAGGGCATTGTGTTTGTCTGGCAGGGGGAGATCCGCCGCCTCAAAAACTGGCACGGTGGCCGGGGAAAATACGGGCGAACCATTACCGGCTTTGACGAAGAGCGCAACGATATTCGCACGTTTTACCGCAGCGATATTGAGCGTTACATCGAGATCAATACGCGCTCAGTGCGCCGCAGCACTGCGAAGAAGGTGCCGATGTTTCAGCGGTTGCGCAGTTATCGCTTTCTCAAAATGCGCGCTGATGCAGGCGGTACAACCGTGGGCTATGACGGCGTGGCCGCACGCATTGCGCGTGTGCACCAGTACGGCCAGCGCGATCAGGTCGGGCCGGGTGCCTTTGCTAAATATCCTGTGCGTGAGCTGCTGGGCTTTACCGCTGGCGATGAACAGATGATTACAGAACAGGTGGTTAACAGCCTGGGGAGTGCCGCACGATGAGCGCTGAACTGATCCGCCTGCTGGAAAATATCCTCCGCGTCGGTGTCGTTATTGCCGTTGATGAAGAGAGCTGGCGCGTGCGCGTGCAAAGCGGCGAGCTTCAGACCGACTGGCTGCGCTGGAACACCACACGCGCCGGGGCATTCAGTATCTGGGTGCCGCCTTCCGTGGGTGAGCAGGTCTGGCTGGGCTGTATCGGTGGCAACCCTGAAACGGCGGTCATTATCGGCAGTCTCTACAGCAGTGACCACCCTGCGCCGGGCAGCAGCCTGAAAGAGATTGTGCTGACAGCGCCGGACGGTGCCTCTTTCCGCTATGACGCAGAGGCCAGCGCGCTGGAAGCGCAGGGCATGAAGACCGCACATATCAAAGCCTCTGCCAGCGTCACGCTTGAAACGCCGATCGTAGAATGCACCGACCATCTGAAAGCGCGGACGTTCGAACTGTCGGAGGGCGGCACGATGAAGGGCAATGTTACCCATTCTGGCGGATCGCTTTCGTCTAACGGGGTGACGGTTCATTCGCACGTGCATGGTGGTGTGCAGGGTGGCAGCAGCAACACCGGGGGGCCGAAATGACAGTTCGCTATACCGGGATGAACCCGGACGGCACGGGCCAGCTAACAGACACCGATCAGCTGTGGAATTCAGTACGCGACATACTGACCACGCCGCTGGCAAGCCGGGTTATGCGGAGGGACTACGGCAGCATGATCCCTGATCTGCTGGATGAACCACAGAACGAAGTGACGCGCCTGCAATGTATGAGTGCGGCGGTGATCGCCCTGACGATGTGGGAGCCGCGTATTGCCCTGAACGGCATCAATATCAGTTATTCAAAGGATGGCGCTGTTACCGCTGAACTGGTCGGCATTATCACCGAAACCATGCAGACGGCAGGCAGTGCGCTGACGCTAAGGAGTGGCAGCAATGGCAACAGTTGATTTATCGCAGCTACCGCAGCCGCAAATTATCGAAGTGCTGGACTTTGAAGTCATTCTCAGCGAGGTCAAAGCCGTCTTGCTGGCGGCATTCCCCAGGAACAGCAGGCGTCTGTTGCCGCCGCGCTGGAGCTGGAATCCGAACCGCTGAACGTGATCGCCCAGGTGGTTGCCTACCGTGAAATGATGCTCAGGCAGCGGATTAATGACGGTGCGGCTGCATGTATGTTGAGCCATGCCGTATCGTCCGATCTTGATAACCTCGCGGGCAACCTGAACACCGAGCGTTTGATCATCACCCCGGAGACGGCAACCACTGACGCGGTAACGGAAAGTGATACCGCACTGCGTTTGCGGGCGCAGGCTGCGTTTGAAGGGCTAAGCGTGGCGGGGCCAACCGGCGCATATGAATATTTTGCCAAAAGTGCCAGCGGCAAAGTGGCGGACGCCAAAGCGATCAGCCCGTCGCCTGCCGTGGTGGTGGTCTCTGTGCTGTCCACCGAAGGCGACGGCACTGCCAGCGCAGAACTGCTGGCGACGGTGGATAAGGCGCTGTCTGCTGACGATAAGCGCCCCGTTGCCGATCGTCTGACCGTTCAGGCCGCAGAGATCGTGAATTATCAGATCAATGCGCTGCTGTATTTCTACCCCGGCCCTGAGTCTGAACCTATCCATACCGCCGCGCAGGACGCACTTCAGTCCTGGCTGAATCAGCAGGGTAAGATTGGCCGTGACGTTGCCCGCTCAGCCATTATGGCGGCGCTGCATGTTCAGGGTGTACAGAGGGTGGAGTTGCTGGAGCCTGCCAGCGATATTGTGATCGCTGATACGCAGGCGGCGCGGTGTGAATCCTTCACAATTGAGACCGGGGCACCGATGAATAACAACATGCTGCCGCCTTCGGCCAGCGGTTTTATGCGCAGTACGGAGAAGGTGACTGAAAGGCTTACCGATATTCCTGTTGACCTGCGCAAGCTGTGGAACCCGGACGAATGCCCGGCTGATCTTCTGCCTTATCTCGCCTGGGCGTTGTCTGTTGACCGCTGGGATAAAAACTGGTCAGAACAGACCAAGCGACAGGTGATTAAAGCCTCCTGGCTGGTTCACCGTCAGAAGGGCACCATTTCCGCTTTGCGCCGCGTCGTTGAACCTTTCGGCTTTCTGCTGCGCGTGATCGAGTGGTGGCAGGGCGGCGAAGAGCCGGGAACCTTCAGGCTTGAAATCGGCATTCAGGAACAGGGATTACGGAGGAAACTTATCTTGAGCTTGAGCGCCTTATTGATGATGCCAAGCCGAGAAGCCGCCACCTTACTGGCCTGTCTCTTTCGCTTCAGTCGCAGGGCTATATCGAAGCCGGGGCGGGATGTTATATCGGCGATACGCTGACCGTTTACCCTTATTTTCCTGAAACCATATCCGTGGGCGGTGGCGATTACACCGGCGCGGCAGTCCATTTAATTGATACCGTGGAGATCGCAAGTGGCGACTAAATATTTTGCCCTGTTAACCAATATCGGGGCGGCAAAACTGGCAAACGCCACGGCATTGGGTGCGCAGGTTGAGATCACCCAGATGGCTGTGGGCGATGGCAACGGCGTGCTGCCGACGCCGAACCCGGCACAAACGGCGCTGACGCATGAGCTGCGCCGCGCGCAACTGAACATGCTGACTATTGACCCGGTAAACACCAACCAGATTATTGCTGAACAGGTCATACCGGAAGGCGTGGGCGGGTGGTGGATCCGTGAAATCGGCCTGTTTGATAAAGATGGCGATATGATTGCGGTTGCCAACTGCGCAGAGACCTATAAACCGCAGTTGCAGGAAGGTAGCGGGCGCGTGCAGGTTATTCGCGTGATCCTGATTGTCAGCAGCACTGAAGCTGTGACGCTGAAAATCGATCCGTCCGTTGTGCTGGCAACCCGTAAATATGTTGATGATGCTGTTATTGAAGTGAAGGCGTATGTCGATCAGGCTCTCGCGGAACACGTTGCTGCTGATAATCCGCATACTCAGTATTTGCAGGTCTCTAAGAATTTTGAAGAAATCGCCAGCGCAGGCACAGCGGCTAAGACGGCTGCGCTGAAAAATTTAGGGATTGACGGTCTGGCCGCAACGCCGCGCTATCTGGTTAGCAAGGGCACGAATGCGAACGGGTGGTATGAAACTTACAGCGATGGTTATAAACGCGTCGGAAATTCTTGGATAACCAGCAGCCCGCTGGCTATTCCAGTACCTGCGCAGGGAGTGAGGGTTAATTTTCCGATAAGTTTTACGTCACGGCTGGATGGACTGTATGTCACGGAGAACGGGAATACCTCTAATAACTTTGAATTTGCAAACCCGGCGCAAATTGGCTTTACCGGATTCAATATGGCGACAATGGAGGTAACACTCAGTTCGTCACCAATAACAAGTTATGGCTCATCTTTTGCAGGGTATTACGTCGCGGAGGGATATTAATATGTGGTACTGGAATCCAGTCGATAACAATGAGGCGTTGCCGGGTATCCATGATTTAAACGGATGCGTTGCTATTGAAGATGATAATCATCCGTTTAAGACGCAGCAGACGCCAGCGGGGAAGGTATGGCCAGCGATGATCAGGGATTGCCGCAGTTAATTGATATTCCTGCACCAACTCAGGAAGAATTGATTGCAGAAGCTGATGCAGAAAAAGCGTCCCGAATCGCAGAGGCCAACAATGTAACGCAGATGTGGCAGACCCAGCTAATGCTGGGAATTATTACTCCAGAGGATAAGGCGAAACTTACTGAATGGATGCAGTACGTACAGGTTGTTCAGGAGATTGATACGTCGAAAGCACCGGATATCACCTGGCCGGATAAGCCGGAATAAGTTTGCATTCCGGCACGCATGGTCGTTTTAACCGTGCTGGTCATATGTATCGAGTACAGTCATTTTTAACGGTGCTGCAGCACTGTCAATTATGGCGATGTGTTCCGGAAGATGAAGCGGGCAAATGCCCGCTTTAGTTTTATGTGGATTCCGTCAGAACAGGCCAGACAGCGTACTACTGGCAGAGTTGTAGGCGGACGTGGCTTTATCCTTCAGCCCTGAGAGTAAATCGCCAACAGACGACCTTGCAGGCGTTCGCGCAGGTCTTCATCGCAGCGCTGGAAGCTGATCGAAAACTCTATCTTTTTCGCCTTCCCGTAGCGGTCAAACTCTGTGTGCGTGGCCTGTAGTCCGGTCAGTACATACATGCCGTAAATCTGCCCTGCGCCGCTGATTAAAGGCCACGGACGCCGGTGTATGCCTGCGTTGCCAGAACGGTAAGAGACACGTCACCGCCTGTAATTTCAGGGTAAAGCACTCCGTCCAGGTTGATCTGTGTCTCCCCCGCGCCGATGTACTGCCATTTTGCCGATCGGTTGATACGGTCATTCTTCACATGCCGCCAGTTCAGTGAGTGCCGTAGCTGCTGGTAAGGCAGCGTCTTCAGTTCAAAAACGAACATTCCGTATATCATCATCATAATGCTGCTTCCCTTAATCTCTGTCTTTGAAGCTGCCGCGATTGAGCCGCGCAAGGCGGGCCATTTCGGCATTCACCGCGTCGGCAGCAATGCGGCCAATTTCGCGCGCGTCCTGTCGGTCAACGCCGTGTAGGTGTACGTGGATTTCTCCCGTAAAGCCGCCAGTGGCAACCGGTATATTGCTGGCGCTGCGGCTGACTGGCAGCAGTTCAGCCTGTTTAACGGGAAGCGATGCTGCCGCCACTGCGGGGCGTGCGCTTAACCCGTTGTTCCTGACCGTGCTGGCCAGCTGTGATTCCTTCCATTCCCCACGAACGGCCAGCGCACGCGGCAGGTTTTTAAATACAATATCGCCGGGCCGATCTTCTTCGTGTTGTCGGCTGTCGCTTTGGTGTTGCTGTCGATATTCTGCAACCGGCGCATAGTGCCGTTATCGCCGGTCAGCGGTGATGTGGGTTGCGGTGCGCCAGGCGGAACGTTATTCACCTCAACTTTTTTCGGTGCAACCTTCGCGATATCTCCCTGAAGAAGGGCAACTTTGTCCTGAAGAACAGCCATGCGCTGTGCATCTTCGATCTTCTTCCTGGCTTTTTCGGCCTCATCTGGCAGAACGCCGAGCTTTTCAAGGATCCAAGCTAATGTATCCAGCAGCATTTTTGCGGGAGCCAGGACAAGCTGGAGCGCACCGCCCAGGACATTGCCGAACACCTCACCAGCACTGGCGCATTTATCCAGCGTTTCTTTGCTGGACTCCATCGGGGAAAGTAGAGATTTGAACCAGTTAAAGACCTGGCTAACAGCGCTGCTTATCGCATCAAAGATAGGGCTGAATTGCGCGAAGGTCTCACGTAACGGGGCCAGTCTTTCCATGATGCCGGTAAATACACCCGCAAAAAATGCTTTAAGAGGATCCCAATAGCGCCAGATAAGAACCCCGGCAGCAACAAACGCGGCTACTATCAGGCCAATCGGACTCAACAGCAGTGACAGCGCAGTACCAAGCACAGAGACAGCAGTTGTGATAATGCTCCATATGGTCGTAAAACCCGTGAGGCGAAGAGCAAGCATTCCGATGTTTTTAGCCAGCATTCCCAGCGCGGCACCAGGTGCAAGAAATACTCCCATAAGTGTGCCACGCATAGCGGGGATGATGGTTGAAACTCCCCGCATTTTCCCTGCTAACGAGCCGAGAACTGGCCCCCATCCGCGCACGCTTGCCATTGCCGGGCCGGAAGCCGTGCCGAGTGTTCGTAGAGCGGCAACCGTTCCGGCTATGCCTCTACCCCCCTGTCAGCAGGGTAAAACCTAGCTGGAGTTTAGCCAGCGGCCCCATCAGTAGTCCGATCGCCAGTGATGTGCCGCCAATGGCGGCGGTCATCGCCAGAACGCTACCGCCGACAACCAGCAGGGATCGGGCAAGCTTCGGATTCTCCTTAGCCCACTGCGTCATATTTCCCACAACATCACTCAGTCCCTGAGTCAGGGCGCGAAGCTGATTATCGACAAGATCGTTAATCTGAATGCGGAAACCTTCCCAGGGCGCTGTCCAGATTCTTGAGATCGCCATCAAGGTTATCCGCCATTATTTTTGCGGCCTTCTGTGCCTCACCTTTGGCGTTTTTCAGTGCTTCCAGTAGCTTCTGGAGTTCCCCGCTCCCGGCCGACATAACCAGTGCCTGCAATGATTTTGACGCCTCTTCACCGGCAATATCTTTAAAGAAAGAGAGTTTGTCTGTATCACCGTACTTGCTGATCTTTTTATAGAGTTCAGTGAGAACCTCTTCAGCAGGGCGCATTTTCCCCGTGGCGTCAGCAACGTCTACGCCCAGTTCTTTGAGCGCGGTTTTGGCCCTGCCGGTTGGGGCGGCAAGGCGTGAAAACGCGGCCTGTAATCCTGTACCGGCGATACTCCCGCGCAAACCAACGTTTGCCATCACGCCGATCATGGCTGTTGTCTGCTCAACACTTACGCCAAGACTGGAAAGGCCTGTCCCGGCGTACTTCATCGCCTCACCGATATTTTGCAGATCGGTGTTGGTACGGGTAAATGCGCCAGTTAATACGTCACTGACGCGATCCATTTCTTTAGGGTCGAGGCGGAACTGAGACAGGATATTTGAGCTGATATCGGCGCTTTCACCTAAATCCATACCACCGGCCAGCGCCATATTGAGCACGCCAGGCAGTGCGGCCTGAATGGCCTGCGGAGTGAAACCGGCCATTGCAAGAAATGCCTGCCCGCTGGCGGCGTCAGTTGTGGTGAACTGCGTTTCAGCGCCCAGCTTTTTGGCCTGGTCACGCAGTGCCGAAAAGTCAACGGAGCTTTTATCTATGCGGGTCAGCGCCTGCACGCGGGACATTTCCCGATCAAACCCAACGGCAGGGGATAAGAAACGTCCCGCTACGTAACCGGCAGCAGTGGCCCCCGCAACGGCCATCGTGCCACCGCCGCGAAGTTTGCCCGCCGTTTGCTGCATCTGGTCGTAGCGCGCACGTGCCTGCGTGACAGCGGCAAGCTGTCGCCGTTCCCGCTCAAGCGTCTGGTTGTACTGTTCGGTTCGGCGTATGGCGCTCTGAATGGTGCGATCGCTGCCGACCAGCGAAACACCGTGGCTGCGCAGCGCCTGTGAGGCGGCGCGCAGCTTAACCATTTCCTGCGTGCGGGCAGAGTTAAGGCGCTCCAGCTTTGCGGCCAGCGCTGCCATATGGGCTTTCTGCTTGTCTGTAAGCTGTGAGCCTTCCCGCTGCGCCTGATTCAGCCCTTCAAGCGTCTGGCTGGCGTCGTCAATTTTGCGGGAGGTTTTTTGCACGCTGTCGCGCAGACGGTTGAATGTACGGGACTGACTGTCCAGATCTTTAATGCTGGACTGCGTTTTTTTTGAGGGATTCAGACAAACCGCCCGCACTCTGGCGGGCGGCATTGACCGGGCGGGTAAGTTTATCGATCGCGCTGAACGCGACGCGGATATTAAGGCTTTTCACTGTCACTGGCTCCACTTCGGACAGCCGCCCGCTCACGCCAGGCTATGACTTCGCCCAGTTCCATCGTGAAGACTTCAGAGGGCGGCCAGTTGAAAACAACCGCGATATCAGCAACCAGATCGTCGATCAGGTCGAACCGCAGGAGTGTTACTGATTCTCCGTCTCCGCCTCGCTCGACGCTCCAGACCCCGCAGGCGTCAAAAAAGGGACGAGCGCTTCTGACAGGCTGACAAAATCACGGGTATCCATTTCGTTGATTTCGGTTTGTTTGAGGCGCGGTGACGTTACACGGGTCAGCAGTACCGCCACTGAATCAACATCCATATTCATCACGTTAACCAGCTTCAGTCCGCGCAGGGAACCAGCCTGTTTGATCTCATCAGTGATCGTTACCTGAGTAATTTTCTCATCGCCGCGAACAACGGGTTTTGCCAGCGTAATGGTGTTATCGTTTTTTTTGCTCATTGTTGAATACTCCGGGCGGCACGGGTGTGCCGCCACTTATCAGGTTAATCAGTTACCCATTCCCAGCGCAGACGTAATGCGGTCAGGGTAGATATTCTTGCCGTCTTTCTTGTAGATGAAGTTCAGCAGATCAAACTCAAACAACGGCTTATCGTCGATGGTGAGCTTGTAATAGGTGTTCTTCATCGTGTAGCTGACGGAGGTGTCTTCTCCCTGCTTGCTTTCACCGCCGTCCATTTCGGTGATGCGGCCACGCAGTTCGACCTCAACCAGCAGGCTTTCACCATCGGTGTAATACTCACCGGCGAAGCGGAAGCGGGTCTCGTCGATATCGCCGCAGTAGTTCAGCAGAAGCGACTGAACCAGACCGCCAACCACCATCGTGGTATCCAGCGCGCCACTGTCCAGACCGAGATCCACAGCTGCGGATCCAATCATCCCGCCGCCCTGAAAATCTTCCGTCTTGCGTGTCAGCTTTGGCAGCGTTACGGAAGATACTTTGCCGATGCAATTGCTGCCGTTCACAAAGCAGGTGAACAGGCGCAGTTTGTGAGGGACCGCCATTTATGCACCTCCCAGCGAAGAGAACGCCGATTCAAAGTATTCATCAGTGAAGGTCTGGTACATCGTCAGATCCTCCATCGGCGGAACCGGCGTATATTTATAGCGAATGCGCACCTGACCCTGTCGAAGCCCGGTTGTCGGGTTATCCAGGATATCAAACCAGCATTCAGCGCCGATTAGCCGCCCCTGCGTCACCAGCGAGCTGAGTTTCCCGCTGATACCGCTGACCACGTCCTTGACGTTGGCCGGGGTAAGCGGTTCGTCAATGGCCTCAAACTGCGCTTCCGCAATGCTGTCAGCCAGAATCTGGGCGGTACGGGTATAAACCTCAAAGATGTAATCTTTGGTATCCGTGACGCGGTTTCCCCAGAACCGGAATCCGTTACGCTTGATGAGCGTCGTGATCTCCTTGTTGTTCAGTTCGTTCGCGTCGCTGTCTTCTGCCTGAAGCGACCAGAAAACATCCTGAGAAATACCCAGCACGTTGTTGACTGATACGTTGGAAAGCGATTTATGCCAGCCTTGATTGTTGTCAATCAGCGCACGCAGGCCGCAGGCATACGCCGGGGCCGGGAAGGTTTCGTTTTCTCCGGTCAGCGGGTTATAGGCGATGAAATCAGGCCAGATAAGCATAAGTTCGCGGTAGGCGAAGGTTGCGCGATAGGTGATGGCTTCAGCCATCGTTTTGCAGCCGTAACAACTGGCGTAGACGAACGCGCGCAGGTTCTGTGCAATAACGCACAGCGCGGAGGTCACTTCTTCCGTGTCGTATCCCGGCACAGCCAGAATACGCGGACGATAGCCGACTTTCTGTTCAGCCGTCAGAAACGCGTACATACCGGTATAGCTGCCGTCTTCAGCCGTACCGCCCATGATGAGCTGCGACTGCGTTTTACCGCCTTCCTCTTCCGTGGCCGCTGCCACGCGCACAACGATAACCTTCGGACTGGTCTGGTCAGCGATGGCCTTAAGCGTTTTGTACAGGGAGCCGGTTTTACCCGCCTTACCCAGCACGTTGTTAACCCGCGTCACTAACACGGGGGTATTCAGGGGAAAGGCTTCCGCATCGGCATCATCCGCCACGGCGACGACCCCAATGACATTCGATTCAATGTCATTGATAGCCGCCACAAGGTCGGTATTCTCCCGGATGCGGGCACCATGAAAGCGAGATTCCGCCATAGTTTCCACCATTACGTTATTGAGTTCGCTGTGATAATCCCTCATGTCTGACCGCCACTCACGCTATTGCGGGTCTGACCGGACGGCGACAACAAAAACCGATTTTGACTCTTCCGCGCGCGTGCGATCCTTCGCCGGAAGAAGGGGGAAGCATGGCACTTACAGACCTGAGCAAATCACTTAACGACGCCGTCAGCAGTTATAACGATTCACTGACCGAGGCGGTAAAAAGTCCGGGATTCAGTATTACGATGGGCGGCAAGGTGTTGACGCAGCTTGATGATCGGATCATGTCGTTGTCACTGACGGACAACAGGGGCTTTGATGCCGATCAGCTATCCATTTCCATTGATGACACTGACGGTATGGTTGCACTGCCGCCGCGCGGGGCTGAGCTTGCCGTATCATTTGGCTGGCTGGGTGAGCCGCTGATTTACAAGGGGCTGTACACGGTTGACGAGGTTTCTCACGAAGGCCCGGCAGATACCATTGGCGTTACTGCCCGCAGCGCTGATTTTCGTGAAGAATTCAACGTAAAGCGCGAAGTCTCATGGCATGACGTGACCGTTGAGCGAGTTGTGTCGGCAATAGCGCACCGCTACGGACTGAAGGCGCAGATCAGTGAAATGCTCATAGATATTGAGATTGATCACGCCGACCAGACGCAGGAAAGCGATATGTCATTCCTTACTCGCATGGCGGACATGCTGGGCGCAATTGCCACCGTCAAGAACGGCAGTCTGCTGTTTATCCTGCCGGGTGGTGGTGTGACCGCTGACGGGAAGGCGCTCCCCTCTGCCAGTATTGATCGCACAAGTGGCGATCGGCATCGCTTTCGTATTGCCGATCGGGATGCCTATACCGGCGTCCGGGCTTACTGGCTGGATCTCAATTTCGGCAAAAAGAAAAAGGTCAGCGTAAAGCGCCGCAAGCCTGCAAAGCCCAAAAAAGAGAAGAGCAGCAGCCGTGAGGGCGATTACATGGAGGGGCGCAGACGGTAACGTTTATGTTCTGCGCAAAACCTACCAGAATGAAGAGGCGGCGAAACGTGCGGCAGCGGCAAAGTGGCAACAGCTTCAGCGTGGCGCGGCAGAGTTTTCAATCACCCTGGCGCGTGGCCGCGCTGAGCTTTATCCCGAAATGCACGTTACGGTTAGCGGTTTTAAGGATGAAATAGATAATCAGGACTGGATTATTGCCCGCGCTGAGCACGTAATAGACGACAGCGGTTTTACCACCCGGCTGGAGCTGGAAGCAAAAATACCTGACTGGATAGCGGAAACTGAATAAAATGAAATGGAGTTCAACTCCCACAGGGGAGCCATCATTATGTTCAGATGTCCATTTTGCGGCGCTATGGCCCGCACCCGTACCAGCCGTAAAATAACCGATATGACTATCCGGCAATATCACCAGTGTCAGAATCTGGAATGTAGCCGGTCATTCACCACGCTTAACAGCGTAGAAAGGGAAGTAACAAAACGTGCGGGCACTGCACCGTTACCGCCTGATTTCATCCCGCGCGATGCTTTCCCGGCATCACATTACGGCAGAGACCAGCTTAATCTGGCCCTCTGACCACCATCAAAGTGCCCCCGTAAATCCATTCAGTGCGGGGGCAACTTCAAGCAAAACGCTTTTTCCAGAGAAAATATCTTTGATAACATCGGTCAGCATATTAATAGCGATGATGGGATAGGGATATGAAAAAGGTGTTGTTAATACTGGCTTTGGTTTCTCTCGTTGGATGTAAGCCCGGCGCTGAAAAAGCTGTTGAACTAGGTAAGTCAGAAGTTGCAGCAGATGTTAGGGATCCAGATAGCGTAAAGTTTAGATATCTTCGATTTGTTCAGGGTGAGGATTCACCTGATGGGACTATCACTGGCTATGTTTGCGGCCAGATTAATGCAAAAAATGGTTTTGGGGCTTACGAGGGATTCTCACCGTTCCTAATGAAAATAAGCATGAAATCAAAGGGCACGTTTTCTAAGGGGGTCACCTACTCTGTAACGGAGAAGAAGATCTACACCCGGTTTAGTGATCCAGTGCCAGCGTCATACAAAGACAACTGCGGCCCTGATGAGTGAGGGATGTTTCGGTAAGATGCCGGGCAGAAGCCCGGCTTTTTTATGTCGAAGTGTAGTCAAAATGTAGACGAAGATTAGAATAAATCCTTTTATTCCATTGTGTTACTGGCTGAATTTCTTCACCATCCCTGTCTTCCCCCACATGATGTGGGGGTTTTTTTTCAATAGCTTACAGATGAATCATAGGCTATTCAGTCCCTTAATAAATCGAATAAAACCCAGCTAAACCCGGTAACACCCTTAAATGTGGACACTTTGTGGACATTCCACACTCATTTTATGCCGAGCGTGGACACAATGTAGGTAAGCGTACAGCGCGAACCGTCTGGTCATAATCTGATGTATTCGACAAAGTGGTGTCCACCAAATAAGTAGTGGGAACCAAAGTGTCAGATATGCAGAAAAATGTGACCCCCGGCAGGCGTAAGGGCTGCCCTAATTATTCTCCTGAGTTTAAGCAGCAGCTCGTTGCTGCCTCCTGCAAACCCGGAATATCCATTTCAAAACTGGCGCTTGAAAACGGCATCAACGCCAATTTGTTATTTAAATGGCGCCAGCAGTGGCGCGACGGAAAGCTACTGTTACCTTCCTCAGAGAGTCCTCTGCTACTTCCTGTGACTCTCGATGCCACTGCCGTACAGCCAGAATCGCTCGCAGAAGACCCGGGGCTCAGTATCAGCTGTGAGGTAACGTTCCGGCACGGGACGCTTCGCCTCAACGGCACTGTCAGCGAAACGTTCCTGGCTCTGCTGATACAGGAACTGAAGCGATGATCCCGCTACCTTCAGGTACTAAAATCTGGCTGGTTGCCGGTATCACCGACATGCGTAACGGCTTCAACGGCCTGGCCGCAAAGGTGCAGACCGCGCTGAAAGATGACCCGATGTCCGGCCACGTCTTCATCTTCCGGGGACGCAGCGGCAGTCAGGTCAAACTGCTCTGGTCCACCGGTGACGGGCTGTGCCTGCTGACAAAGCGACTGGAACGTGGTCGCTTCGCCTGGCCCTCAGCCCGCGATGGCAAAGTGTTCCTGACGCCGGCGCAGCTGGCGATGCTGATGGAAGGTATCGACTGGCGACAGCCAAAGCGGTTACTGACGTCCCTGACCATGTTGTAGCGCTCTTTATCCTGGTTGTCGCAGAATAAGCCTGGTAAAATACGGGCTTATGAACGACACCTCTTCTGACGACATCCTTCTGCTGAAACAGCGCCTGGCCGAACAGGAAGCGCTGAACCGCGCCCTGCTGGAAAAGCTGGCCGACCGGGAACGCGAAATAGACCATCTGCAGGCGCAACTGGATAAGCTGCGCCGGATGAACTTCGGCAGTCGTTCCGAAAAGGTATCCCGCCGTATCGCGCAGATGGAAGCTGACCTGAACCGGCTGCAGCAGGAAAGCGATACGCTGACCGGTCGGGTTGATGATCCGGCGGTGCAGCGCCCGCTGCGTCAGACCCGCACCCGCAAACCGTTCCCTGAGTCACTCCCCCGTGATGAAAAGCGGTTGTTACCCACAGAGTCCTGTTGCCCGGAGTGCGGTGGTTCGCTGAGCTACCTGGGTGAGGATGCCGCCGAACAGCTGGAGCTGATGCGCAGCGCCTTCCGGGTTATCCGGACAGTACGTGAAAAGCATGCCTGCCGTCGGTGCGATCGCATCGTTCAGGCCCCGGCGCCTTCGCGCCCCATCGAACGGGGTATCGCCGGACCGGGGCTGCTGGCCCGCGTGCTGACCTCAAAGTATGCAGAGCACACACCGCTGTATCGCCAGTCGGAGATCTATGCCCGCCAGGGTGTGGTGTTGAGTCGTTCTGTACTGTCGGGCTGGGTGGATGCGTGTTGTCGTCTGCTGGCACCGCTGGATGAAGCCCTTCAGGACTATGTCCTGACCGACGGCAAACTCCATGCTGACGATACGCCTGTCCCGGTGCTGTTGCCGGGTAATAAGAAGACGAAGACCGGGCGCTTATGGACGTACGTTCGCGACGACCGCAACGCCGGCTCAGCGCTGGCCCCCGCAGTGTGGTTCGCTTACAGCCCGGACAGAAAAGGTATCCACCCTCAGACCCATCTTGCAGGCTTCAGTGGCGTACTGCAGGCTGATGCCTACGCCGGGTTCAACGAGCTCTACCGCGACGGTCATATAAAGGAAGCCGCGTGCTGGGCCCATGCCCGGCGTAAAATCCATGATGTTCACGTTCGCACTCCCTCAGCGCTCACAGATGAAGCGCTGAAACGGATAGGCGAGTTGTATGCCATCGAAGCGGATATCAGGGGAATGCCAGCAGAACAGCGGCTTGCTGAACGCCAGTTAAAAACGAAAGCGCTTCTTAAATCACTGGAAAACTGGCTGCGTGAAAAAGTGAAAACCCTGTCGCGACACTCAGAGCTGGCAAAAGCG
Organism: unidentified bacterial endosymbiont; assembly: GCF_918797525.1. Taxonomy (NCBI): domain Bacteria; species unidentified bacterial endosymbiont. The sequence goes on along the minus strand of NZ_OU963893.1, from coordinate 4,732,448 downwards.
TTCACCTATGTACTGAACCAGTGGCAGGCGTTGACATACTACGCAGACGACGGCTGGGCTGAAGCCGATAACAATATCGCTGAAAATGCGCTGCGGACGGTCAGTCTGGGGCGTAAAAACTGGCTGTTCTTCGGCTCAGACCACGGTGGTGAGCGGGGAGCGCTGCTGTACAGTCTGATCGGGACGTGCAAACTGAATGGAGTAGCTCCAGAACGTTACCTTCACCATATCCTTGACGTCATTGCTGACTGGCCGGTAAACCGGGTTGGTGAACTGCTGCCGTGGCGGATCACACTGCCTGCCGAATAACCCATCCTCGTCACGTCAATACGGTTCGCGCTATACGCTTACCAATGTAGACACTCTTAAGAGCCATTAAGCGCCGTCAGTCGCGACATTCGCCAGTAAACCACCAAGTAGAAGAACTATGCGTTACGCGCGGTTCGAAGAATATCGACGGCTTCGCGCTGGATGGTGAGAAGGACGACGAAACCGGGGAAGACCTGAAGGAAATGTCCAGGCGCGTTAGTGCGTGGACGTCGCGCTGATCAATTCGCCAGTTTCAGCAGATCGGCGGCGCGCCGGTCACCGTATATCGCGAACTTCGCCGCCTGGGCAATCGTGAACTTGTTTTACACCCTGAACTATGAAACCACCGAAAACGGCAACGCCTACGGCGATGACGTCCGGCGAATCACCGGTATCTATTGCCCGATTACGGGCAATGACTCTTTGATCTTCACCCGCACCACTCAAGACAAAATCGTGCCGAAGCGCCAGAGTGCTGACGGTGTGTCCGTTGACGTTGGTTTTTCAGGCGACAACGCCGCCCCTCGGAGTGCTGTCAATAACTGTACGCGGGATCCTGCGGCAGGTGCAGAAGGACTTGAACATGCCGATCACGAAGTGGGCGAGACGGTGAATTTTGATGCGCTTTCACGGCAGGAAAAGCGAGAACTGGTGCAGCGGTAAGTGACGATGTACGGGCTAAGCGGAAAACGCGGCCACCGGAACGAGAAGAGGGATCAGAGCTATCAGTCAAAGAGCAGCAGATTAGTGAACTGCTGGCGCTGCGTCAGTGGCGTGCGGCGATCTTTTTATGACCGTGCAAAATGGGAGGCTAGTTTCCAGCAACCGCGCAGCATCTGGGGTAGATAAATTGGCATCTGAAAAAACGGCAGTTAAGAAAAAATCTGACGAGCTTCTCAATCGTAGGAAAGTGGCTGTAAAAATTAACAGGGGTTAGTTGACAGAATCAAAATTCTGCACCATTATCCCGGTTGACAAAGTTTGATTTTTGCACTGAAAGGAAAGTGACCCGATGCAAAATTACCCATTACCTTGGACGTTTCATCCGCAGTTAACCGAAGAACGCTTATCTATCATTGCGGAGGCACTCCTTAAAGTGCAGGAAGACACTTATGAGCTTTTGTCTTCTTCGCTTGATGATAATTATACCCGCGCAACATGCACTTTTGGACGTCAAAAGAATCGAATCATCAAACTGTGCATGTTAAAAAAATTCGACTGGTTGGGGCTTTCTAATCCGAATAACGATTACACAATCACTATTGGCGGTATCCCAATTCGTTCTTTTAGCGATGATCCGACTAATCCGAAAAAGGCTAACTTCTTCCGAAAGAATAGTGTTGATCAGCTATTCGCATCAGAAGATACAATCCCTACGATTTGGCGCTTCGTTGTAGAGAAACCAGAGTTCGAAGGTGAAGGTGGGCGAGTGCATTTTGCGGGTTATAATGCGCTGGAAGAAATGCTCTCTTTATGGACGTATGGCGAAGAACGGGTAACTGTGCTGCATTCTACAGACGATACCCCGCCAGCACCTGTTAAGATTGAACTGGATGATATCAGCGCTTCTGTTCCTGAAAAGGAAAAGAAAAGCGATAACGGATAATAGTAGGTGAAAAGTGTTTAACGGTACTAATTTGCGATTGGCTCGTCTGTATCACGAGTTATCATTGGAGCAAGTAGCTGAGCGGGTCGATAAGACACGCCAGTACATTCAGCGGCTGGAATCCGGCTCGGCTGTGCCTACTCCTGAGCTTGCGAATAAATTAGCTGCCGTATTGCTGGTCACGCCTGAATTTTTCGCAGTACAAGAGCAATCTCCAGTGAATGAAGAGATCGTTCATTTCCGCAAGCGTAGTTCAACACGTATGGCTACTAAGTGGGCGACGCTCGCTAAAGCTGAATTGTATCGCCGTCTCATTGAAGTTTTTGATGAGTACTTGAATTTACCGCCAGTAAGATTTCCTGAACTGAGAGTAAATACTCAAGAGGACATAGAAAGAGCCGCAGAGAAATGCCGGGCTGACTGGGGATTAGGTTTTGGGCCGATCGACAACATGACTCGTCTTGCTGAAAAGCTGGGAGCATTTGTTACTTCTTTCGATTCTGTCTCTGATGATGTGGATGCGCTTTCTGTTCCTTTAAGTCGGCCATTCATTGTAAGAAATACGGCTAAAAAATCGCCTTGCCGTCAGCGTTTTGATATTGCTCACGAAGTTGCACATTTGATTTTGCACGAAGGTATTTCAACGGGGGATCGGGTAACTGAATCTCAAGCTAACCGTTTTGCATCAGCATTGCTTCTACCCCGATCGGCGATGGCAAAATATTTTCCACGCCCAATTGGCGGTCGTATCGACTGGCAGGGGCTAAGTCAGTTTAAACTGACGTGGAAAGTTAGTAAGGCAGCAACAATTTATAGAGCACATCAGCTTTCTCTTTTAACCGATGCCCAATATAAAACGGCATTCTTCGGTTTAAAGCGTAAGGGGGAAGCCATTGATGAAAAAGAAGATTATTTGATTCCTAATGAAAAGCCAGAGCTATTTCATAAGGCAATGAAGTTTCTCTTAACGGATCTGTCAGTTGATGTTGAGTCATTAGCCAAGCGTTTGTGTATTACTCCAGCTATGTTAGCGGAGTTAGCGAACGATAATTCGTTAGTTTTTGCCCCAGAAATCGCTACCGAAAATGTTGTTTCTTTATCTGCTTATCGAATGAAATCTGCATAATTCGATAACCAATGAAACCCGCTTCGGCGGGATTTTTTTTTGCGTCAAAAACACTGCAAAAAATTGCACATTAATGCACAAATATTTCGGCATTCGTATTATCAGGGCAGGCCAGACCAGACGGGGCGGGCCTTCCGGTTGCACAAAAAAGCGGGGTTTCTGCGTGCGGGCGAGGCGGGGGAATGAGCGCGCGCTGAGGGATAGGGTAGGTATTATCTGCGCCGATTTTCGCGCCGCTGCGCCTCGCTGTTGCGTCGTTTTCGGTTCGTCGTGTTGAGGAAAAGCCCCTGCCAGCGGGCTGCTGAGGGGCTTACGTGCGGTGTAGTCGGTTGCGGCCGTGCTGGCCGTTACACGGTGGTGGTGGGTGTGTCCGGGCTGGCGTCAGATCGCTGCCTGCAACAGTGTGTAAGGGTTGAAGCGCACCACGTCGATCCCCAGCCAGTCCTTTAACTCTTTCAGGCTTTCTTGTATCGGGGCCAGTTCGCTGATGGAAAACACCTTCGCCGCCACCTGGCTGAATGGCATAATTTGCCGGCCGTCTCTTTTCCCGCCCGCCGCGTAGACAAACAGGTTTTTAAAAGCACCGTTACCGCGTGCGTCTTGCCGCGACCTTTTAAACTTTTCTGAATCGTTCCTGTCTTCCCCCACATAATGTGTGGGGGGTATCCTGATTTTTATTGCTTCAAAAGATGACCATTTAATTAGAACTCACCTTTCCCGCTTTTTACGCATAATTATTGATAGACTACGTTGATTGCGTTGAATTTACACTCTTGTGCAGATTTATCGCAGTCATAAAAACGCTCAAGTCTGGAGTTGGATTCAGGGATCCAGACAGCAGCATCATCGATAGAGACGATCAGATTAGACAGTTTCTTTTCTTCACCCTGCAGGCTATAAGTCAGATCGATTTCTTTTCCATTAGACAGGGCATACGTACAATTGACCAATACGCCTTCACTTAAGCCTTTTTTGGCAAAATAAAGGGCATTGGTAAATTTCTTGACCGTTGATTGGGCGTGAATTGACGAGTTCCAGCTACCCTGCCAGCCTTCCTGCGTTACCGGGGCGGTGAAATGGTTACCTTCCCAGGTAATACTCTCTGGCGCCGGGCAGTTCATCGGCGCAATGGGGTGCGCAGCGACAGCGGAAATGGCCGGAGTGAGCAGTGCCAGTGATAATACCAGCGTTGATGTTACTTTCATGAATGTTTCCTTTAAATTGTAAATAATAAATAAATATTCTTCACATAAAAAAGTATAAAAATACGCCATGCTCTTCAATCTCTTTAGTGTGCATTTTTAAGCTCGAATCTATTTTTTAGTGCATTGGGATTTTCTTATATTCTTATGGTTTATTTGTTGTTACTTTGTTATTCACCGGAGATATTCTTATGTCACCCTATTAATATCTGCATGGTGAATATTTCAATGTTTTGTATTGATTATGTGTATCATCACAGGGGGCGATGATACGTTATACTAGCGCCATGGCATGTCAGGAGTGCTTATGAATCAATCCTATGGACGGCTGGTGAGCCGGGCAGCAATTGCTGCGACAGTCATGGCGTCGTGTTTGTTGATCATCAAAATCTTTGCGTGGTGGTATACCGGTTCGGTCAGTATTCTGGCGGCGCTGGTAGACTCGCTGGTGGATATTGCGGCCTCGCTGACCAACCTGCTGGTGGTACGCTATTCACTGCAACCGGCGGATGACGAGCATACGTTTGGGCATGGCAAAGCGGAATCACTGGCCGCGCTGGCGCAAAGTATGTTCATTTCCGGCTCTGCGCTGTTCCTGTTTTTGACCGGCATCCAGCATTTGGCGTCTCCGACACCGATGAAAGATCCAGGCGTCGGCGTGGTCGTTACACTCATTGCGCTTATAAGCACACTTGTTCTGGTAACGTTCCAGCGATGGGTGGTACGCAAAACGCAAAGCCAGGCTGTACGGGCGGATATGCTTCATTATCAGTCTGATGTTATGATGAATGGCGCTATTCTTATTGCGCTCGGTTTGGCCTGGTATGGCTGGCATCGGGCTGATGCGTTATTTGCGTTAGGCATTGGGGTCTATATTTTGTACAGCGCCTTGCGAATGGGATACGAGGCTGTGCAATCGCTTCTCGACCGTGCGCTCCCCGATGCAGAACGTAATGAAATTTTTGCTATTGTGTCCAACTGGCCCGGCGTCAGTGGCGCTCACGATCTTCGTACGCGGCAGTCAGGGCCGACTCGCTTCATTCAGGTTCACATTGAGATGGAAGACAATTTGCCACTGGTTCAGGCTCACGTTATAGCTGACCAGGTGGAGCAGGCGATTTTGCAGCGTTTTCCTGGGTCCGATGTCATCATCCACCAGGATCCCTGCTCGGTTGTACCGGGATATGTTGAGCTTTCGTAATACGTTGTAAAAAAGTGAGCCAGACCAGCATTTTGTGGATAAATTACCACCATATGGCCTGACCTGAATCAATTCAGCTGGAAGTGATTGATATACTATTTGCAGTATTCGTTGGTCGAAAAGTTTCTTCCGGCAACAGATTTCAATTTTGCATTCCTAAGTTCAGAGGTAGTCATGATTAAGAAAATCGGTGTGTTGACAAGCGGCGGTGATGCGCCGGGCATGAATGCGGCAATTCGTGGGGTTGTCCGTGCAGCGCTGACGGAAGGCCTGGAAGTGTTTGGCGTCTATGACGGTTATCTCGGCCTGTATGAAGATCGCATGGTGCAGCTAGACCGTTACAGCGTCTCTGACATGATCAACCGTGGCGGTACCTTCCTTGGCTCGGCGCGCTTCCCGGAATTCCGTGATGAACACGTGCGTGAAGTGGCTATCGAAAACATGAAAAAACGTGGCCTGGACGCTCTGGTAGTTATTGGTGGCGACGGCTCTTACATGGGTGCAAAACGTCTGACTGAAATGGGCTTCCCCTGTATTGGTCTGCCAGGCACTATTGATAACGACATCAAAGGCACTGACTATACCATCGGTTATTTCACTGCGCTGGGTACCGTTGTTGAAGCGATTGACCGTCTGCGCGACACCTCTTCTTCTCACCAGCGTATCTCCATCGTCGAAGTGATGGGCCGTTACTGCGGCGACCTGACGCTGGCCGCGGCAATCGCCGGTGGTTGTGAGTTTGTGGTGGTGCCGGAAGTCGAGTTCAGCCGCGAAGATCTGGTGAACGAAATCAAAGCCGGCATTGCGAAAGGGAAGAAACACGCCATTGTCGCGATCACCGAGCATATCTGTGACATTGACGAGCTGGCGAAGTACATCGAAACCGAAACCAAACGTGAAACCCGTGCGACCGTGTTGGGTCACATCCAGCGTGGCGGCTCCCCGGGCCCATACGACCGCATACTGGCTTCCCGGATGGGTGCCTACGCTATCGATCTGCTGCTGCAGGGCTTTGGCGGTCGTTGCGTCGGTATTCAGAACGAAAAACTGGTCCACCATGACATTATCGACGCTATCGAAAATATGAAGCGTCCGTTCAAAGGTGACTGGTTAGACTGCGCTAAAAAACTGTATTGATCCCCAGGCCCTCTTCTTTTTGAAGAGGGCTGTTATTCCCCTACGTTATAGCCAATCTTTTTTTATTCTTTAATCATTGTAATCCTTTCTGGCACGCTGCATTCATCAAAACACTACATAAGAGAGCTGGGCGATGAATAAGTGGGGCGTGGGTTTAACATTATTGCTGGCATCAACCAGCGTTCTGGCTAAGGATATCCAGTTACTGAACGTGTCATACGACCCGACGCGTGAACTTTACGATCAGTACAACAAAGCTTTTGCGGCGCACTGGAAGCAGGAAACGGGTGACAATGTGGTTGTTCGTCAGTCTCACGGCGGTTCCGGGAAGCAGGCGACCTCGGTGATCAACGGCATCGAAGCCGACGTCGTCACCCTGGCGCTGGCGTATGACGTGGACGCCATTGCCGAGCGTGGCCGTATTGATAAAAACTGGATTAAGCGCCTGCCGGATAACTCCGCGCCATACACCTCAACCATCGTTTTCCTGGTGCGTAAAGGCAACCCGAAACAAATTCATGACTGGAACGACCTGATAAAGCCAGGCGTGTCCGTCATCACCCCGAATCCTAAAAGCTCTGGCGGCGCTCGCTGGAACTATCTCGCGGCCTGGGGCTACGCCCTGCACCACAATGACGGTGATCAGGCCAAAGCTCAGGTGTTCGTGAAATCATTGTATAAGAACGTTGAAGTTCTGGATTCCGGGGCGCGTGGCGCAACCAATACCTTTGTTGAGCGCGGTATTGGCGATGTGCTGATCGCGTGGGAAAACGAAGCGCTGCTGGCGACGAACGAGCTGGGTAAAGATAAGTTCGAGATAGTGACTCCGAGCGAATCTATTCTCGCGGAACCGACCGTTTCTGTGGTCGATAAAGTGGTCGAGAAGAAAGACACCAAAGCGATTGCGCAAGCGTACCTGAAGTATCTCTACTCGCCAGAAGGCCAGGAAATTGCGGCGAAAAATTTCTATCGTCCTCGTGACCCGGCTGTCGCGAAGAAGTATGAAGACGAATTCCCGAAACTGAAACTCTTCACCATTGATGATGAGTTCGGCGGCTGGACGAAAGCGCAGAAAGAGCACTTCTCTAACGGTGGTACCTTCGACCAGATCAGTAAGCGCTAAGCGCTTTATAAAGAACGACACGGCGACCCGGTGCGAGAAATCCACCGGGTTTTTATTTGGTCATCATTTTGCGTTACGCTTTCGCCTCTATCGAAAACAGAGAACGCGTTGTGAAAAAAATCATCTTACTCATTCTGATTGTCATCGCCCTGGCCGCTGGCGGCTGGTATTGGATGAAAGCGGGCAATCCAGACGCGTTACGCCGTATCGTTCTTGAGCAGTGTGTACCTAATCAAATTCAGAACCGTAACCCGGCGCCCTGTGCTCAGGTAAAAACTGATGCGGGCTACGTGGTGTTTAAAGATCGCAACGGGCCGTTGCAGTATCTGCTGATGCCAACTTACCGCATCAACGGCGCGGAAAGTCCGCTCCTGACCGAGCCTCACACGCCGAATTTTTTCTGGCTGGCGTGGCAATCGCGTAGCTTTATGAGTATGAGGCGAGGTGCAGAGGTGCCTGACAGCGCCATTTCGCTGACGATCAACTCGCCAACAGGCCGGACACAGAACCATTTCCATATTCATATCTCCTGCCTGCGTACGGACGTACGCGAGAAGCTTAATGCCGCTCAAGGTCAAATCAGCACCCAGTGGCTGCCGTTTCCAGGCGGACTGGAAGGGCATGAATATCTTGCCCGCCGGGTAACCGAAAACGAGCTGGTGCAGCGCAGCCCGTTTATGATGCTGGCGGAAGAGTTGCCCGAAGCGCGTGACCACATGGGGCGCTTTGCACTGGCGATGGCGCAGCAGTCAGACGGTTCGTTTGTGTTACTGGCGACCGAGCGTAATTGGCTCATGCTTAACCGCGCCTCGGCGGAGGAATTGCAGGATCATCAATGCGATATTCTGTGATGACTCACTATGAATAGTGTTACTGTTTTTTGCCGGTACTCTGGCAGCGCTACTGGCGCAGCGGCAATCCCGGCGACAGCGTGCTGGGGCGTGGCTGGAACATCATCCGGACGACAACTGGTCAGAGTATGACATCAGCGGCGGACGCTGGTGTTATCAGCCGTTACATGAACATTCCCCCGCCTGGCTGGAGGATGACGTCTGCCTGGTGAGCTACGCCTACGACGACGGCACGGATTTACTGCGCAGCCATGAAGACAGCAATGGCCTGCCGCGCGTGGTGGCATACCGCAACAGCGCAGGCGAACAGCTTGATTTTCATTACCATTTTGTCAGCGGGACCCGGCGTGCCGTTCGTGACGACGGCGCACAGGCGCACTGGCTGCTTGACGATGATGACAACGTTGCCCGCTTTACGGATTTTGACGACCGGCAGTTCTGTTTTGTCTGTCGTGACGGTGAATTATGCGATGTTATCCTGCCTGACGGCCGAAACCGACCCGGCCGGGCGTACCCGCCGCTGGCACTACGACCCCAGAGGCAACCTGCTGCGACTGGAGAACGGCAACGGCGGTGAGTACCGGTTTACGTATGACCCGACAGGCCATCCGTTAAGCGAGGTCCGCCCGGATGAGACAGATTTTCCCGTCGAAAAAACAGAATAATGGATCAGTTGAAATCGCTTTTTTTTGATGCATTATCTGCTGCTATTTCTCTACAGACTCATGTTGTTATCGTCACTGACGCAGATAGCTGGCTGATATTCAGCAGTAGAAGGATGCAGTTTGAACTGAATTTTCGGGATGAGGAAAAGCGAACGGTAGGGTTTGGCCTGAAGACGAGCAGAAGTCAGAGCGGGGAAAGGCGGCTGATATGGATTTTCTGGGGATCCCTCTCCCTACAGGGGAGAGGAAAGAAGGCAATTACGCCTGTTTAGCGGCTTCAGCTGCTTTAACGATCACCGCGAAAGCGTCAGCTTTCAGGGATGCACCGCCAACCAGCGCGCCATCAATGTCTGGCTGGGTGAACAACTCGGCTGCATTCGCTGCGTTAACGGAACCGCCGTACTGGATGATCACTTGCTCAGCTACTTTAGCGTCTGCTTTAGCAATGTGGTCACGGATGAATTTGTGAACCGCCTGAGCCTGCGCAGGGGTTGCAGATTTGCCGGTGCCGATTGCCCATACTGGCTCGTAAGCGATAACCGCGCCTTCGAACGCTGCCGCGCCCTGCGTTTTCAGCACAGCGTCTATCTGACGCGCGCAAACTTCTTCCGTTTTGCCCGCTTCGTTTTCTGCTTCGGTTTCACCGATGCACAGAACGGGCGTCAGACCCTGCTCTTTCAGCACGGCGAATTTCTTCGCGATAAACTCGTCAGATTCTTTGTGGTAAGTGCGACGCTCAGAGTGGCCAATGATGATGTATTTCGCGCCGATATCTTTCAGCATCTCAGCGGACGTTTCACCGGTGAATGCGCCAGACAGGTTAACGTCAACGTTCTGAGCGCCCAGAACGATATGGCTGCCATCAGCAGCGCGTTTAGCCAGGTCGAGATACATATCAGGCGGAGCGATAGAAACCGCGCAGCCAGTCACGCCAGCCAACTCTTTACGCAGGTTCGCAACCAGCTCGTTTACCATATGGCGGCTGCCGTTCAGTTTCCAGTTACCCATCACTAAAGGATGTCGCATTTCAATTCTCCACGCTAAATTAGCGAATTAAGGAATATGGCCGCCCTGACGGGCAGCATGGTCTGTGAATCAGTATAGAGATTTTCCCTTGAAAGGCTTTGCTTTTTGTCATTAATTCGCCCCTCCAGTTGAGTCCGAGAGTGCCAGCTTAATCGGTTCAACAGCGAAGGTCAGCCCCTTTTCGCCGTTATCTGCTACCACATAACGAATGGCCCCTTCGGTAGTAGCGTAGTAGCGTTTGTTTTTACCAACGGTCAGCAGTTTTTGTAGCTTTTGTTGGCTCTGCGTGTGGGTCATCGCTGGGGTAAAAGCCTGCAAAATTGCGCTCATGTATTCAAGCGCTTTGGCCTTCGCCGCTTTTTGCTCGGGCCCCTGTATCGGCAGCCAGGTTATCTGCATGCTTTTAATTTTTAACGTGCCGCGTTCCAGCGCAGTGGACGCGTACAAATTCTCGTTAATCTTGCTGGCCGCGCGGGTCAGCGTTGGGGTATCGCGGGCACCCTCTATGGCGCGAAACTCGTCCAGCGCTAGCGTGGGGTTAGTCTTGTTGAACGTCTCGCGAAACTGACTGATGGACTGATCGAACGAGGGGGCGCCGGCTAAAAGATAGGGTGCTATCACCGGAGCCGCAGTTTCGGCGGCGCGCAGGGTAAAGCTGGCGCTCAGTATTGCGCAACACAGGAAAAGAGAGTGTGTCGAAAATTTCATCAACATTGCCCCAGGCCGTAGTAGCTCATGATTAAATCGATATCTGGTCGGCTTGTCAAAAGGTCACAACTCCAGGGTAAAATGCACGCGACAGAATAATAAGGAACCTTACATGACCATACAGCAGTGGCTGTTTTCGTTCAAAGGGCGTATTGGACGCCGTGATTTCTGGGTCTGGATAACGACGTGGGTCGTTGCCATGCTGCTCCTGTTCTTTGTGGCCTATAACGCGTGGCTGAGCGCGCAAACTGCCGCGTTTGCGCTGGTCTGTTTGCTGTGGCCAACGGCCGCTGTGGTGGTGAAGCGCTTGCACGATCGCGGTCGTTCCGGCGCGTGGGCATTTCTGATTATTCTGGCGTGGATGCTGGTGGCAGGTAACTGGGAAATGCTTCCGTCCCTTCTTCCGTGGGTCATGGGCAGGCTATTGCCGGCGGTTATCTTCGTGATGATGATTGTCGATCTGGGCGCGTTTATTGGCACCCAGAGCGAAAATAAGTACGGTAAAGATACCCTTGAGGTGAAGTACCGCTGATCACCAGTAGTGTTCGGCGGTCATATGGCCCGGTCGGCGGCGAAGATGTTTCGTCATTTGCCGGGTATCCTTCAGAAGCTGCTGTGTGTCCCGGACCATCTGCGGGTTGCCGCACAGCATGACGTGGCTGGTTACAGTGTTCATCGGCAAGCCAACCGCTTCTTCCAGTGCGCCGCTTTCAATCAATGCCGGAACCCGGCCCGTCAGTGAACCCGCCGCCGTTTCGCGGCTAACCACGGTCTGGATTTTCAACTTTCCGTCGTACTGCTGTTCCAGCTCCTGCATGTGCGGCAGATAGCTTAAATCTGCGGCATAACGTGCAGCGTGAACCAGAACAATGTTTTTGAAGCGTTCCAGGTCTTTGCCGTACTGCAGAATAGAAAGATAAGGGCCAATGGCCGTGCCGGTTGCCAGCATCCACAGGGTGTCGCAGTCCGGAATTTCATCCAGAACAAAGAAACCTGCCGCTTCTGCCACAATTTGCACATCATCACCAGGCTTCAGTGCCGCCAGGCGTGGACTCAGTTTACCCGCCGGGACGGTAACCAGATAGAACTCGAGATCCGGGTTATCGGGTGCATTGACGTAAGAGTAAGCGCGCTGCACGCGTTCGCCGTCGACATCCAACCCCAGTTTTGCGAATTGCCCGGCCGTAAACGGATGGACGGGAGCATGGAGGGTGAGACTAAATAGCGCGTCGGTCCAGAACTGTACCTTTGTGACTTTACCTGTAACCCAATCTGCCATGGCATTCTCCCGTCTGCTGTCATTGCCCTATCTTCGTTCGTTGAACGCAGGATTTCCAGCCCATTTGGACCGGAAAGCTCTATCGATCAAACGGTTTTACAGAATGTGCGTCTGTACGTCCGGGTCTTTACGATCGAGATAATGGATCGACTTAATGCGGCGAATGGTGCGCGATTTACCGCGGATCAGCAGCGTTTCAGTGGTCGCCATATTGCCCTTACGGGTAATGCCGTCCAGCAGGTCACCTTTGGTAATGCCGGTTGCGGAGAAGACCACATTATCACTGCGCGCCATGTCGTTAAGCGCGAGGACTTTATGGGCTTCGATGCCCATCGTCTCGCAGCGAGCCAGCTCTTCTTCACCGATACGACGGTTCTCATCGCTGTCGCCTTTGACCTCGTGACGCGGCAGCAGACGCGCCTGCATATCCCCGTCCAGCGCGCGGATCACCGCAGCAGACACCACGCCTTCCGGCGCGCCGCCGATACCGTAGAGGACATCCACTTCGCTGTCCGGCATGCAGGTCAGAATGGAGGCGGCAACGTCGCCATCAGGGATGGCAAACACGCGCACGCCCAGCTTTTGCATCTGCGCAAGGGTGGCGTCGTGGCGCGGTTTCGCCAGAATGGTAATGGTCAACTCGCTTAGCGGTTTCCCCAGTGCTTTAGCGATGTTGTGCAGGTTCTCTTCCAGCGACAGGCTGAGGTCGATAGCGCCTTTTGCGCCCGGGCCGACAATCAGCTTTTCCATATACATATCGGGTGCGTTGAGGAAGCAGCCTTTATCCCCCACGGCCATCACCGCCAGCGCGTTGGCCTGGCCCATCGCCGTCATGCGGGTGCCTTCGATCGGGTCGACGGCGATATCCACGGCATCGCCTTTACCCGTTCCGACTTTTTCACCGATGTAGAGCATTGGCGCTTCGTCGATCTCGCCTTCACCAATCACAATGGTGCCATCGATATTGACCTGATTAAGCACAATTCGCATGGCATGGACCGCCGCGCCATCTGCGGTATTTTTGTCGCCACGGCCAAGCCATTTATAGCCTGCCAGTGCGGCAGCTTCGGTAACGCGGGAAAACTCGATAGCAAGTTCACGTTTCATGAGGTACTCGTGCAATCAAAAGGAATTGCACGAAGTTTACCATAGAGTGGGGATAGTGCGGTTTAAGCCCTCACCCTAACCCTCGCCCCTTTGGGAGTGGGCCGGGTGAGGGGAACATTACTCTTCGTGCTCTTCCCACGCCAGGGCGCGTTTCACCGCTTTCTTCCAGCCGCTGTAGCGGTAGTTGCGTTCGGTGGTTTCGATGCCCGGGCGGAATTCGCGTTCGATCACCGCTTTTTCCTGCAGTTCGTCCAGGTTCTGCCAGAAGCCTACCGCCAGACCGGCGAGATAAGCCGCACCCAGCGCCGTCACTTCACGCACTTCAGGACGTTCTACGCGGGTGCCCAGAATGTCAGACTGGAATTGCATCAGGAAGTTGTTGGCAACTGCGCCACCGTCTACGCGCAGGGCATGCAGACGAATACCGGAGTCTGCCTGCATCGCTTCCAGCACGTCGCGCGTCTGGTAGGCAATGGATTCCAGCGTGGCGCGAATGATGTGGTTAGAATTCACGCCGCGCGTCAGGCCGAAAATCGCGCCTCGCGCATACGGATCCCAGTACGGTGCGCCCAGACCGGTGAAAGCAGGTACCACGTACACGCCGTTAGTATCCTTCACTTTGGTGGCGAAATACTCGGAGTCGAAGGCATCGCTGATAAGCTTCATTTCATCACGCAGCCACTGAATGGATGCACCCGCCATAAATACCGCTCCTTCCAGAGCATAGTTCACCTCACCGCGTGGGCCGCAGGCGATGGTGGTCAGCAGGCCGTTTTCTGATTTCACGGCTTTCTCACCGGTGTTCATCAACATGAAGCAGCCCGTACCGTAGGTGTTCTTCGCCATCCCTTCCTTAACGCACAGCTGGCCGAACAGCGCCGCCTGCTGGTCACCGGCGATACCGGCGATGGGAATACGCGTACCGCCTTTACCGCCGATGTTGGTTTGGCCGTACACTTCAGAGGACTTACGCACCTGTGGCAGCATGGCGCGTGGGATATCCAGCGCGTCCAGCATCTTGTCATCCCACTCCAGCGTGTTGATGTTAAACAGCATGGTACGCGAGGCGTTGGTGTAGTCGGTAACATGGACGCGTCCCTGCGTCATCTTCCAGATAAGCCAGGTGTCGACGGTGCCGAACAGCAGCTCGCCGCGTTTTGCGCGCTCACGTGAACCTTCCACGTGGTCAAGGATCCACTTTACTTTGGTGCCGGAGAAGTACGGGTCAATGACCAGCCCGGTGGCGCTACGAATGTAATCTTCCATGCCCTCGCGCTTCAGTTTCTCGCAGATTTCCGATGTGCGACGACACTGCCAGACGATGGCGTTATAAATCGGCTTGCCGGTTTCGCGCTCCCAGACCACGGTCGTTTCACGCTGGTTGGTGATCCCGATGGCAGCTATTTCGTCGGAACTGATATCAGCTTTCGCCAGCACTTCGACCAGCGTAGAGCTTTGCGACGCCCAGATCTCCATTGGGTCGTGTTCTACCCAGCCTGGACGAGGATAAATTTGCTCAAATTCGCGCTGTGACACGCTGACGATATTCGCGTCATGATCCATTACGACAGCGCGGGAGCTGGTGGTGCCCTGGTCGAGTGCAACGATATATTTTTTTTCGGTCATGTTTTTTGTCCCGTAGTCAGATTACAGCGAAGCGTTTTGTTGTGCGGTCGAAGCCGTCTCTTTCTCTTCTTCCACACAGGTGTCGCACGGTAAATGGCGACCAATTAATTTGCGATAGCCGAATGCACCCAGTGCCGCCCCGATGATTGGCCCGAAAAGCGGTACCAGGAAGTAAGGAATATCTTTGCCGCCGGTGAAGGCAACGTCGCCCCATCCGGCAAAGAAGGCGAAGGTTTTGGGTCCCTGGTCACGCGCCGGGTTCATCGCAAATCCAGTCAAGGGACCCATCGACGCACCAATAACGGCGATCAGCAGGCCAATCAGCAATGGCGCCAGCGGGCCGCGGGGAATGCCGTTGCCATCATCGCCGAGCGCCATAATAACGCCCATCAGAATAGCGGTAATCACCATCTCAACGGCGAACGCCTGCACCAAATTGATATGCGGATTGGGATAGGTAGAGAAAATACCTGCCAGATCCAGACTTTCGACACTGCCGCGCACCATATGGTGCGTCTGTTCGAAGTCGACGAAAAGATTGTAATAAAGCCCGTAAACTAACGCCGCAGCACAAAACGCGCCGGCAAATTGAGAAATAATGAAAGGAACGACTTTGCGTTTGTCGAAGCACGCGAACAGCCACAGCGCGATGGTCACCGCCGGGTTAAGGTGTGCGCCAGAAACCCCTGCAGTCAGGTAGATGGCCATCGCCACGCCCAGACCCCAGATGATACTGATTTCCCACTGACCAAAACTGGCACCAGCCACTTTCAGCGCAGCGACACAGCCCACTCCGAAGAATATCAACAACCCGGTACCAAGGAACTCGGCGATGCACTGGCCTTTTAAGGTTGATGTCTGACTCATAATCGGAATCCTGAAAAAAATGAATGATTATCGTTAGCGTGGCCGCCCGTGACAACCACGATGTCCTGTAGACACGGTGTTAATTTATCGTTAACGAGCAAAAACGAGAAATATCGAAATCAAAATGTGTGGTCTGCATCAATAAAATGAGCGTTTTCGCGCCACAAAGCGCATTTTTGCGTCACGGGAAAATTGTGAGCTGAATCATTTCATTAACTAAAGAGTTAACAATTTAGAGGTATATGCCGCGAACGCACCAGGATGAGGCTGAAAAGTGTTGCAAACCGCGATCTGCGCGGTGTGCCGCTGGACAGGGGCGACGGGGCTTCATACAATCGGCATATGTTGTGCGCGTTTACATTAAAGCGTCGCCTTGCAATTCAGGAGAGGTAGAATCATGTCTTTAGAAGTGTTTGAGAAACTGGAATCGAAAGTACAGCAGGCGATTGACACCATCACCCTGCTGCAAATGGAAATTGAAGAGCTGAAAGAGAAGAACAACAGCCTGTCTCAGGACGTTCAGAACGCTCAGCACAGCCGAGAAGAACTGGAGCGCGAAAACCACCAGCTGCGTGAGCAGCAGAACGGTTGGCAGGATCGTCTTCAGGCGTTGCTGGGACGGATGGAAGAGGTTTAATTTCCTCAGGAAATACAGATCCAAAAAGCCGGGTAAGGCGTCTGCCCCACCCGGTTTTTTTATGGTTCATGCTTATGTTGTATTACTCGATATCCAGTGCATCCTCGGAAAGGATAATACCGGTATTATCGGCGTACAGATGGTCGCCGGAGAAGAAGGTCACGCCGCCGAAATTCACGCGCACGTCGCTTTCGCCAATCCCGTCACCCGCTGCGCCGACCGGAATCGCCGCGATGGCCTGAATGCCGATATCCAGGTCTTCAAGATCGTCCACCTGACGCACTGAGCCGTAAACCACTATCCCTTCCCACTCGTTTTGCACGGCAAGACGGGTAAGGTCGGCATCGATAAGGGCACGGCGAACTGAACCACCGCCATCGACCAGCAGAATGCGACCACGGCCGTTCTGTTCGAGCAGATCGTACAGCAATCCGTTATCCTCGAAACATTTCACCGTGATGATTTGTCCGCCAAACGAGGACCGTCCTCCAAAGTTGGAGAACAGCGGTTCAACGACGTTGACATCTTCCTGGTAGATGTCACAAAGCTCGGAGGTATCGTATTTCATAGGTTTAACGCTCTATTGCTGCGAATGTGTTCAGTATATCGTGCGAAATGCGTTGTTGGCAAAATCATCAATTGTTAATTGATATTTGTCAGTTAACTCAGCGTCTGGCTTAAGACAATCCCTATAACGAACAACAGGTTAGTCAGCAGCGCACCTTTGACCGTGCGTTCCAGCATGGGTGGCATGGCTGCAGGGCTGAGTTCACGCATAACAAAATGGGCCTGCTTCATCAGCAGCGGTGCGGCCAGAACAAACAGCCAACCCCAAAGGCTGTGCAGGGAGAGCAGATTAAAAAGGGCCAGACAGATTAGCGCGCCAAGCAGCAGGCAAGCGTGATAGCGACGGGCATTAACCGGCCCAAGGCGGACAGCCAGCGTATTTTTGCCGTTTTCACGATCGCTGTCGATATCGCGCAGGTTGTTGATGTTCAACACCGCCGTTGCCAACAGGCCACAGGCGGTCGCAGGAAGGAACAGTGCAGGGATGAGCGTATGCGCCTGCAGATACCAACTGCCCATCACGCTTAGCCAGCCAAAGAACACCAGAACGGAAATATCGCCCAGACCAATGTAGCCGTAGGGACGCGTGCCGACGGTGTAGGTAATGGCCGCGATGATGGCGAGCAAACCTAATACCAGAAAGCCAACGAAATCGCTGGGTGACTTAGAGGCGACGGACACCAGCGCCAGTCCAGACAGACAAATCAGCGCCACGGTGATAATCAACGCCCGCTTCATCTGCGCCTGGGTAATCGCCCCTTTCTGCATCCCACGCAGCGGCCCGATACGGTCTGGCTTGTCGCTGCCTTTCACCGCATCGCCGTAATCGTTGGCAAGGTTAGAGAGGATCTGCAGCAGACCCGCGGTGATAAGTGCAAGCAAAGCCACCAGCGGATCAAAATGACCCTGCCACCAGGCGAGAGAGGTACCAACGATAATCGCAGCGAATGCCAGAGGAAGAGTTTTAGGGCGCAGACTTTCGAGCCACGCCTGAGTACGGCTGATATCAGTCATAGTTATTAAGCCAATAAAAATGGGGCTTTTCAGCCCCATTAACAGTGATGAGAATGCAATAACCGCGATTATAAGATAAAACGGCTCAGATCTTCATCTGCCACTAACGCATCCAGGTGTTTGCCCACATAATCTGCGTCAATGGTAATGCTTTCGCCATTCAGGTCGCTTGCATCATAGGAGATGTCTTCCATCAGGCGTTCCAGCACGGTGTGCAGACGACGCGCACCGATGTTCTCGGTGGATTCGTTCACCTGCCACGCGGCCTGGGCAATACGTTTAATCCCGTCTTGCGTAAACTCAATGTTCACGCCTTCGGTCGCCATCAGCGCTTTATACTGTACGGTCACAGAGGCATTTGGCTCGGTCAGGATACGCTCGAAGTCTTCGGTAGTCAGCGCCTGCAGTTCCACGCGAATAGGCAGACGACCCTGCAGTTCCGGGATCAGGTCAGACGGTTTTGCTACCTGGAATGCGCCAGAGGCGATAAACAGGATATGGTCTGTTTTGACCATCCCATGTTTGGTGGAAACGGTACAGCCTTCAACCAGCGGCAGCAGGTCGCGCTGCACGCCTTCACGCGAAACATCCGGGCCGGAGGATTCACCGCGCTTACAGATCTTGTCGATTTCATCGATAAACACAATGCCGTGCTGCTCAACCGCGTCGATAGCGTCCTGCTTTAGCTCTTCCGGGTTTACCAGCTTCGCCGCTTCTTCTTCAATCAGCAGCTTCATGGCATCTTTGATTTTCAGCTTGCGCGCTTTTTGCTTCTGGCCGCCCAGGTTCTGGAACATGGATTGCAGCTGGCTGGTCATCTCTTCCATGCCCGGAGGCGCCATAATTTCGACGCCCATCGGTGCTGCAGCGAGATCGATCTCAATCTCTTTATCGTCCAACTGACCTTCACGCAGTTTTTTGCGGAAAGCCTGACGCGCAGCGGAAGGTTCTGCCTGCTGTTCAGCCTGACCCCAGTTATTTTTCGCCGGTGGGATCAGCGCGTCGAGAATGCGCTCTTCGGCCATCTCTTCGGCGCGGTAGCGGTTTTTCTCGATAGCCTGGACACGCACCATTTTAATTGCAGAATCGGTAAGATCGCGAATGATGGAGTCGACTTCTTTACCCACATAGCCCACTTCGGTGAACTTGGTGGCTTCAACTTTGATGAACGGCGCATTAGCAAGCTTTGCCAGGCGACGGGCGATTTCGGTTTTACCGACACCGGTCGGGCCGATCATCAGAATGTTTTTTGGCGTGACTTCGTGGCGCAGGTCTTCATCAAGCTGCATACGGCGCCAGCGGTTACGTAGAGCGATTGCCACGGAACGCTTGGCATTGTCCTGACCGATGATGTGTTTGTTCAGTTCGCTGACAATTTCGCGTGGGGTCATTTCAGACATGGGAGATCCTTACGCTTTAGAGGACAATTCTTCGATGGTGTGGTTGTGGTTGGTATAAATGCAGATATCACCTGCAATATCCAACGCTTTCACCGCGATATCGCGTGCATTCATGTCGGTGTTTTCCAACAGCGCGCGGGCAGCCGCCTGGGCATAAGGGCCGCCAGAGCCGATAGCGATCAGGTCGTTTTCGGGCTGAATGACGTCACCGTTTCCGGTGATAATCAGCGAGGCGTTTTCGTCCGCCACGGCCAGCAGGGCTTCAAGCTTACGCAGCATACGATCGGTACGCCAGTCTTTCGCCAGCTCAACGGCGGCTTTCACCAGATGACCCTGGTGCATTTCCAGTTTGCGTTCAAACAGTTCAAACAGCGTGAAGGCATCGGCCGTGCCGCCTGCAAAACCGGCGATCACTTTGTCGTTGTATAAACGACGAACTTTCTTCACGTTGCCTTTCATGACGGTATTACCCAGCGTGGCCTGGCCATCACCGGCAATGATCACCTGGCCGTTACGGCGTACACTTACTATTGTTGTCACGAGCAGACCCCCTGGTTACAAATTCGGCAAACAGAAGCCCTGAGCCAATGCTCAGGGCTGAATAGAATGATAGATGGGGGGGATTTTGGGGGTTTCAACCCCCGGTTGCGAGTCGAATGCAGTTTGTGTGCCCGGCCACTTTCAAACGGGAAATAGTGCCATCGGCATTTTCTTTGCCTTTGACTGGCCCAATCACTACGCGATTCCAGCCGTTATTGGTGGTTATGCGTGAATCAAATCCCTCAAATGCCAGCTGTGCACGCACGGTTTCTGCCTGCTCTGCGCCTTTAAATGAGCCGCACTGAACCATCCAGCGGCGTTCATCTTTCTTCTCAGCTGTCTTTTTCGGGACTTCTGTCTCTTTAGTCACCGGCGCGGCGGGCTGTGTTTTCGGCTGCTGCGCGGTAGTATGTGCTGGTGTTTGCAACAGATCCTGATACGGCTGAGTGGTTTGTTTTTGCGGCTGTGCTTTAGGCTGTTGCACTGGCTGCGACGGCACCGCACGTGCCTGCTGCTGCGCTTTAGGCTGCTGAACCGGCTGGGTTTGCGCCCACTGCTGTTGCTGCCGATTCTGAAGTTGCGTCTGGCGCTCACGCTGCAACTGCAACGTTTGCTGGCGCTGCGCCGGCGTTTGTTCATTCCACGGGACTTCGTTCAGCTGTGTAGGCTGCTGACGCATATCGGCCTGCATCTGAGCCAGTAGTTGACGCTGTTCATTAGTCAGTTGATCGGCGTTTTTCACTTCGCCGCCGGCAGAAGGTTCTGTCGGCGCACGCACGCCAGGCTGGCGGCTTTCCAGCTCTTTAATATAGCGCCAACGCTCTTCCGGCTTCGGCGGCAGACCATTTCCGACAACTTTATTGCCCTGAAGCGCCTCAGACTCTTCTTTTTTATGGTGCGTAATAAAGTACAGACCGCCAATAAAGGCCACCACGACAGCTGCAGCAATCGCGACCATTGCTGGCGAGACTGCGGACAGGTTACGTTGCTTGCTTTTTGAACTGCTCTTTTTGCGTCGCGAAGGTGCCGGCTGGCCGCGACGTACATAATCTCGTTGTGCCACTATCGTTTCGCTGTATTTATTCGTTCGTCAGCCCGCCATGTTACTTAAGCGGCGGGGCTTTGACCAGATAAGGGTGTCCTAAAGACGTCTACGTTAAGTCAACGCCTGAGTCGAGCCGCGCACAATCAATTCGCAGTCCAGTAACCGTGAACCGCTACTAACTGTTTGACCGTGCAGCTGATCCAGCAGTAAAAGCATGGCTTCACGGCCAATTTGGTAGCGGGGTTGCGCCACGGTCGAGAGCGGTGGATCGCAAAATTCCGAGAGAGAAATATTATCGAAGCCAATAATAGACAGGTCTTTCGGTACGCGCAAACCACGGCGTTTGGCACAGGAGAGTGCGCCCAGCGCCATGACATCGCTGTGACAGAACACCGCAGTAGGCGGTTCAGACAGCGCCAGAAGTTTCTCCATCGCCTGCGCGCCGGCTTCAAAAGTAAAATCACCGCGTGCAATGTAGTGCGGGTCGACGGTGGCGCCAGTGCGGCGTAGCGCCTGCACGTAGCCTTGCAGCCGGTAATGGCACAGCGGCATCTCTTCCGGCCCGGCAATACAGCCAATGCGTTTATGCCCCAGTTCCTGAAGATAGTTTACGGCGTTGAACGCGGCGGTCAGGTTATCGATATGCACCGTCGGCAGCTCCAGCTCTGGCGCGAACTCGTTGGCCATTACCATCGGTGGTAAATTGCGTTGCTCTTCAATGCTGGCATCAAACGGCAGACGAGAACCGAGCAACAGCATGCCGTCGATCTGTTTGGTAATAATGAGATCGATAAAGGTTTTTTCTTGCTGGTTCTGGTGGGCGCAGTCGCCAATCAGCACCAGGTAACCCTGTTCGGCAGCCGTGATTTCGATACCGCGAATAATCTCGCTGAAGAAGGGATCGCAAATGTCCGGCACAATCACCAGGATAGTACGTGATTCATTACGCTTCACGTTACGCCCCATCGCCTGCGGGTAATAACCCACTTCAAGCGCGGCTTGTTCCACACGATTACGAGTCGCCTGGGAGACTTTATCCGGGTTCATCAGCGCGCGGGACACGGTTGCCGTTGAAACTTGTGCTTTCTCGGCAACGTCTTTCATGGTCGCCGTAGCAACCTCTTTCCTGGACTTCAACGTCTTCTCCTCGCCTGAACACCGAACTTGTGACTACACCATTTTTACAGATAGTTAATGGAAGCGGTTACAGAATTTTCATAAAAAATGTGAACAATATTCAATTTTTCGATCCGCCTTCAACCTTCAATCGGATCGACATCAAGAACCCATTTCACTTTACGGGCTTCCGGCAGGGTGTTGATCAGCGCCAGCGTGCCGCTAACGATATGCTGCAAGCGGATGCGGGAGGGGTGCTGGAGCAAAATCTGCCAGCGAAAACGTCCGCCGCGTTTGGGGGCCAGCGCGGGAACCGGCCCCAATATCCACAGCTGATTGTCCACCAGAGGGCTGGACTGCAGAAGGTTTCTTAACTGCTGAAGGAAGAGTGGCGCTTGCTGGTTGTTATGATCTTCCGCGCGGATGATGACGTGGCTGGTCCACGGCGGGAGCTGCATGGCCTGGCGTTCAGCCAGCGCCTGTTCGGCGAACGCATCATAGCCTTGATGCAGCAAGGTTTGCAGCAGGGGATGTTCGGGATGGTGCGTCTGCAATACCACTTCGCCCTGCTTGCCCGCGCGTCCGGCACGCCCTGCGACCTGGGTATAAAGCTGGGCAAAGCGCTCAGCGGAACGGAAATCTGCGGAGAACAGCGCTCCGTCAACATCCAGCAGCGCAACCAGCGTGACGTCCGGGAAGTGGTGCCCTTTCGCCAGCATCTGGGTGCCAATCAGGATGCGTGCGCCACCGCGATGGACTTCCGCCAGCTGTTGTTCCAGTGCCCCTTTTCGGCTGGTGGTATCCCGGTCGATACGGGAAAGAGGAACCTCCGGGAAGAGGGGCCCGAGAGCGTG
Source organism: unidentified bacterial endosymbiont (assembly GCF_918797525.1). Classification (NCBI taxonomy): domain Bacteria; species unidentified bacterial endosymbiont. Next base: position 4,709,442 of record NZ_OU963893.1, on the reverse strand, counting down.
TTCGAGCTGTTCGGTCCCCAGACCCACCGGCACAATATGCGTTGAACCGCACGAGGGGCACTGGCGCGGGACAGGACGCTGGCTGTCGCAATGGTGGCAGCGTAAATGACGTTGAGCCTGATGAAAGGTGTAGTAGTGGTCGCAGCGTGGACATTCCGCTATCCAGCCGCAGTCGTGGCACAGCAGCGCCGGGGCGAATCCGCGTCGATTAAGAAATAAAATGACCTGGTTGCCCGCCTGCAAATGCGCGCGCATACGGGTAATCAACGCTGGCGCTAGCCCGGCCTGCACCGGCTGGCCTTTCAGATCCAACACATGTTGGGTGGCCGGACGGGCATTTCCCGCGCGACGCGTCAGGCGCAATATATGGTATTTGCGCTGGCGTACGTTATGCAGCGTTTCGAGCGCGGGCGTAGCGGACCCCAGAATAATGGGTATTTGTTCGCTGTGAGCGCGATATACCGCTAAATCACGGGCATGGTAGCGCCAGCCTTCCTGCTGTTTATAGGAGCTGTCGTGTTCTTCATCGATAACGATAACGCCGAGATTTTTGAACGGCGTAAACAGCGATGAACGCGTGCCAATCACAATCGCCGCCTCGCCATTTTTGGCTTTTAGCCAGGCGCTCAGGCGCTCGCTGTCGTTCAGCCCGGAGTGCAGTACCTCAACCGGCGCATTAAAGCGTTCGCGAAAACGGGCGATAGTTTGTGGCGTCAGGCCAATTTCGGGCACCATCACCAGCGCCTGTTTGCCTTGTGCGAGCACGTTTTCCAGTACGCTCAGATAGACCTCGGTTTTACCTGAGCCGGTAACGCCCGCCAGAAGCCAGGCGGAGAAACGATCGCAGGCGCTATGAATGGCACCCACGGCGGTGGCCTGCTCGGTGTTCAGACGCAGGCGATCGCCCGAAACACAAAAGCTGTCGCGCCAGTCAACCAGCGCGGGCGCTTCGCTGCCCAGTTCGCTCAGCCCTTTCTTTCGTAAGGCCTGTAATGCCGTTTCGCTGATCTCAAGCTCGTCAACCTGGTGCCGCCAGATTTTGCCCTGACGCAGCGCCGCCAGCGCCTGCTGCTGTTTTTGCGAGCGCTTCAGGCTGTTGATGTCCACCGCCTGGCCCTGACCGGTGGCAAACCAGTACCACATTGGCGCGTGGCTGGCGCTTTTGCCCTGGCGCAGCATTATCGGCAGGGCGTGAAACAGGACGTCGCCGATGGGATGATGATAGTAATCTGCCGCCCACAGCAGCAGTTGCCAGATGCAGGTGGAATAGACGGGCTCGCTGTCCAGCACCTCTACCACCGCTTTCAGTTCAGTGAGCGGTAACTCGCTTTTATCGCTGACGGAGACCACAATCCCCACGCGCTGCTGTTTGCCAAACGGCACGGTCACGCGACAGCCCGCACTGGCGCTCATGCTGTCGGGCAGCAGATAGTCAAAGGTGCGGGGAAGCGGAACGGGCAGGGCAACGTGAGCGACGGGCATCTAATCTTCCTGACTTGAAAAGTGGCGCGTTAGTATACACATTAGTGAAAGCGGCGTGCGGATCTGTTTGCATAGGCTGGTTAAATTCTGTATGATTCGCCGCCTTTGGTGTATTTTACGCCAAAGAACTTACATTCAACATCGCGTGGTGTCTGGCGTTAGGGCTGGAAGAGCGACGCGGCCTTAACTGAGGTTCTCCCATGAAAAAAGATATTCACCCGAAATACGACATGATTACTGCAAACTGTTCTTGCGGTAACTCTATCCAGATCCGCTCCACCGTGGGTCACGATCTGAACCTGGACGTGTGCGGCAAATGCCACCCGTTCTACACTGGTAAGCAGCGTGACGTTGCAACCGGTGGCCGTGTGGACCGCTTCAACAAGCGTTTCAGCATCCCGGGCGCTAAATAAGCATCCAGAAGAAACCGCCTCCGGGCGGTTTTTTTGCGTCTGTTATATTTTTCCTGTATAAATCCTCACATTATATACGCATTATATATGAATGATGTATCACAGATGTCATTAATATATTTGCCTGGTGTATTCTTTAACGGAAAGTGAACTGTATCTTCATTTTCTTGAATTCTTTGCCACAGTTTTTCTTTTTGTGTCAAAGAATAAAAGGTTTCCCTCATTTCGTAAAATTACACTGCGCTCGACATACATTCTTATTCGCCAGTTTAACTGCATTGGCTTTCAGGGCGTGTTTATTTCGAGGGAAATAGTATGAAAATGAAAAAATTCTTATTTGTGCTGCCATTACTCTCCTGTGCGGCGCAGGCAGGATACGTTGATTATCGACACGAGTATTATGACGACGGACGTAACTACGACCGTGTGTACATGTCACACCGCTTCGGCACCGGCTTTGGTGTGGCAGTGGAGGCGGTATCGCGCTCTGATGAAAAGCAGTCAAACGACGCGCTTAATAATATGGAAAGTAACAGCAATGAATATACCGCCAGCTACCAGTTCACCTGGCAGGGATTTATATGGCAACCGGGTGTCGCCGTGGAAATGGGCGATGACATGGCTATTTATAAACCTTACCTGCGCGTACAATATAATATTAATGACAGCTGGTGGACCGCGTTCCGTTACCGGACAGAATACACCCGCCGCAATGCGGACGGAAAAGACGATCGTATGGTTTATCGTCCGGAAATGTGGCTAGGTTATAATATCGATAACTGGATGTTTGAACTCAACGGGATTTATAAAATCGCCGATAACGAAAACCTGTATAACAACAAAAAAGAAGATTACGAATATAACTTCCGCGTGGCTTACAACATCAACGCCTGGATCCCCTTTGTCGAAGTGGGGAACGTCTCTTCCGGCTATAACACCGCCACCAGCGATGACCGACAGACGCGTCTGCGCGTGGGTTTAGGCTACAACTTTTAAGAAACCATCCCGCTGAGTAAACTCAGCGGGATCGCATCGCAGCGTTAATATTCCCACGTGTCCGGATCGATACCCAGCTCACGCATGATTACTTTCGCCTCTTCCGGAATTTCATCACTACGCTCTTTGCGCAGATCTTCATCGTTAGGCAACGGTTGGCCGGTAAACGCGTGCAGGAACGCTTCGCAAAGCAACTCGCTGTTGGTTGCGTGACGCAGGTTGTTCACCTGACGACGCGTGCGTTCATCGGTGAGGATCTTCAACACCTTCAGAGGAATGGAAACCGTAATTTTTTTTACTTGTTCACTCTTCTTACCGTGCTCAGCGTATGGACTGATATATTCGCCGCTCCATTCAGCCATGAGATACCTTTAATCCTCTCAGTCATTAATCTAAAGGTGCAAAACCTGTAACCGTCGATTTTGAACCGTAATCTTACGTAGTTTACCGTAGAGACGATACCGAGGCACGGATATTGCCGCTGCAGCGTGCACTAAAGCATATAATTTTAACGGCTATTTGCGCATTGCTCAATCTATACGCAAAGAAGTTTAGATGTCCAGATGTATTGACGTCCATAGCTTCAATGTTTACTCTGGTGCCTGACTTTTCACCTACATCGCCAGGAAGCCCTCACCATGACGCGTAAACAGGCCACCATCGCAGTGCGTAGCGGATTGAATGATGACGAGCAATACGGCTGCGTTGTTCCGCCGATTCATCTTTCCAGTACCTATAATTTCACCGGCTTTAATGAACCCCGCGCGCATGATTACTCGCGTCGTGGCAACCCTACGCGTGACGTGACCCAACGCGCGCTGGCGGAGCTGGAGGGTGGCGCAGGCGCGGTACTGACCAATACCGGAATGTCGGCGATTCACCTGGTCACGACCGTGTTCCTGAAACCTGGCGATCTGCTGGTTGCGCCGCATGACTGCTACGGCGGCAGCTATCGTCTGTTCGATAGTCTGGCTAAACGCGGTTATTATCGCGTGCTGTTTGTTGATCAAAACGACGAACAGGCGCTAAAAAAGGCGCTTGCAGAGCAGCCGAAGTTGGTGCTGGTGGAAAGTCCAGGCAATCCATTGCTGCGCGTTGTGGATATTGCGAAAATTTGTCAGCTCGCAAGGGATGCGGGAGCGATAAGTGTAGTGGATAATACATTTCTCAGTCCGGCCCTTCAGAACCCGCTGGCGCTGGGTGCAGATCTGGTATTGCATTCATGCACTAAATATCTGAACGGCCATTCTGACGTGGTAGCAGGCGTGGTGATTGCAAAAGATCCCGACGTTGTCACGGAACTGGCATGGTGGGCCAATAACATTGGCGTTACCGCCAGCGCCTTTGACAGCTATTTGCTGTTACGCGGCATTCGTACGCTGTCGCCGCGCATGGACGTTGCGCAGCGCAATGCCCAGGCGATTGTCGATTTCCTGAAAACGCAGCCGCTGGTGAAGAAGCTTTATCACCCGTCGCTGCCGGAAAACCAGGGACACGAGATAGCCGCGCGTCAACAAAAAGGATTTGGCGCGATGTTAAGTTTTGAACTGGACGGTGACGAGCAGACGCTGCGTCGCTTCCTGAGCGGGCTGTCATTGTTTACGCTGGCGGAATCTTTAGGTGGGGTTGAGAGCTTAATCTCCCACGCCGCGACCATGACGCACGCAGGTATGGCACCAGAAGCACGTGCCGCCGCCGGTATTTCTGAGATGCTGCTGCGTATTTCGACCGGTATTGAAGATTCTGAAGATTTAATTGCCGATCTGGAAAATGGCTTCCAGGTTGCAGCCAAGGGGTGATCATGAGTGTGATAGCGCAGGCAGGGGCGAAGGGTCGTCAACTGCACAAGTTTGGTGGTAGTAGTCTTGCTGATGTGAAGTGTTACCTGCGTGTCGCAGGGATCATGACGGAATATTCACAGCCGGGTGACATGATGGTTGTCTCTGCGGCGGGCAGCACCACCAACCAGTTGATTAGCTGGCTGAAACTGAGCCAGACCGATCGCCTTTCTGCGCATCAGGTGCAACAGTCTTTACGCCGCTACCAGGGCGAGCTGATTGCTGGCTTGCTGCCAGCAGACGTAGCGGATGGGCTGATTAGCGCCTTTACGAACGACCTTGAGCGACTGGCGGCCCTGCTGGATAGTGGGATAACCGATGCGGTGTACGCGGAAGTGGTGGGCCATGGGGAAGTGTGGTCCGCGCGTCTGATGGCCGCCGTTTTACAGCATCTGGGCGTTGAAGCCGCCTGGCTCGACGCGCGTGATTTTCTGCGTGCCGAGCGCGCCGCTCAGCCGCAGGTAGATGAAGGCCTGTCTTACCCGCTGCTGCAACAACTGCTGGTGCAACATCCCGGCAAGCGCATAGTCGTTACTGGATTTATCAGCCGCAGTAATGCGGGCGAAACGGTGCTGCTGGGGCGTAACGGCTCTGACTACTCCGCAACGCAAATCGGGGCGCTGGCAGGCGTTTCCCGCGTCACCATCTGGAGCGATGTGGCCGGGGTTTACAGCGCTGACCCACGTAAGGTGAAAGATGCCTGCCTGCTGCCGCTGCTACGTCTGGACGAAGCCAGTGAGCTGGCGCGTCTGGCGGCACCGGTCCTGCACGCCCGTACCCTGCAGCCGGTTTCCGGTAGCGATATCGACCTGCAGCTGCGCTGCAGCTATACCCCGGATCAAGGCTCTACCCGTATTGAACGCGTGCTGGCCTCCGGGACCGGAGCGCGGATTGTGACCAGCCACGACGACATCTGTTTAATCGAGTTCCAGGTCCCTGCGGGCCTGGACTTCAAGCTGGCGCACAAAGACATCGACCTGATCCTCAAACGTGCTCAGATTCGCCCCCTGGCCGTAGGCGTGCACAATGACCGCCAGTTACTGCAATTCTGCTACACCGCCGAAGTGGCGGACAGCGCGCTAAAAATTCTTGATGAAGCGGGCCTTCCGGGCGAGCTTCGCCTGCGTCAGGGGTTGGCACTGGTGGCAATGGTGGGCGCGGGCGTTACCCGAAATCCGCTTCACTGCCACCGGTTCTGGCAGCAGTTAAAGGGCCAGCCGGTTGAATTTACCTGGCAGTCGGAAGAGGGCATTAGCCTGGTCGCCGTGCTGCGTAAAGGGCCAACCGAGAGCCTGATTCAGGGCCTGCACACGACGTTGTTCCGCGCGGAAAAACGTATTGGTCTGGTGCTGTTCGGAAAAGGCAACATCGGTTCCCGCTGGCTGGAACTGTTTGCGCGCGAACAAGAGACGCTTTCGGCGCGTACCGGGTTTGAGTTTATTCTTGCAGGCGTAGTGGATAGCTGGCGCAGCCTGCTAAATTACGAAGGGCTGGACGCCAGCCGTGCGCTGGCCTTCTTTAACGATGAAGCGGTAGAACAGGATGAAGAGTCGCTGTTCCTGTGGATGCGCGCCCACCCATACGATGACCTGGTGGTGCTGGACGTGACGGCAAGTGAGCAGCTCGCCGACCAGTACCTCGATTTCGCCAGCCACGGTTTCCATGTGATCAGCGCCAATAAGCTGGCGGGTGCGAGCAGCACCGACACATACCGCCAGATCCACGACGCGTTTGAGAAAACCGGTCGTCACTGGCTCTATAACGCCACCGTAGGCGCAGGACTGCCAGTTAACCATACCGTGCGCGATTTAATTGAAAGCGGCGACAGCATTCTGGCGCTGAGTGGGATCTTCTCCGGTACGCTCTCGTGGCTGTTCCTGCAGTTTGATGGCACAGTCCCGTTCACTGACCTTGTCGATCAGGCGTGGCAGCAGGGCTTAACCGAGCCGGATCCGCGCGTTGACCTCGCCGGTAAAGACGTCATGCGCAAGCTGGTGATCCTGGCGCGTGAAGCGGGCTACGACATCGAACCCGGACAGGTTCGCGTGGAGTCGCTGGTGCCTGCGGGCTGTGAAGAGGGATCTGTCGATCACTTTTTTGAGAACGGCGACGAGCTGAATGAGCAGATGGTGCAACGTCTGGAAGCGGCAAACGAGATGGGTCTGGTGCTGCGTTACGTAGCGCGTTTTGAAGCGAACGGTAAAGCACGCGTCGGTGTGGAAGCGGTACGTCCTGAACATCCGCTGGCGGCGCTGCTGCCGTGCGACAACGTCTTCGCTATCGAAAGCCGCTGGTATCGCGATAACCCGCTGGTGATCCGTGGCCCGGGCGCGGGGCGCGATGTGACCGCCGGGGCGATCCAGTCTGATATCAATCGTCTGGCTAAGCTTCTGTAACCCTCTCTCACCCCGGCCCTCACCAACGGCGTGAAGGGGTAATCGTTCCCTCTCCCCGCTGGGGTGAGGGGCCTTCTTACCCCCAACATGAACTCCCTTCATCTTGCCTGAACATCCCTCACCGTTATTGTTGATTATTTCTATTGACGCCACCGCGCTTTTCCGTCATTTTTACATCTGGACGTCTAAACGTATAGAAGTTCACAACACAACAAACAACGACACGCGATTGATAGGGGTAAGGTATGAGCTTTTTTCACGCCAACCAGCGGGAAGCACTGAATCAGAGCCTGGCTGAGGTAAACGGCCAGATTAACGTCTCTTTTGAATTTTTCCCGCCGCGCACCAGTGAAATGGAGCAAACCCTGTGGAGCTCTATCGATCGCCTGAGCAGCCTGAAACCAAAGTTTGTCTCCGTGACCTACGGTGCTAACTCCGGTGAGCGTGACCGCACGCACAGCATCATCAAAGGCATTAAAGACCGAACCGGTCTGGAAGCGGCCCCGCACCTGACCTGTATCGACGCCACCCGCGATGAACTGCGCGCCATTGCCCAGGATTACTGGAATAACGGCATTCGCCACATTGTGGCCCTGCGCGGCGATCTGCCCCCAGGCAGCGGTAAGCCGGAAATGTACGCATCAGACCTGGTGGGCATTTTGAAAGGCGTGGCGGACTTTGATATCTCTGTTGCGGCTTACCCTGAAGTTCATCCTGAAGCGAAAAGCGCCCAGGCGGATTTGCTCAACCTGAAACGTAAAGTCGACGCAGGTGCGAACCGTGCTATTACCCAGTTTTTCTTCGATGTTGAAAGTTATCTGCGCTTTCGTGACCGCTGCGTCTCGGCGGGCATCGACCTTGAAATTATTCCCGGCATCCTGCCCGTGTCAAACTTCAAACAGGCGAAGAAATTTGCCGACATGACTAATGTGCGCATTCCGCTCTGGATGTCTAAAATGTACGAAGGGTTGGACGACGACCCGGAAACACGCAAGCTGGTGGGCGCAAATATCGCCATGGATATGGTGAAAATACTCAGCCGTGAAGGGGTAAAAGACTTCCACTTCTATACGCTAAACCGCGCGGAGATGAGTTACGCTATCTGCCATACGCTCGGCGTTAGACCAAGCGTGTAACAAAAAAAGCCCTCTTCGGAGGGTTTTTTGATTTATAAGGGTTTTATTTTTCTGCCATATCAGTAATGCTGCTTAAGCCGTGATTAAGTCACATATTTTCAAAGTGTAATTAAACGGAATTAACTATCGAATCTGTGGGTTATCCCAGCTATACCTTATCAATAAAGGCATATATCGTAACGGTAACACTATAAAGGGAGCATAGCGATGAGCACGTCAGACGATACCAATAAAGCCGCATCGGTCGGCAAGTGTCCGTTCCATCAGGGCGGCGTCGATCACAGCGCGGGTGCAGGCACTGGCAGCAAAGAGTGGTGGCCTAAACAACTGCGCATTGACCTACTTAATCAACATTCCGGGCGTTCAAACCCCTTGGGTGAAGACTTCGACTACCGCAAAGAATTTAGCAAGCTTGATTACTCTGCACTTAAAGGCGATCTGAAAGCACTTTTAACCGACTCTCAACCGTGGTGGCCAGCCGACTGGGGCAGCTATGCGGGCCTGTTTATTCGTATGGCCTGGCACGGTGCAGGGACCTATCGTTCCGTTGACGGACGTGGTGGCGCCGGGCGTGGCCAACAGCGCTTTGCGCCGCTGAACTCCTGGCCTGATAACGTAAGCCTCGATAAAGCTCGCCGTCTGCTGTGGCCCATCAAGCAAAAATATGGGCAAAAAATCTCCTGGGCTGACCTGTTTATTCTCGCGGGGAACGTGGCGCTGGAAAATTCAGGCTTCCGCACTTTTGGTTTTGGTGCCGGGCGTGAAGACGTCTGGGAACCGGATCTGGACGTAAACTGGGGTGACGAAAAAGCCTGGCTGACCCATCGTGACCCTGAAGCGCTGGCGAAACGCCCGCTGGCGGCTACCGAAATGGGGCTGATTTACGTGAACCCGGAAGGGCCAAATGCCAGTGGTGAACCGCTGTCTGCGGCGGCGGCTATTCGCGCCACTTTTGGCAACATGGGGATGGACGATGAAGAGACCGTAGCGCTGATTGCGGGCGGTCATACGCTGGGTAAAACCCACGGTGCGGGTGAAGCAACGCATGTTGGCACCGATCCAGAAGCCTCGCCGATTGAAGCGCAGGGCTTGGGCTGGACCAGTACGCATGGTACGGGGATAGGTGCGGACGCCATCACTTCCGGCCTGGAAGTTATCTGGTCGCAAACCCCGACCCAGTGGAGCAACTACTTCTTCGAGAACCTGTTCAAGTATGAATGGGTACAGACCCGCAGCCCGGCCGGTGCGATTCAGTTTGAAGCTGTCGATGCCCCAGAAATTATGCCTGACCCATTTGACCCGTCGAAAAAACGTAAACCAACCATGCTGGTCACCGACCTGACGCTGCGTTTTGACCCGGAGTTCGAGAAAATTTCTCGCCGCTTCCTGAACGACCCTCAGGCTTTCAACGAAGCGTTCGCGCGCGCATGGTTCAAACTGACTCACCGCGATATGGGGCCAGTGTCTCGCTACCTCGGACCGGAAGTGCCAAAAGAAGAGCTTATCTGGCAAGATCCGCTGCCACAGCCGTTCTTCCAGCCAAGCGCTGCAGATATTGAAAGCCTGAAAGCTGACATTGCTGCCTCAGGTCTTTCCGTGAGTGAGCTGGTGTCCGTTGCCTGGGCGTCAGCGTCTACTTTCCGTGGCGGTGACAAGCGTGGTGGCGCAAACGGCGCGCGTCTGGCGCTGGCACCACAGCGTAGCTGGGATGTCAACGCAGCGGCTGTACGTGCTCTGCCAGTGCTGGAAGACATTTATAAAACTGCCCATAAAGCCTCTCTGGCCGATATCATCGTGCTGGCGGGTGTGGTAGGCGTTGAGCAAGCCGCCAAAGCGGCGGGTGTTTACGTCTCAGTGCCGTTTACGCCGGGCCGCGTGGATGCTCGACAAGATCAGACGGATATCGAGATGTTTAACCTGCTCGAGCCGATTGCTGATGGCTTCCGCAACTACCGTGCGCAGGTTGATGTTTCCACTACCGAGTCACTGCTGATTGATAAAGCGCAGCAACTGACGCTAACCGCACCAGAACTGACGGTGCTGATTGGCGGCTTGCGTGTGTTGGGTGCGAATTTCGATGGCAGTAAGAATGGTGTGTTCACCGAACGCGAGGGCGTTCTGAGTAACGACTTCTTCGTGAATCTGCTGGATATGAATACCCAGTGGAAAGCGACTGATGAGTCGAACGAGCTGTTTGCCGGAAGCGATCGTGTCAGTGGTGAAGTGAAATACACCGCAACCCGCGCTGACCTGGTATTTGGTTCTAATGCCGTTCTGCGCGCACTGGCAGAAGTTTATGCCAGCAGCGATGCCAGCGAGAAGTTCGTGAAGGACTTTGTCGCGGCATGGACGAAAGTAATGGAATTGGATCGTTTCGACCTGCTGTAGTTATCATGCCGGGTGGCGCCACCGCCACCCGGCAATTTCTCTATTCCCTCTCCTGCAAGAACCGCTGTCCATACTGGTCAGCAACCAGTAACGCCGCGTAAACCTGATCCGGTGACACGCCGCCTGGCATGTTGTGTATAGTTTCTCCGTTTGCACAAGACGCCTCGGCTATCAGACGCATTTTGGTCGGGATATCCTCTTTAATGTTTAGCTGTGCCAGCGTAATTGGCAAGCCGACGCGATGGCAAAGCGCCGCAACGGTTTCTATTTCTTCAATCGGCGCATTTTCCAGTACCAGCTGCGTCAGCGTGCCAAACGCGACTTTCTCCCCGTGATAGCAGTGATGCGCATCCGGTACGGCCGTCATGCCGTTATGAATGGCGTGTGCTGCCGCCAGTCCGCCACTTTCAAAGCCCACGCCGCTTAAATAGGTATTTGCTTCGATAATGCGTTCCAGGGCCGGAGTAACGACGTGCTGCTCCGCTGCCAGCATCGCTTTTTCACCCTCTTCAACCAGCGTGTTGTAGCATAGCTCCGCCAGCGCCAGGGCAGCCTGAGTACACTTGCCGCCAGCCATGGTCGTGGCCCCGCTTCGGGAGCAGGCGCGCGCTTCAAACCAGGTTGCCAGTGCATCGCCAATCCCGGCCGCCAGCAGACGTGCCGGCGCACCTGCCACCACGTTGGTGTCAACAATGACCATGTTTGGGTTGTGCGGCAGCATCAGGTAGTGATCGAACTCGCCGCTGTCGGTATAGATGACGGAAAGGGCGCTGCACGGTGCGTCGGTAGAGGCGATAGTGGGTGCAATGGCGACCGGTACGTTCATAAAATGCGCCAGCGCTTTGGCGGTATCCAGCGTTTTACCCCCGCCGATGCCCAGTACCGCCATACAGTCGGCGCTGTCCGCCAGTTTTTTTAACCTGTCGATTTCATTTTGCGAACACTCGCCGCCAAAGGGCGCGATTTCGGCATGTAGTTGCGCCTTTTCGAAGCTGTGACGCAGGGTTGCGTCTGCAAATCCCAGCACAAATTTATCGCCCACCACCAGCCAGCGATTAGCCAGCGGTTTCAGGTAATCGCCGAGGCGGGTGAGAACATCCGCGCCCTGAATATATTTTCCGGGCGATTGAATAATACGGTCCATAACGGTCCTCCCTTAGAGGTTGAGGTTGCCAAACGCGTTTTTCCAGTCTTGCTCGAACTTCTCTATAGCTGACTCTACTGCCGGGGCGCTGAGCATTTGTTGCGCTACATCTAAAGGAAGCGTTATTGCTTCACATCCGGCAAGCAGACAGTCCAGTGCCTGACGTGGTGTTTTGAAGCTGGCAGCCAGCACCTTGCTTGCTGGCGCATGCCGCGCCAGCAGGGATTGCAGCTCTTGTACCATGCGAATACCGTCCCCGCCCTGGGCGTCGACGCGGTTTACATACGGTGCGACATATTTTGCTCCCGCCAGCGCGGCCAATAGACCCTGCGCTGCGCTGTATACTGCGGTGCCAAGCGTGGTAATACCCTCTGTTTTGAGCATTTTTATCGCAACAAGCCCTTCGGCAGTCACCGGGATTTTCACCACGATCCCCGTAATCGCCTGGCTCAGGCGTTTGGCCTCCGCCACCATGCCTTCGGCGTCCCGGCTCATGGTCTGGGCGAACAGCGTGCCCTCTGGCCCGATGGCCTGTTGCAGACGCGGCAGCACCGTCCGGAGAGTTTCACGACTGGCAGCGACAATGCTCGGGTTAGTGGTGACTCCCGCAATGGGAAAAATGCGCGCCAGGCGCTCGACTTCTGCCACGTTGGCGGTATCCAGGTACAGTTCCATCACGCTTCCTCGGTTAAAGTTCTAATTCGTGTTGCAGCAGGGAGACAATGGCTTCCTCTGAGCTGGCGTTGACCAGCGCGCTGCGGAAATCTTCATGCATGATGCGGCGCGCCAGGCGGGAGAAAATACGCATGTGCTGGTCGCCTGCGCCATGTTTGTTCAACGTGAGCATAATGATGAACTGGGCTTCTTCCTCACCCCACTTGACCGGCGCGTTAAGGCGCGCCACGCTGATGGTGGACTGCTCAATATGCTCGGATTTGCTGTGCGGAATGGCGAAACTAAAGCCAAGCCCGGTGGAGAACACGGCTTCACGCGCCCACAGATCGGCCTCCAGTTTGCGGGGATAGCGGCAACGTTCTGCGAGCAGCAGGTTATCGGTCATGCCTTTCATGACCTCTTCTTTACTGTTCCAGTCGTTATCCAGCGAAATGCAGCGTGGCGTCACCAGCGGTGCGTCCTGCTGATTCATGCGGAACTGTGCGAGAAGATGTTCCACTTCAAGCGATGTCCGACAGGCCATCGCCTGGTTGAGCAACTGACGGCAGGCGCGGCCATCAAGCTGTGCCAGACGTGCTTTGGTGGCCGGAATAGCTGGCGAACCCATACTCAGCTCATCAAGACCCAGCCCAACCAGCAGTGGCAATACCGAGCCTTTTGCGCCCAACTCACCGCACAGACCAATCCATTTTCCCTGGCGATGCACGGCCTGCACCGCGTAATCAAGCGCACGCAGGAAGGCCGGATTCAGGCTGTTGTAATGGCGCGTCACTTTCGTGTTGTCACGGTCGACGGCCAAAAGATACTGCGTCAGGTCATTGCTGCCGATACTAAAGAAATCAATCTCTTCACAGCATTGATCGATGATGAACATCACCGATGGCACTTCGAGCATGATGCCAAGGGGGATCTTTTCCTCAAACGGTACATGCTCAGCGCGAAGCTGCTGCTTTGCTTCGGCGAGTTTTTCTTTTACCCACAGGATCTCTTCCATTGAGGAGATCATCGGGATCATGATCTTCAGGCTGCCGTGGGCAGAGGCGCGGAGGATCGCCCGCAGTTGGGTGGTGAAAAGGGTGGAATACTCTTCATAAATGCGGACGGCACGATAGCCGAGGAACGGATTATTCTCCGGCGGAATGTTCAGATAATCCACGGGCTTATCCCCACCGATATCCATGGTGCGGACAATAATGCTGCGCCCGTTTGCCCCTTTAAGCGCCTGACAAAAAATGTTGTAAAGCTCATTTTCACCGGGCGCGCTGGTACGATCCATATAAAGCATTTCGGTACGGAACAAGCCGACGCCTTCCGCGCCGTTGCTAAATGCCGTCTGAGCTTCAACTGCATGAGCAATGTTTGCGGCAATTTCAATGCGCAGGCCGTCGGCGGTTCTGGCCTCACGGTCGAGCCAGATACTGTGTTGCTCACGTATCGCCTGCTGAACCCGCGCTTCCTGCCGGTAGTAGCGTGCTACCGCGTCGCTGGCGTTCACCACCACCGCACCGGCATTGCCATCTACGAAGACAAGCTGATCACGCCATGGCAAAAGGCTTTCACTATCGACACCCACCAGCGTTGGGATATTAAAGGAACGTGCAAGAATAACGGTATGCGAGGTCGTTCCACCGCTTTTTAACAGTAGCCCTGTGAGTAAGGATTTATCGAGTTCCAGGAACTGCCCGGGGGTAAGGTCATCTGCCAGACAGATGCCCGGCTGAGTGAGCTGTCCCTGAGCCGGAAATCGCTGTTCTCCATAGATATGCTGCAACAGTTGATAGCAAACATCGCGCACGTCCAGCACCCGTTCCTGCAGGTAACTACTGCCTGAACGTGAGAACTCAGCGCAGAAATGGTTTGCCGTCGCGATTGTGGCTTGTGCGCAACTGAGCCCCTGGTTCACGCCAGCAAGCAGGTGTTGGCGCAGTGAGGTATCGGTAGCAAGCGAGCGATGTGCTTCCAGAATTGCGCTGGCCGTGCTGTCGCTATCCAGGGCGCGCAGCGCAATACTTTTGACCAGCAGGTTAAGGCCGTTATCCAGCGCTGCCTGCTCTTCGTCTGCGTTTTTTGCGCCGGGTAAATTGGTCAGCGTGTTAAGATCCAGTGAGGTCAGCAACGTCAGCGTGCCCTGCGCGCTACCGCTGCACACCGGCAGGCCGCGGAACAGCGTCGGGTTAAGGCGCAGAAGAGATTCCGGCAGTGCATCTAGCTCGGTATTGATCGCCACGCTAAGCGGCACATCACAGTGCGGGAACTCATCTCGTAGCCATTGTTCGAGCCGTTGGTGCGCTTCCTGCTCATCTTCGCCATGGATAACCAGGCGGCAGGCATCCCCCGCCAGCGTATCGGTGCCAATCAGCGCAAGTGCGCTTTTGGCATTGCCTTTGCGCTCTGTACGCAGGTTGTACCACTCCATTTGCGAGATAAATGTATTGCACAGCGTTTCGATTTGACTTGCAGGGCGTGCGTGAACCCCGTTGGGCAATACACAGGTAAATTCCACAACCAGAGCCATACAGACACTCCTGAAAACTATCGTTCATCAATGGGAACAGCATACGGGTGCGATGACGAAACGCGCCATGTGACAAATCTGCCAAAAACTGGATAAATGTAATGTTTGGTTGAAAGTGAGAGTTGACTCACAGGATGGGCGTACCGTCTTCATGCGAGCGTATTGTGAAATGTCGAGGCGGATCGCATTTTTATTTTAATATTACAAAAATCCAGTAAATGCCCATTTTGTCTCCTGTCCGATGCCTTTCTGATTGCCTATTGTTGGCACACATCTTTATGGGTATTGGTCTGGAGCGACATATGAAAGAGTTGGTGCATATTCTCAAGAACACGCGACAGCATCTGATGACTGGGGTGTCGCACATGATCCCGTTCGTGGTGGCGGGCGGTATCTTACTGGCGGTTTCGGTCATGCTTTACGGCAAAGGGGCAGTACCGGACGCATTAACCGATCCTAATCTGAAAAAACTCTTCGATATCGGCGTGGCGGGTTTAACGCTGATGGTACCTTTCCTTGCCGCCTACATTGGCTATTCCATCGCCGAGCGTGCCGCGCTGGCTCCTTGCGCCATCGCGGCGTGGGTCGGCAATAGCTTCGGGGCGGGTTTCTTTGGGGCAATTATTGCCGGGATCCTCGGCGGAATTGTGGTCTGGTATCTGAAAAAACTGCCGGTACCGAAAATCCTGCGCTCCGTCATGCCTATCTTCATCATTCCAATCATCGGCACAGGTATCACCGCGGGCATCATGATGTGGGGGCTGGGCGAGCCTGTGGGCGCATTGACGTCCGGTTTGACACAGTGGCTGCAGGGAATGCAGCAGGGCAGCATCGTTGTTCTGGCCATCATTCTTGGCCTGATGCTGGCCTTCGATATGGGCGGCCCGATTAACAAAGTGGCTTATGCCTTCATGTTGATTTGCGTTGCTCAGGGTGTCTACACCGTGGTGGCTATCGCGGCGGTAAGTATCTGCGTTCCACCGCTGGGCTTAGGCCTGGCGACGCTGATTAACCGCAAAAACTTTTCTGGCGAAGAGCGTGAAGCGGGTAAAGCGGCGCTGGTAATGGGCTGCGTGGGCGTCACCGAAGGGGCGATTCCCTTTGCCGCCGCTGACCCGCTGCGCGTCATACCATCTATCATGCTGGGCTCTGCGTGCGGAGCAGTAACGGCTGCCATGATGGGCACCCAGTGTTACGCCGGATGGGGGGGGCTCATCGTTCTTCCCGTGGTGGAAGGCAAGCCTGGCTATATCGCGGCAGTTGCCGTGGGGGCGATAGTCACCGCCATCAGCGTAAACGTTCTCAAGAGTATTGCCCGCAAGAATGCCAAACAGATTAAGGACAAAGATGACGACCTGGGTCTGGATTTCGAAATCAACTGAGAGAGGTAGAGAACATGGCTCGAATTATTGCAGTAACGGCATGTCCGTCTGGCGTTGCACATACCTATATGGCTGCAGAAGCGCTGGAAAGTGCCGCTAAAGCCAAAGGCTGGGACGTGAAGGTTGAAACGCAGGGGTCGATTGGTCTTGAAAACGAGTTAACCATGGAAGACGTTGCCGCTGCGGATATGGTGATCCTGACCAAAGATATCGGCATTAAATTCGAAGAACGTTTTGTGAGTAAAACTATTGTACGCGTCAATATCAGCGACGCGGTAAAGCGTGCCGACGCCATCATGAACAAAATCGATGCTCACCTGGCACAAACAGCCTGATGTCCACCGCCCTTCGGGGCGGCTTGTTATCCCGATACAGGAGTTCCCTCATGACGAATCGTACCCAGCGTTTGAAAAACGCGCTGTTCGCCAGTCCGCGCGAAATCTCGCTTGAACGTGCTTTGCTCTATACCGCCAGCCATCGGCAAACGGAAGGCCAACCGGTTATTATCAGGCGCGCGAAAGCCACGGCGTATATTCTCGATCATGTGGAAATCACGATTCGTGACGAGGAACTGATTGCCGGAAACCGCACCGTTAAGCCGCGCGCCGGGATCATGTCACCTGAGATGGACCCGTACTGGCTGCTAAATGAGCTGGATCAGTTTGCCACACGCCCACAGGACCGCTTCGACATTAGCGATGAAGTTAAACAGGTCTACCGTGACGTTCTCTATCCCTACTGGGAAAAACGGTCGATGAAGGATTTTATCAACGGTCAGATGACGGATGAGGTGAAAGCCGCGGTAGGGACACAGATTTTTAGCATTAACCAGACGGACAAAGGGCAGGGGCATATCATTATTGATTATCCGCGCTTGCTGAATAATGGCCTGGGCGCGCTGGTGGCTGAAATGCGCGAACACTGCGCGCGTGATACCCAGAACACTTTTTATACCGCGGCGTTGATTCTGCTTGAGGCGTCCCAACGTCATATTCTGCGTTACGCAGCCCTGGCTGAAGCGCTAGCCCAGATCGGCGAGGCGCCTCGCCGTGCGGAATTACTGACGATGGCCAAAATTGCGCGGCATAACGCGGAGCATAAGCCGCAAACCTTCTGGCAGGCATGCCAGCTGTTCTGGTACATGAACGTGATTTTGCAGTATGAATCCAACGCCAGCTCGCTCTCCATCGGGCGTTTCGACCAGTATATGCTGCCGTTTTACCAGGCGTCACTCAGGCAGGGTGCAGAGCCTGCATTCCTGCAAGAGCTGCTGGAATCCTTGTGGGTGAAGTGCAACGACGTGGTGCTTTTACGCTCTACCAGCAGCGCCCGCTATTTTGCCGGGTTCCCAACCGGCTATACCGCATTGTTGGGCGGCCTGACGGAAAGCGGGCGCAGTGCGGTGAATGAACTTTCTTTCCGGTGCCTGGAGGCTTACCAGAGCGTTCAGCTTCCTCAGCCAAATCTTGGCGTGCGGGTGAATGAACTTATCGACCGGCCTTTCCTGCTTAAAACAGCGGAGACGATTCGTCTTGGCACCGGTATCCCACAGATTTTCAACGATGAAGTGGTCGTGCCTGCATTTTTGAACCGTGGCGTGTCACTGGAAGATGCGCGTGATTACGCCGTTGTAGGCTGCGTTGAACTGTCAATCCCGGGAAAAACTTACGGCCTGCACGATATCGCCATGTTCAACCTGCTGAAAGTGATGGAGATCGCTTTGCAGGAGAACGAAGGTAATCCTGAACTGAGTTATGAGGGGTTGCTGGAGCATATTCGAACCAAAATTAACCATTACATAGCGCTGATGGTTGAAGGAAGCAATATTTGCGATATCGGCCATCGCGACTGGGCTCCTGTGCCATTGCTCTCCTCTTTTATCAGCGATTGTCTGGCCTCAGGGAAAGACATCACCGACGGTGGCGCGCGCTATAACTTCTCCGGCGTACAGGGGATCGGGATTGCGAATCTGAGCGACTCCCTTCATGCCCTTAAGGGGCTAGTATTCGAACAGCAGCGCTTAAGTTTTGATGCGCTATTAGCCCTATTAAAAGCCAATTTCTCTGCTCCTGAGGGAGAAAAAGTGCGAGCGCGGCTGATTCATCGCTTCGAAAAATACGGCAATGATATCGACGACGTTGACAACATCAGCGCTGAACTGCTGCGCCACTACTGTAAAGAGGTCGAAAAATACCGGAATCCGCGCGGAGGGCAGTTCACGCCAGGATCCTATACCGTGTCCGCTCATGTGCCACTTGGGGCGGTAGTCGGCGCCACGCCGGATGGCCGTTTTGCGGGCGAGCAACTGGCGGACGGCGGGCTTTCACCCATGCTCGGTCAGGACATGCTGGGCCCGACGGCGGTACTGAAATCAGTAAGTAAGCTCGATAATTATCTGTTATCTAACGGGACCTTGCTGAACGTGAAGTTTACACCCGCGACGCTGGAGGGGGATGCCGGGTTGCAAAAACTGGTCGATTTCCTTCGCGCGTTTACCCGGCTTAAATTACAGCATATTCAGTTCAACGTGGTGAATGCCCAAACGCTGCGTGAGGCGCAACAACGTCCACAGGATTTTGCCGGATTGGTTGTGCGGGTTGCCGGGTACAGTGCCTTCTTTGTTGAGCTGTCGAAGGAGATTCAGGATGACATTATTCGCCGCACAGCGCATCAGCTGTGAAGTTGTTGAAGCGCGTGTTGATGTGGCGCGCATTTTTAACATTCAGCGTTATTCGTTGAATGACGGCGAGGGCATTCGTACGGTGGTCTTTTTTAAAGGCTGCCCTCATCGCTGCCCGTGGTGCGCTAATCCGGAGTCGATTTCCGCCAAAATAGAGACGGTGCGCCGGGAGAGCAAATGCTTGCACTGCGCTCCCTGCCTGCGAGATGCTGACGAGTGCCCGTCGGGCGCGTTTGAGCGCATTGGTCGCGATGTTACGCTGGATGAACTCGAACGTGAGGTAATGAAAGACGATATCTTCTTTCGCTCTTCGGGCGGTGGGATCACGCTTTCTGGTGGGGAAGTGCTGATGCAGGCGCCTTTTGCGACAACCTTTTTGCAGAGGCTACGTCGCTACGGGGTGCCTACCGCCGTTGAAACGGCGGGCGATGCGCCGCTGTCCCGCTTACTGCCCCTGGCTCGACAGTGTGATGAAGTCCTGTTTGATTTGAAAATGATGGACCCGGAGGAAGCGCAGGCTGTGTTGGCAATGAATTTGTCCAGGGTGCTGGATAATTTCCTGCAACTGGTGGACGCGGGGGTAAACGTGATCCCCCGCGTACCGCTCATACCGGGTTATACCCTTACTGAAACCAACATGGCACGCGTGTTGGCGTTTCTGCTACCTTCAGGGATACGCCAGTTGCATTTACTGCCGTTCCATCAGTACGGAGAGCCCAAATACCGTCTGCTGGGGCAGGAGTGGAGGATGCGTCAGGTTAGTCCTCCAACAGAACATGAGGTTGCGGCGATGCGGCTTATGGCGGAGCGTGAAGGATTTCATGTCACCGTAGGAGGGTAAATATGACGACAGTTATGGGCCGTTATCTGGTGGCGGTGACCGCCTGTGTCAGCGGCGTTGCGCACACTTATATGGCTGCTGAAAAGCTGGAAAAAAATCTGCCAGCAGGAGAAATGGTCCGTTCGCATTGAGACGCAGGGTGCATTAGGTATTGAAAGTGAATTGACGGATGAAGAGATTCGGCGTGCCGATATCGTATTGCTTATCACCGACATCGAACTGGCGGGGGGTGAACGCTTCGAGCATTCCCGCTACGTAAAGTGTGGGATTAGCGCCTTCTTAAGCGATCCGCAAAAGGTGATGGCTGCGGTACGTAAAATTTTATCCGCACCGCAATATACGCAAATCACTCTGAACTAACCGATTTTCCGGTGAGCTGGCTGTGATACTGGCGACGGTACTCTGAGGGCGAGCGCTCCGTTTTTTTACGGAATAACCGACAGAAATAATTACTGTCGATGAATCCGCAGGCATGCGCCACCTCTTTCACTTTCAAATCATATCCTTTTAGCAACTGACGCGCGTGCTCCAGCCGGGTGTTCGTCAGGTATTCGTTAAAACCTACCGCGCCTGTTTTCTGAAAAAGATGCGACAGGTAATTAGGCGAGATGTAAAACGCCTGCGCAACAGACTCCCGGGTTAGAGGGGCGGTGAAATGTTCATCAATGTAGACGCGGATAGCTTCAAAGAGAGCCTGACTACGGGAAGCGGTCTGAATCTGGCTGCCCAGCAGATCCACGCAGTGGCTTAGCAGGCTAGTGACAAGTAGCCGCGCGGTTTGCTGCTCATGAGGCTGCATTTGCATTTCATGGAGCGCCTGAAGCAGGAACGAGCCGATACGCGGACCACGTCGTGCAACATGCTGTTTCGCCAGATTGCGAATTTCTACGCCATTCCAGTGCACAAGGCTAAACCCAAGCTGCTGTTTACCAAACAGAATGCTCAACGTTGTCACGGGTGTTTGCCACTGCGGGTCATTCCAGCCTCCGGCTGGTACATACAGGACATCCCGCTGTTGTAAAACGGGCGCTGCGCGATCTTCAACTGAGCCTTCAATCACGATTTCCAGGCGGGGAAAATCAACCTGCAGGGCCAGTTCAGGGGCGGAAGAGGATGTGTTGGCAAAATGTACCTGACGCAGCGGCAACGTGCCGTTGAGCAGGTCGGTCAGGATTTGAGTGATATCGGGTTGCATGCTGAGACTACCAAAAGTTGCCGGGTAAGCATGAGCGTTACCCGGCATAAGCATTAGCCGGTGTTGCGCATACCTGCCGCAACGCCTGCAATCGTAACCATCAGCGCCTGTTCAACGCGTGGATCCGGCTCTTGACCTTCCTCTTCAGCCAGACGTGAACGGTGTAACAGTTCCGCCTGCAGGACGTTCAGCGGGTCGGTGTAGATATTACGCAACTGGATTGATTCGGCAATCCACGGCAGGTCTGCCATCAGGTGCGAGTCGTTGGCGATATCCAGCACCACTTTGATGTCACCCTCTAGCAGTTCACGCAGCTCGTTGCCCAGCGCCCACAGCTCAGGTTTCACCAGACGCTGATCATAGTATTCCGCCAGCCACAGGTCGGCTTTCGAGAAGACCATCTCCAGCATACCCAGGCGAGTGGAGAAGAAAGGCCAGTCGCGGCACATGGATTCCAGCTCGTTCTGCTTGCCGTCTTCCACCACTTTCTGTAGCGCCGCCCCCGCACCCAGCCAGGCTGGCAGCATCAGACGGTTTTGCGTCCAGGCGAAGATCCACGGTATTGCACGCAGAGATTCCACGCCACCGGTCGGGCGGCGCTTAGCCGGACGTGAACCTAGCGGCAACTTACCCAGTTCCTGCTCAGGGGTGGCTGAACGGAAGTAAGGCACAAAATCTTTGTTTTCCCGCACATAGCCGCGGTACAGATCGCAGGAGATATCCGACAGCTCGTCCATGATGTAGCACCAGGACTCTTTCGGTTCAGGCGGTGGCAACAGGTTCGCTTCCAGAATCGCACTGGTGTAAAGCGACAGGCTGCTGATGGTCCCTTCCGGTAAACCGTATTTGAAGCGGATCATCTCGCCCTGCTCGGTGACGCGCAGCCCACCCTTCAGGCTTCCCGGTGGTTGTGACAGCAGTGCCGCATGAGCAGGCGCACCGCCACGACCAATGGAACCACCGCGACCATGGAACAGGGTCAGTTCAATACCGGCTTTCTCGCAGGTCTTGATCAGTGCGTCCTGAGCCTGATACTGCGCCCATGACGCTGCCATTACGCCCGCATCTTTCGCGGAGTCGGAATAGCCAATCATCACCATCTGTTTGCCCTGAATAAAGCCGCGATACCAGTCGATGTTAAGCAACTGCGTCATGACATCGTTGGCATTGTTCAGGTCGTCGAGGGTTTCGAACAACGGGGCTACCGGCAGGGAATAGTCGATACCTGCTTCTTTGAGCAAGAGGTGAACACCGAGGACGTCGGACGGGGTCTTCGCCATGGAGATCACATAGGCGGCGACCGAGCCTTTTGGTGCATCAACGATCGCTTTACAGGTGTTGAGCACCTCGCGGGTTTCATTGCTCGGCGCCCAGTTGCGCGGCAGCAGAGGGCGCTTGGAATTCAGCTCGCGGATCAGGAAAGCCTGCTTATCAGCCTCTGACCAGCTTTCATAGTCACCGATGCCGAGGTAGCGCGTCATTTCGCCCAGCGCTTCGGTATGACGGGTACTTTCCTGGCGCACATCAATACGCACCAGCGGCACGCCAAAACATTTCACGCGCCTGAGGGTATCGAGCAGTTCACCGTTGGCTATAATGCCCATACCGCAGGCCTGCAGAGATTGGTAACAGGCGTAGAGCGGGTCCCATAGCTGTTCGTTTTGGCTCAGCAGACCTTCTGGTTTCGGCAGCCGCTGGCCTTTAAGGCGCGCTTCCAGCCAGGCCTGGGTGGCCAGCAGCTGGCTGCGCAGTTTTTTCATCAGATAACGGTACGGCTCGCTGGCACCCTCTTCGCCAGCCAGTTCGCGCAGTTCTGGCGTCGCTTCCACCATCGATAGCTCGGAGATCAGCACCTGAATATCTTTCAGGAACAGGTCGGTGGCTTTCCAGCGGCTTAGTAGCAGAACATGGCGGGTGATTTCTGCCGTAACGTTCGGATTACCATCGCGGTCACCGCCCATCCACGAGGTGAAACGTACGGGAACAAAGTCAACCGGCAGGCGGTAGCCCAGGTTCTCCTCCAGCTGTTCATTCAGCTCGCGCAGGTAGTTGGGAACACCTTCCCACAGGCTGTTCTCCACGACTGCAAAGCCCCATTTGGCTTCATCAATCGGGCTTGGACGATGCTTACGAATTTCATCGGTGTGCCAGGACTGCGCAATCAACTGGCGCAAACGGCGCATTAGCTGGTTACGCTCGTAATCGGCGATATCTTTGTTATCCAACTGTTTCAGGCAGTTGTTCACTTCCACCATTTTGTGGATCAGCGTGCGACGGGTGATTTCGGTTGGGTGCGCGGTCAGGACCAGCTCTAGCGAAAGGGATTCCACTGCTTGTTTAATAATGGCTTCGTTGAGGTCTGGCTGATCTTTGAGCTTTCTAAGGGTGCGGGCAATGACTTCCGGGTTGCTAGCAGCTTCACCTTTTGGCGAAATGCTGTGATATTGCTCAGCGGTGTTCGCCAGGTTCAGGAACTGGCTGAACGCACGAGCCACAGGCAATAGCTCATCGTTTGACAGATTCTGCAAGGTAGTGAGCAGTTCCTGACGATCGGCCTCGTTACCTGCACGGGAAGATTTGGACAGCTTGCGGATGGTTTCAACGCGGTCGAGAATGTTCTCCCCCAACGCATCTTTGATGGTATCTCCAAGCACTTTGCCGAGCATACTGACATTACTACGCAATGCGGAATATTGTTCGTTCATAAAAACCCAGTCACCCCATCATTTTTGTTTATGCCCAATCGAGAATCTTTTGGGCATTATTCTGTCATCTCCCTTTATAAAGCCACGTAAAACCCCCTTCGTCAATTGCTGCGAAAACGGTTCAGCAAACGAATAAATGTGGGTAATTTACGAAAGTTAATTCGCTTTGCATCAGATAAGAGTTGCTTATGGAAATGTGATGAAGATCGCGGGATTTCTCCCCTCCCCCAGTCCTCTCGCCAAAGGGATGAGCGCAGGGGGAGGGGAACCGTTTTAATGCCAGCAGAAGTGGTGCACAACCTGGGTAATTAGCTCGCGGGTTGGCTTGATAAAGCGGGTTTCCAGGTATTCATCCGGCTGGTGGGCCTGGTTGATAGAGCCTGGGCCTAGTACCAGCGTCGGGCACAAGGCCTGTATAAACGGCGCTTCGGTACAGTAGTTCACTACGTCGGTTTTTTCGCCGAGCAGCTTTTCTACCACCTGAACCAGCTGATGATCCGGCGGGCACGCATAGCCCGGGATTGGCGGATGCAGTTCAGAAACCGTCAGGCGACCGGGCCAGCGTTCACTTACCGGAGCCAGAGCTTCCGTCAGCAAGCCATCTAAATCGCTTAACGTCATGCCTGGCAGCGGACGGATATCCATGTGCAATTCGCAGCAGGCGCAGATACGGTTAGACGCATCGCCGCCGTGCAGGCTACCAAGGTTCAGCGTGGGATAAGGAACGGTGAAGGCTTCATAGTGATAACGCTCTTTTAGCGAGTCGCGTAGCGCCATGATGCGGCCAATGGCATCGTGCATCAGCTCAATGGCATTTACGCCGCGCGCCGGATCGCTGGAGTGGCCAGATTGGCCCAACACGCGTACTGCGGTAGAGATATGGCCTTTATGCGCGCGAATGGGCTGCAGGGAGGTCGGTTCACCAATGATGGCGCAATCCGGGCGAATCGTCGTATTTTCAGAGAAATAGCGCGCGCCCGCCATGCTGGTCTCTTCATCGGCGGTAGCGAGAATGTAAAGCGGCTTTTTAAGCGTGGTCACGTCGACGTCACGCAGCGCGTCGAGGATAAACGCGAAGAAACCTTTCATGTCGGTGGTGCCCAGCCCGTAGAGCTTATTGTCATGCTCGGTCAGGGTGAACGGATCGCGCGTCCAGCGGCCATCGTCAAAAGGGACGGTATCGGTATGGCCGGCCAGCAGAAGACCGCCCGCACCGTGTCCGGTGCTGGCGAGCAGGTTAAATTTGTGGCGTGTTCCGGGGACCGGCTGTATCTCAACGTTGAACCCAAGTTCGCTAAACCAACCCGCCAGCAGATTGATTAAAGACTCATTGCTCTGATCCAGCGATTCTTCTGTCGCACTGATGGAGGGTGTGGCAATCAGGGCGCGGTAAATCTCGATAAATGGCGGTAAGTTCATTTTCATTGTTGACACACCTTAGGTCGTGATAGTATCAATATTCATGCAATAAATGTGAATAAAAATACATTAACGTTGAGCATAAAGGAACCCAATGTTGAATACGCTGATTGTAGGCGCTAGCGGTTATGCGGGCGCAGAGCTTGTAAGCTACGTGAATCGCCATCCAGATATGACCATAACCGCTTTGACCGTGTCAGCGCAAAGCAATGATGCAGGAAAGTTAATTTCCGATTTGCATCCACAGCTTAAGGGCATTGTCGATCTGCCGCTGCAGCCGATGTCTGACATCAGCGAGTTCACCGACGGCGTAGACGTGGTCTTTTTAGCTACCGCGCACGAAGTCAGCCATGACCTGGCGCCGCAATTTCTGGTGGCCGGCTGTGTGGTGTTCGACCTCTCCGGGGCCTTTCGCGTTAACGACGGCGCATTCTACGAAAAATATTACGGTTTCACTCATCAGCACCCGGAGCTGCTTGAGAAAGCGGTGTACGGACTGGCGGAGTGGAGCGCAGGCAAACTGAAAGAAGCGAACCTGATTGCTGTGCCGGGCTGTTATCCGACGGCAGCGCAGCTCTCCCTGAAACCGCTTATTGACGCAGGTTTGCTGGATCTCAACCAGTGGCCGGTGATCAACGCCACCAGTGGCGTGAGCGGAGCCGGGCGCAAAGCCGCTATCGCGAACAGCTTCTGCGAAGTGAGCCTTCAGCCGTATGGCGTGTTTAACCATCGCCATCATCCAGAAATCACCACCCATCTGGGCGCGGACGTCATTTTTACCCCGCATTTGGGCAGCTTCCCGCGTGGGATCCTCGAAACCATTACCTGCCGCCTGAAACCGGGCATTACCAAAGAGCAGATTGGCGAGGTCTTTGCGCAGGCTTATACAGATAAACCGCTGGTGCGCCTGTATGACAATGGCGTCCCGGCACTGAAAAACGTAGTCGGCCTGCCGTTCTGCGACATTGGCTTTGCCGTCCAGGGCGAGCATCTGATCGTGGTAGCCGCAGAAGATAACTTACTTAAAGGCGCTGCCGCTCAGGCAATGCAGTGTGCAAATATTCGTTTCGGCTTCCCTGAAACGCAGTCTCTTATTTAAGGTGTGATGATGAACCCATTAATTATCAAACTCGGTGGTGTACTGCTGGATAGCGAAGAAGCGCTGGAGCGTCTTTTTACGGCGCTGGTGAATTATCGCGAATCACACCAGCGTCCGCTGGTAATTGTTCACGGCGGCGGCTGTGTGGTTGATGAACTAATGAAAGGACTCAACCTACCGGTGAAAAAGAAAAATGGCCTGCGTGTGACGCCTGCCGATCAGATTGACATCATCACCGGCGCGCTGGCGGGAACCGCAAATAAAACGCTGCTGGCATGGGCGAAAAAACATCACATTACCTCCGTTGGCCTCTATCTGGGCGATGGTGACAGCGTAAAAGTGACTCAGCTCGACGAAGCGCTCGGCCACGTTGGACTGGCGCAGCCGGGCTCGCCTGAACTGATTAACACGCTGCTTGAAGGCGGGTTCCTGCCCGTAGTGAGCTCTATCGGTGTGACCGAAGAGGGTGAGCTGATGAACGTCAATGCGGACCAGGCGGCAACCGCGCTGGCGGCAACGCTGGGCGCAGACCTGATCCTACTTTCCGACGTGAGCGGTATTCTTGATGGTAAAGGCCAGCGTATTGCCGAGATGACCGCAGCAAAAGCCGAGCAATTGATCGACCAGGGCATTATCACCGACGGCATGATCGTCAAAGTGAACGCCGCGCTGGATGCCGCACGCGCGCTCGGCCGTCCGGTGGATATCGCCTCCTGGCGCCATGCGGAGCAACTGCCGGCGCTGTTTAACGGCACGCCGATCGGCACGCGTATTCTGGCTTAAGATTTTAGTGAATGACCATAGGCCGGGTAAGCGTAACGCCACCTGGCGGAACTAACGAATAAAGGAAGCATGTTATGGCACTTTGGGGTGGGCGTTTTACTCAGGCAGCAGATCAACGGTTCAAACAGTTCAACGACTCTTTGCGCTTCGACTACCGCCTGGCCGAACAGGATATCGTCGGCTCTGTGGCCTGGTCCAAAGCGCTGGTAAAGGTGGGTGTGTTGACCGTAGATGAACAGCTTCAACTGGAAGAGGCGCTAAACAAACTGTTGGAAGAGGTGCGTCTGGATCCGCAGCAAATCCTCCGGAGCGATGCCGAAGATATTCACAGCTGGGTGGAAGGCAAACTCATTGACAAAGTCGGCCAGTTGGGTAAAAAACTGCATACCGGCCGCAGCCGTAACGACCAGGTCGCGACCGATCTGAAGCTGTGGTGTAAAGATACCGTTGCTGAACTGCTGGCTGCTAATCGCCAGTTGCAGAGCGCGCTGGTGGACACCGCGCAGAACAACCAGGATGCGGTGATGCCGGGTTATACCCACCTGCAGCGCGCGCAGCCGGTGACGTTTGCACACTGGTGTCTGGCCTACGTTGAGATGCTGGCACGTGATGAAGGCCGTCTACAGGATACCCTCAAGCGTCTGGACGTTAGCCCGCTGGGCAGCGGTGCGTTGGCGGGTACCGCTTATGACATCGACCGTGAACAGCTGGCGGGTTGGCTGGGCTTTGCGTCGGCTACCCGTAACAGTCTGGACAGCGTGTCCGATCGTGACCACGTGCTGGAACTGCTCTCCAACGCCTCTATTGGCATGGTGCACCTGTCGCGTTTTGCTGAAGACCTGATCTTCTTTAACTCCGGCGAAGCGGGTTTTGTTGAGCTATCTGACCGCGTGACCTCCGGCTCGTCCCTGATGCCGCAGAAGAAAAACCCAGATGCGCTGGAGCTTATTCGCGGTAAGTGTGGCCGCGTGCAGGGCGCGCTGACCGGTATGATGATGACGCTGAAAGGACTGCCGCTGGCGTATAACAAAGATATGCAGGAAGACAAAGAAGGTTTGTTCGACGCGCTCGACACCTGGCTTGACTGCCTGCATATGGGCGCGCTGGTACTGGACGGCATTCAGGTGAAACGTCCGCGTTGTCAGGAAGCGGCGCAGCAGGGTTACGCTAACGCTACCGAACTGGCGGATTATCTGGTTGCTAAGGGTGTACCGTTCCGCGAAGCACACCACATTGTGGGTGAGGCGGTGGTGGAAGCCATTCGTCAGGGGAAACCGCTGGAAGATCTGACGCTGGGCGACCTGCAGAAATTCAGTGCGGTCATCGGAGATGATGTCTATCCGATTCTGTCCTTGCAGTCGTGTCTGGATAAGCGTGCGGCGAAAGGCGGCGTATCACCTAAGCAGGTGGCGCTGGCGATTGCGGATGCGAAAAAGCGGTTGGTTTAAACCGTGCTGGCATGATTTTGTGGGAAACCCTCAGCCCACGGGGAGAGGGAGCAAACACTAAAAATTGGCAACTTCGGTTGCCATTTTGCTTTATCCCCGGGCTTTTTTACGCAAAAAAATGCGGACCACGGGGTCCGCAAAAGTTCACGTTGGCTTTAGTTATTCGAGTTTTGAGAGAAACTCGTTTGACGAGGCGGGACGTTAAGGGGTTAAACACGTCCCGCCTCGTCTATGTGCTGTATTATTCAACAGAATGCTTGATAGGGATAATCGTTGGTTGCTATGCTATCTATCGCCATGAACTATCGTGGCGACGGAGGATGAATAATGAATATTCGTGATCTTGAATACCTGGTAGCCTTAGCTGAGCACCGACATTTTCGCCGCGCGGCTGATTCCTGCCACGTTAGCCAGCCCACGCTAAGCGGTCAGATCCGCAAGCTGGAAGATGAGCTGGGCGTGATGCTGCTGGAGCGCACCAGTCGTAAGGTACTGTTCACACAGGCAGGTCTTCTGCTGGTGGATCAGGCGCGCACCGTGCTGCGCGAGGTCAAAGTGCTTAAGGAAATGGCAAGCCAGCAGGGGGAGGCGATGTCCGGGCCACTGCATATTGGCCTGATCCCAACCGTTGGCCCTTATCTGTTGCCGCAGATCATTCCGATGCTGCACCAGACGTTCCCGAAACTCGAAATGTACCTGCATGAAGCGCAAACCCATCAGCTACTGGCGCAGTTAGATAGCGGTAAGCTTGATTGCGCCATTCTGGCGCTGGTGAAAGAGAGCGAAGCCTTTATCGAAGTACCGCTGTTCGATGAGCCAATGATGCTGGCGATCTATGAAGATCACCCCTGGGCGAACCGCGATCGCGTGCCGATGGCCGATTTGGCCGGTGAAAAACTGCTGATGCTGGAAGACGGCCACTGCCTGCGCGATCAGGCGATGGGCTTCTGCTTTGAAGCGGGTGCTGACGAAGATACCCATTTCCGCGCAACCAGCCTGGAAACGCTCAGAAATATGGTGGCGGCGGGAAGTGGAATTACGCTGCTGCCTGCATTGGCAGTCCCGCGAGAGCGTAAACGAGATGGTGTGGTCTATCTGCCGTGCATTAAACCCGAGCCGCGCCGCACGATTGGGTTGGTTTATCGCCCCGGCTCACCGCTGCGCAGCCGCTATGAGCAGCTGGCAGAGGCCATCCGCAGTTCGATGGATGGCCATTTCGAAAACGCGTTAAAACAGACGGTTCAGACCGTTTAGGGCCGCGACCCGATAGGCTTCTGCCATGGTCGGGTAATTAAAGGTGGTGTTAACGAAGTACTCAATGGTGTTACCACCCCCTTTTTGCTCCATTATCGCCTGGCCGATATGAATGATTTCCGCCGCGCGTTCACCAAAGCAGTGAATACCGAGGATCTCTTTCGTTTCGCGATGGAATAGAATTTTCAACGTACCTACGCTCATTCCTACGATTTGCGCGCGCGCCAGATGTTTAAACTGCGCACGACCCACCTCGTATGGCACCTTCATTGCCGTTAGCTGCTGCTCGGTTTTACCCACAGAGCTGATTTCCGGAATGGTGTAGATGCCCGTCGGAATATCTTCAATCAGATGCGCCGTCGCTTCACCTTTCACCAGCGCCTGCGCCGCAATGCGCCCCTGGTCGTATGCCGCTGACGCCAGGCTCGGGTAACCAATCACGTCGCCGACGGCATAAATATGCGGCAGCGCGGTTTGGTACATGCTGTTGACCTTCAGTTGACCACGGCTGTCGGTTTCCAGACCGATATTTTCAAGG
The DNA here is from genome assembly GCF_918797525.1 of unidentified bacterial endosymbiont. NCBI lineage: Bacteria > unidentified bacterial endosymbiont. Next base: position 4,679,115 of record NZ_OU963893.1, on the reverse strand, counting down.
CGCAGTGAATCGGTGTTACCGGTGCGGCCGTTGGCATACAGCAGACAGTCTGCTTTCAACTTTTTACCGGACTTCAGGTGCATGATCACACCGTCGTCGCAGCTTTCGATCTTCTCGTACTCTTCGTTGTGGCGAATAACCACTCCGCTGTTCCAGAAGTGGTAGGACAGTGAGTCCGACATCTCTTGATCGAGGAAGGCCAGCAAACGGTCGCGGGTGTTAATAAGGTCAACTTTGACCTCCATTCCCCGGAAGATAGACGCGTATTCACAGCCAATCACCCCCGCACCGTAAATAATCACATGGCGGGGTTCGTGGTGCAGGCTGAGGATGGAGTCGCTGTCGTAGACGCGCGGATGCGAGAAATCGACATCCGCCGGATGGTACGGGCGTGATCCACAGGCAATAACGAACTTTTCGGCGGTGATGGTCTCGACCGAGCCGTCGTGGCACTCCAGCGCCAGGGTGTGTTCATCCACAAAATGCGCATTACCCTGCAGAATTTCACAGTGGTTACGTTCATAAAAACCCTGACGCATCTGAGTCTGCTGGTTAATGACGGCGTCCGCGTGATTCAGGATGTCGGCAAAGGAAGAACGAAGAAGCCGGGAGTGATCGCTGTAAAGAGGGTTTTGGTTAAATTCAATAATGCGGCTAACGGCATGGCGGAGGGCTTTCGAAGGGATGGTGCCCCAGTGGGTGCAACCGCCGCCAACATTATGGTAGCGCTCAATAACCGCTACTCTGGCTCCCTGTTTTACCAGACCCATAGCAGCGCCTTCGCCGCCGGGGCCGGAACCAATAACTATTGCGTCGTAATCGTAGGAATGTGGCATGGCAAGGCTTACCTGTTCTTATACATAAAAGCAACAGAATCATAACATCATTGCCAGGGTAACCCAATTATCGTTGTGCTTTTTTCGGGCAGTGGAGCACAAACCGCCCGTAAACAATCATTCACAAAGCAGTGCAAACAGATTAATTTTATTCTCTGGTATAGTGCCATCAGACCTTTGGAAGGATTCAACTATTGTGATGGGCGTAAGAGCACAACAAAAAGAGAAAACCCGGCGTTCGCTGGTGGAAGCCGCATTCAGTCAACTGAGCGCTGAGCGGAGTTTTGCCAGTTTAAGCCTGCGCGAAGTCGCACGCGAGGCGGGGATTGCGCCAACGTCCTTCTATCGTCACTTCCGTGATGTGGATGAACTGGGCCTGACCATGGTCGACGAGAGCGGGCTGATGCTGCGCCAGTTGATGCGTCAGGCGCGTCAGCGTATCGCTAAAGGGGGCAGCGTGATCCGCACCTCCGTATCGACATTTATGGAATTCATTGGCAATAACCCCAACGCATTTCGCCTGCTGTTGCGTGAGCGTTCGGGCACTTCGGCGGCGTTTCGTGCCGCTGTCGCGCGTGAAATTCAGCATTTTATTGCGGAACTTGCCGACTATCTTGAACTCGAAAATCACATGCCGCGTGCGTTTACCGAAGCACAGGCAGAAGCCATGGTCACTATTGTCTTCAATGCCGGGGCAGAAGCACTGGATGTGAGTGTTGAGCAACGCAAACAACTCGAAGAGCGACTGGTATTGCAACTGCGCATGATCTCAAAAGGAGCGTACTACTGGTATCGACGTGAACAAGAGAAATTGGCACATCAAACCGATCGGTGAAGGTGAGTAATGAAACAGTCAGGTCAGGATAAGGGTACGTTGTTGCTGGCATTGATCGCTGGCTTATCTATTAATGGCACATTTGCGGCTGTTTTCAGCGCGATTGTGCCCTTTTCGATTTTCCCGCTCATCTCGCTGGTGCTAACGGTTTATTGCCTGCATCAACGCTACTTAAACCGCACTATGCCCGTCGGGTTGCCGGGGCTGGCTGCCGCCTGCTTTATTTTGGGCGTGCTACTGTTTAGTACCGTGGTGCGCGCGGAGTATCCGGATATCGGGTCTAACTTCCTGCCTGCGGTACTGTCTGTTGCGCTGGTGTTCTGGATTGGCTCGCGCCTACGCAGGCGTAAGCGCCACCTGCCGGAGTAAAGCGAGAACAAAATTACCGTGCGCTAAGCAATACCCCGCACTCCATGTGGTGCGTATACGGGAACTGATCGAATAACGCCAGACGTTCAACCTTATGCGTCTGGCTCAATGTTTCGAGATTTTTGCACAGGGTTTCAGGGTTGCAAGAGATGTACAAAATACGCGGGTACGCCTGCACCATCTTTTCGGTTTCGCTGTCCAGACCACTGCGCGGCGGATCGACAAAAATCGTCTCACACTGATAGCTCTTTAAATCGATTCCCTGCAAACGGTTAAACTCGCGTACGCCATTCATAGCCTGCGTAAACTCTTCCGCAGCCATACGAATGATCTGCACATTATCGATATGGTTGGCGGCAATATTGTATTGTGCGGCTGCGACGGACGGCTTGGCGATTTCGGTTGCCAACACGCGCTCAAAGTTACGCGCCAGCGCCAGCGAGAAGTTGCCATTACCGCAGTACAGTTCCAGCAGGTCGCCCGTTGACCCTTGTGTCGCATTTAGCGCCCACTCCAGCATCTGCACGTTCATCGCGGCGTTCGGTTGGGTGAAGCTATTTTCCACCTGACGATAAACCATCTCTTTTCCTGCCACCGGCAGACGTTCGTCGACGTAATCCTTATCCAGCATGATTTTGGTTTTGGTCGCGCGGCCTATCAGATGAACGTTGATATTCTGCGCTCGCAGGATATCACGCAGCGCTTCTGCCTGTTCGCGCCATTCATCGTTCAGCGCTTTGTGGTACAGCAGGGAGACAATGGCCTGATTACTTTGTGTCGTCAGATAGTCAATCTGAAACAGCTTATGGCGCAGCAGCGGATTGTTACGCACGCCTTCTATCATCAGCGTCATTAACTGGTTAATGAGTTCGCTTGCCGCCGGGAAGCTGTCCACGCGAATGCGGGATTTGGTTTGTTGATCGAAAATGATGTGGTACAGGTCATCGCCGTCATGCCAGATACGGAACTCAGCACGCATACGGTAGTGGCTGACAGGCGAGCGGAACACCTCGGGAACGGGCGCGTTGAAAGGCGTCATCATACTTTGCAGGCGGACAACTTTCTCTGCCAGCTGTGCGTCGTACTGTTCTGTCGGGAGGTGTTCGGGGGTCATGATGCGTCCTGAATGATAAAGAATTACGCGGGGATTGTAGGCATTGTGTACGGGATGTCCAGATTTAATGGGTAATAGCTATCTGGACATCCATACGTGTCTAATTGTAGCATTCTGTTTCCGGTCTCCTGAGAGTAAAAAGGGAATCCAGTGTAAATCTGGAGCTGACGCGCAGCGGTAAAGACTGGCGGGATGAATGTTGTAGACACTGTGAAAGCGGGAAGTCGTCATCTGTAAAACGCCACCTAGCCCGAAGACCTGCCGGGATCACGTCGCATCTGGTTTCATCATCGCGTGCTATAGATGAGGCCTGCGGCATCCTTCTTATATTGTGGATGCTTTAACAATGATTAAAAAAGTATCGCTGCTGACGGCATTGTCCGTCACGGCATTTTCGGGCTGGGCGCAGGATAGCGCAGACTCGTTGGTCGTTACGGCAAACCGTTTTGCGCAACCGGAAAAAACCGTTCTGGCGCCGACATCTGTGGTGACGCGTGAAGATATTGAACGTTGGCAATCCACGACCGTAGTTGATGTGATGCGCCGCCTGCCGGGTGTGGATACCACGCAAAGCGGCGGAATGGGGCAGCTTTCTTCACTCTTTATACGTGGCACCAATTCCAGCCATGTTCTTATTCTTGTCGACGGGGTCCGTCTTAACCAGGCGGGCGTCACAGGGTCGTCCGACCTCAGTCAGTTCCCCATCGCACTGGTACAGCGCATCGAATACATTCGTGGACCGCGCTCTGCAGTCTATGGCTCTGATGCGATTGGCGGCGTGGTGAACATCATCACTACCCGCGCGAAGGATGGCACGACGCTTAATGCAGGCGTTGGGTCGCATGGCTACCAGAATTATGGCGGTAGCACCCAGCAAACGCTGGGCGACAGTACCCGGGTGACGCTGGCGGGCGATTACACCTACACGAAAGGTTTTGACGTGGTGGCGGACGGAAATAACGGCGGCTTTGCCCAGACCGATCGCGACGGCTATATGAATAAAACAATCTACGGCGCGCTGGAGCATGCGTTCTCCAATCAGTGGAGCGGCTTTATTCGAGGTTATGGCTATAGCAACCGTACAGCCTATGACGGTTATTACAGCCCTAATGCACTGGTCGATACCCGCCAATTGTATAGCCAGACCTGGGATGCCGGACTGCGCTTCAATGAGGATATCTTCCATTCACAGTTACTCTCCAGCTATAGCCACAGTAAGGACTATAACTACGATCCGCATCTTGGACGTTATGACTCCACGGCTACGCTGGATGAAATCAAACAGTACAACGTTCAATGGGCTAACTCCGTGGACGTTGGGCATGGCAACATCGGCGCGGGTGTCGACTGGCAGAAGCAGAGCACAGAACCTAACACCAACTATGTGTCGAATGGCTACGACATTCGTAACACGGGCGTCTACCTGACCGCGTTGCAGAAATGGGGTGATGTTACGCTGGAAGGGGCAGCCCGTAGCGACGATAACTCACAGTTTGGTCGCCATGGTACCTGGCAGAGCAGCGCAGGCTGGGAGTTTATTGACGGTTATCGCGTCATTGCGTCTTATGGCACCGCCTATAAAGCGCCGAACCTGGGGCAACTATATGGCTTCTACGGCAATGACCACCTTGATCCTGAAGAGAGCAAGCAGTGGGAAGGTGCGTTCGAAGGTCTCACGGCGGGCGTGAGCTGGCGCGTGTCGGCCTATCGTAACGATGTTGATAACTTGATCGACTTCAACAACAATCTTCAGGAGTATTACAACGTCGGCAAAGCGCGCATTAAAGGCGTTGAAGCCACTGCCTCGTTTGATACTGGTCCGATTATACATACTGTCGGCTATGACTATGTAGATGCGCGCAATGCGGCAACGAACCAACCGCTGGATCGTCGCGCTAAACAGCAGGTAAAGTATCAACTCGATACGCAGATCGCTGATGTCGACTGGAGTCTGACTTACCACTACCTGGGGACACGTTACGATACCGATTTCGGGACCTATCCGAGTCAGAAGGTCAAAATGGGCGGTGTGAGCCTGTGGGATATCGCAGTTTCATATCCTGTCACCTCACATCTGACAGTTCGTGGTAAAATAGCTAACCTGTTCGATAAAGATTACGAGACAGTTTATGGCTATCAAACTGCAGGACGAGAATACACCTTGTCTGGCAGCTACACCTTCTGATCCGCGTCCCACCGTGCTGGTTTTTGATTCCGGCGTCGGTGGGCTTTCGGTCTACGATGAGATTCGGCATCTCCTGCCGGATCTCCATTACATTTATGCCTTCGATAACGTCGCATTCCCTTATGGGGAAAAGAGTGAAGATTTTATAGTTGAGCGTGTGGTTGAAATCGTCACCGCGGTACAGCAGCGTTATCCCCTGGCGCTGGCGGTCATTGCCTGTAATACGGCAAGCACCGTCTCCCTTCCAGCACTGCGTGATAAATTCCCGTTTCCGGTGGTGGGTGTCGTTCCGGCAATTAAACCTGCGGCACGTCTGACGGCAAACGGCATTGTCGGCCTGCTGGCAACCCGTGGCACGGTCAAACGTCCTTATACCCGTGAACTTATCGATCGCTTCGCCAATGAATGCAAGATTGCCATGCTGGGGTCGGCGGAACTGGTGGAGATGGCGGAAGCGAAGTTGCACGGAGAAGCGGTATCGCACGAAGAACTGCGCCGCATACTTCGCCCGTGGCTGCGAATGCCGGAACCACCGGATACGGTCGTCCTGGGCTGCACCCACTTCCCGTTATTACAGGAAGAACTGTTAGCGGTTCTCCCTGAGGGGACAAGACTGGTCGATTCCGGCGCGGCTATTGCGCGTCGTACGGCCTGGCTATTGGAACATGAAGCGCCAGATGCAAAATCGACCGATGCGAATATCGCTTTCTGTATGGCAATAACAAAAGAAACTGAACAACTTTTACCCGTTTTACGCCGTTATGGCTTTGAAACGCTGGAAAAACTGGTGTTGCCGCACGATTTTGCGCAAAAAAGAGACGGTTGAACGTTTTTTTTAAAAGAGGGGTTGTCAACGCCTGAGAACTCCCTATAATGCGCCTCCACTGACACGGAACAACGGCTTACAGGCCGCCGGGTTAGCGGGGTTCAGCGATGAACTCTTGCAGAGAAAAGCGAAATAAACGCTTGACTCTGTAGCGGGAAAGCGTAATATGCACACCCCGCGCCGCAGCAAAAAGCGAAGCGGCACTGCTCTTTAACAATTTATCAGACAATCTGTGTGGGCACTCAAAGTGACATGGATTCTTAACGTCGAAAGACGAAAAATGAATACCAAGTCTCTGAGTGAACATACGTAATTCATTACGAAGTTTAATTCACGAGCATCAAACTTAAATTGAAGAGTTTGATCATGGCTCAGATTGAACGCTGGCGGCAGGCCTAACACATGCAAGTCGAACGGTAGCACAGAGAGCTTGCTCTCGGGTGACGAGTGGCGGACGGGTGAGTAATGTCTGGGAAACTGCCTGATGGAGGGGGATAACTACTGGAAACGGTAGCTAATACCGCATAACGTCGCAAGACCAAAGAGGGGGACCTTCGGGCCTCTTGCCATCGGATGTGCCCAGATGGGATTAGCTTGTTGGTGAGGTAAAGGCTCACCAAGGCGACGATCCCTAGCTGGTCTGAGAGGATGACCAGCCACACTGGAACTGAGACACGGTCCAGACTCCTACGGGAGGCAGCAGTGGGGAATATTGCACAATGGGCGCAAGCCTGATGCAGCCATGCCGCGTGTGTGAAGAAGGCCTTCGGGTTGTAAAGCACTTTCAGCGGGGAGGAAGGCGGTGAGTTTAATAAGCTCACCGATTGACGTTACCCGCAGAAGAAGCACCGGCTAACTCCGTGCCAGCAGCCGCGGTAATACGGAGGGTGCAAGCGTTAATCGGAATTACTGGGCGTAAAGCGCACGCAGGCGGTCTGTCAAGTCGGATGTGAAATCCCCGGGCTCAACCTGGGAACTGCATTCGAAACTGGCAGGCTAGAGTCTTGTAGAGGGGGGTAGAATTCCAGGTGTAGCGGTGAAATGCGTAGAGATCTGGAGGAATACCGGTGGCGAAGGCGGCCCCCTGGACAAAGACTGACGCTCAGGTGCGAAAGCGTGGGGAGCAAACAGGATTAGATACCCTGGTAGTCCACGCCGTAAACGATGTCGACTTGGAGGTTGTGCCCTTGAGGCGTGGCTTCCGGAGCTAACGCGTTAAGTCGACCGCCTGGGGAGTACGGCCGCAAGGTTAAAACTCAAATGAATTGACGGGGGCCCGCACAAGCGGTGGAGCATGTGGTTTAATTCGATGCAACGCGAAGAACCTTACCTGGTCTTGACATCCACAGAATTCAGCAGAGATGCTGAAGTGCCTTCGGGAACTGTGAGACAGGTGCTGCATGGCTGTCGTCAGCTCGTGTTGTGAAATGTTGGGTTAAGTCCCGCAACGAGCGCAACCCTTATCCTTTGTTGCCAGCGGTTAGGCCGGGAACTCAAAGGAGACTGCCAGTGATAAACTGGAGGAAGGTGGGGATGACGTCAAGTCATCATGGCCCTTACGACCAGGGCTACACACGTGCTACAATGGCGCATACAAAGAGAAGCGACCTCGCGAGAGCAAGCGGACCTCATAAAGTGCGTCGTAGTCCGGATTGGAGTCTGCAACTCGACTCCATGAAGTCGGAATCGCTAGTAATCGTGGATCAGAATGCTACGGTGAATACGTTCCCGGGCCTTGTACACACCGCCCGTCACACCATGGGAGTGGGTTGCAAAAGAAGTAGGTAGCTTAACCTTCGGGAGGGCGCTTACCACTTTGTGATTCATGACTGGGGTGAAGTCGTAACAAGGTAACCGTAGGGGAACCTGCGGTTGGATCACCTCCTTACCTTAAAGAACCTGCCTTTGTAGTGCTCACACAGATTGTCTGATGAAATACAGCAGTAAAAATCTCTGCAGGCTTGTAGCTCAGGTGGTTAGAGCGCACCCCTGATAAGGGTGAGGTCGGTGGTTCAAGTCCACTCAGGCCTACCAAATTTTTGCTGATGCTGCGTTGCGGTGACACTCACATACCTGAGTATGCTCCGTGTCACCACGCCTTGCCTCAACAAAAATTACCGGTAGAGAGATAACTACGATGGGGCTATAGCTCAGCTGGGAGAGCGCCTGCCTTGCACGCAGGAGGTCTGCGGTTCGATCCCGCATAGCTCCACCATCCTTTTACTGCACAAAACAAGAAAACTTCAGAGTGAACCTGAAAAGGTGCACTGCGAAGTTTTGCTCTTTAAAAATCTGGATCAAGCTGAAAATTGAAACGACACATCTTTAATGGTGTGTTTGAGTCTCTCAAATTTTCACAATCAGAGGCGAAACAGCTTCGGGTTGTGAGGTTAAGCGACTAAGCGTACACGGTGGATGCCCTGGCAGTCAGAGGCGATGAAGGACGTGCTAATCTGCGATAAGCGCCGGCGAGGTGATATGAACCTTTGACCCGGCGATGTCCGAATGGGGAAACCCAGTGTGATTCGTCACACTATCATTATGTGAATACATAGCGTAATGAAGCGAACCGGGGGAACTGAAACATCTAAGTACCCCGAGGAAAAGAAATCAACCGAGATTCCCCCAGTAGCGGCGAGCGAACGGGGAGCAGCCCGGAGTCTGAATCAGCTTGTGTGTTAGTGGAAGCGTCTGGAAAGTCGCAGGGTACAGGGTGATACTCCCGTACACGAAAGCACACTTGCTGTGAACTCGAAGAGTAGGGCGGGACACGTGGTATCCTGTCTGAATATGGGGGGACCATCCTCCAAGGCTAAATACTCCTGACTGACCGATAGTGAACCAGTACCGTGAGGGAAAGGCGAAAAGAACCCCGGCGAGGGGAGTGAAAAAGAACCTGAAACCGTGTACGTACAAGCAGTGGGAGCCTCTTTATGGGGTGACTGCGTACCTTTTGTATAATGGGTCAGCGACTTATATTCTGTAGCAAGGTTAACCGTATAGGGGAGCCGAAGGGAAACCGAGTCTTAACTGGGCGAAAGTTGCAGGGTATAGACCCGAAACCCGGTGATCTAGCCATGGGCAGGTTGAAGGTTGGGTAACACTAACTGGAGGACCGAACCGACTAATGTTGAAAAATTAGCGGATGACCTGTGGCTGGGGGTGAAAGGCCAATCAAACCGGGAGATAGCTGGTTCTCCCCGAAAGCTATTTAGGTAGCGCCTCGTGAACTCATCTTCGGGGGTAGAGCACTGTTTCGGCTAGGGGGCCATCCCGGCTTACCAACCCGATGCAAACTACGAATACCGAAGAATGTTATCACGGGAGACACACGGCGGGTGCTAACGTCCGTCGTGAAGAGGGAAACAACCCAGACCGCCAGCTAAGGTCCCAAAGTCATGGTTAAGTGGGAAACGATGTGGGAAGGCCCAGACAGCCAGGATGTTGGCTTAGAAGCAGCCATCATTTAAAGAAAGCGTAATAGCTCACTGGTCGAGTCGGCCTGCGCGGAAGATGTAACGGGGCTAAACCATGCACCGAAGCTGCGGCAGCGACGCGTATGCGTTGTTGGGTAGGGGAGCGTTCTGTAAGCCGTTGAAGGTGGCCTGTGAGGGGTGCTGGAGGTATCAGAAGTGCGAATGCTGACATAAGTAACGATAAAGCGGGTGAAAAGCCCGCTCGCCGGAAGACCAAGGGTTCCTGTCCAACGTTAATCGGGGCAGGGTGAGTCGACCCCTAAGGCGAGGCCGAAAGGCGTAGTCGATGGGAAACAGGTTAATATTCCTGTACTTGGTGTTACTGCGAAGGGGGGACGGAGAAGGCTATGTTAGCCGGGCGACGGTTGTCCCGGTTTAAGCATGCAGGCGGAGGTTCCAGGTAAATCCGGAACCTTATTAACGCTGAGGTGTGATGACGAGGCACTACGGTGCTGAAGTAACAAATGCCCTGCTTCCAGGAAAAGCCTCTAAGCATCAGGTAACACGAAATCGTACCCCAAACCGACACAGGTGGTCAGGTAGAGAATACCAAGGCGCTTGAGAGAACTCGGGTGAAGGAACTAGGCAAAATGGTGCCGTAACTTCGGGAGAAGGCACGCTGGCGCGTAGGTGAAGTGACTTGCTCACGGAGCTGAAGCCAGTCGAAGATACCAGCTGGCTGCAACTGTTTATTAAAAACACAGCACTGTGCAAACACGAAAGTGGACGTATACGGTGTGACGCCTGCCCGGTGCCGGAAGGTTAATTGATGGGGTTAGCTGTAAGGCGAAGCTCCTGATCGAAGCCCCGGTAAACGGCGGCCGTAACTATAACGGTCCTAAGGTAGCGAAATTCCTTGTCGGGTAAGTTCCGACCTGCACGAATGGCGTAATGATGGCCAGGCTGTCTCCACCCGAGACTCAGTGAAATTGAACTCGCTGTGAAGATGCAGTGTACCCGCGGCAAGACGGAAAGACCCCGTGAACCTTTACTATAGCTTGACACTGAACACTGGTCCTTGATGTGCAGGATAGGTGGGAGGCTTTGAAGCGTGGACGCCAGTCTGCGTGGAGCCATCCTTGAAATACCACCCTTTAATGGCTGGTGTTCTAACGTAGACCCGTAATCCGGGTTGCGGACAGTGTCTGGTGGGTAGTTTGACTGGGGCGGTCTCCTCCCAAAGAGTAACGGAGGAGCACGAAGGTCAGCTAATCCTGGTCGGACATCAGGAGGTTAGTGCAATGGCATAAGCTGGCTTGACTGCGAGCGTGACGGCGCGAGCAGGTGCGAAAGCAGGTCATAGTGATCCGGTGGTTCTGAATGGAAGGGCCATCGCTCAACGGATAAAAGGTACTCCGGGGATAACAGGCTGATACCGCCCAAGAGTTCATATCGACGGCGGTGTTTGGCACCTCGATGTCGGCTCATCACATCCTGGGGCTGAAGTAGGTCCCAAGGGTACGGCTGTTCGCCGTTTAAAGTGGTACGCGAGCTGGGTTTAGAACGTCGTGAGACAGTTCGGTCCCTATCTGCCGTGGGCGCTGGAGAATTGAGGGGGGCTGCTCCTAGTACGAGAGGACCGGAGTGGACGCATCACTGGTGTTCGGGTTGTCATGCCAATGGCACTGCCCGGTAGCTAAATGCGGAAAAGATAAGTGCTGAAAGCATCTAAGCACGAAACTTGCCCCGAGATGAGTTCTCCCTGACTCTCTGAGAGTCCTGAAGGAACGTTGAAGACGACGACGTTGATAGGTCGGGTGTGTAAGCGTAGCGATACGTTGAGCTAACCGATACTAATGAACCGTGAGGCTTAACCTTACAACGCCGAAGCTGTTTTGGCGGAGAGAGAGATTTTCAGCCTGATACAGATAAAGAATTTGCCTGGCGGCTGTAGCGCGGTGGTCCCACCTGACCCCATGCCGAACTCAGAAGTGAAACGCCGTAGCGCCGATGGTAGTGTGGGGTCTCCCCATGTGAGAGTAGGGAACTGCCAGGCATCAAATTAAGTGGTAAGCCGGTGCATAATCCGGTGGTTACAGAAGTCTTCGGTGGAGCGGTAGTTCAGTCGGTTAGAATACCTGCCTGTCACGCAGGGGGTCGCGGGTTCGAGTCCCGTCCGTTCCGCCACTTATTAAAACATCAAGCCTGCCTCCTGGCAGGCTTGATGGCAAGAAGATTTAGGGGCGTAGCTCAGTTGGTAGAGCACCGGTCTCCAAAACCGGGTGTCGCGAGTTCGAGTCTCTCCGCCCCTGCCATATAGAATCCTTTGCTTCGGCAAAGGATTTTTTTTGCCTGTAAAACGGTAAAATTTCTCATCTGAAAAGCAGCCTGCACAATTGCAGGCTTACACCTCAATCCATGACATTTATTTTAAGCAGATCTTTAATCTGAGATTGCTTGTCGCTGTTTTGCAGCCAAATTGCATACAAAGGTCTGGAAAGGGTGGTGGAATCGGTGACAGTATGCAGTCCTGATTTATTGTCTGCCCAGCGGATGGGTAACCAGGTGCAGCCTTTCAGTAAGGAAAGTTGCTGACAGGCGACCTCCGCAGAGCTTGTGGTTAGCTGCGGAACGTCATCGCTGGCGATTAATCCTGCTTCATGTTGCTGAAAATCCGGTCCCCATTCCAGACGCAGATAGCTCAGGTCGGCCTTCATCATCGACGGTTCAGAAGCATAAAGAGCTAGACCAAACTGGCCGACGATCTGGCTGCTAAATTCGTCCATCTTGGGGGCTTCTGTCGTGATCAGCAGATCAAGCTGACGTTCATGTAATTGCTTAACAAGCGACTGCCTTTGTGCAATCCGGGCTTCGAATTGCAAATGGCCGTGAGAATGATATAGCCTGGAAAGCCACTGGCTGAGCATGCATTCCCACAGGGATGCGCTGGCGCCGATCGAAAACTCATTGTGCCTCGAGGTGTGCGCCACCTCTTTTCTGGCCGCCTGCCAGGTATTCATCAAGGTTTCAGCATAGGGCAGAAGTTTTTCCCCGGCTGGTGTGAGGCGGATGTTATTGCGGTGGCGGGTGAAAAGATTTACCCCCAGTTGGTTTTCCAGTTGCCGAATACGAAAACTGACCGCTGACTGTGTCAGGTAGAGCGCTTCCGCTGCTCGCCCAAAGTGACGCGTCCTGCTCACTTCCAGGAAAGTTTTTAGCAATTCCGTATCCACATCTTTCTCCGCAAAATTATTTGTCGTTATGATTTAAATGTTTTGTTTTACACTCTGTCAAGCGTAACTAATACTCCGCGCCATAAATAGCTCGGCCAAAGAATTAGGAGCGTGTAGGATGGCGGAAAGCTTTACGACGACTAATCGTTTTTTCGACAATAAACATTATCCGCGCGGGTTCTCTCGTCACGGCGATTTCACCATCAAAGAGGCGCAACTGCTTGAGCGCCATGGTTATGCCTTTAACGAGCTGGATCTGGGTAAACGGGAACCTGCTACGGAAGACGAAAAACAGTTTGTCTCTGTATGCCGGGGTGAGCGTGAGCCGGAGTCAGAAGCGGAACGTGTATGGATCAAGTATATGGCGCGCATAAAGCGTCCAAAGCGTTTCCATACGCTGTCTGGCGGTAAGCCGCAGGTGGAAGGTGCAGAAGATTATACCGAGTCTGAGGACTAAGATAATGAGAACAGGGGCTACGGCCCCTTTTTCATGCCAATAACTTTTGCAGATGCAGCAGCAGGCGATCGATTGCGCGATAGCTTAATGCTTCCTGCAAATGTTGCCTACCAATATCAGTACATCCTTCCACATCCGCAATGGTTCGAGAGACTTTAAGCAGGCGTTGCCATGCCCTGATCGACAGTCCGAGGCGCGTTAAAGTTTCCTCAAGCCAGCATGCGTCTTCAGGCTTAAGCTGACAAAACTGCCGAATCTCAGCATTATCCAGACGTGCATTCAGTTTGTTTTGACGTAAATACTGTCGGGCCTGAGCAACTATAACCCGGTCACGCACGTCTGCTGAACGCTCGCCTCTGATAGTGGTCTGGCTGAGTAGTCCTGGTGGCGGCAAGGGGATCTCCAGTGATAAATCGAAACGGTCCAGGAAAGGGCCTGATAACTTCCCCAGATAGCGCAGCGTCTGCTCAGGCGAAGAGCGATTATGGTTCCCCTGATAGTGACCGGAAGGACTGGGATTCATCGCTGCTACTAACTGGAAAAGCGCGGGATAGCTTATTTTGGCGCGGGTACGGGAAATATGGATCTCACCCGATTCTATAGGTTCTCGCAGAGCATCCAGAACGCGGCGTTCAAACTCAGGCAATTCATCAAGAAACAGAATACCGTTGTGAGCCAGTGAGATCTCTCCGGGACCGGGAATCGACCCGCCTCCCACCATTGCTGTCAGTGACGCGCTGTGGTGCGGGGAGCGAAAAGGGCGGCGACGCCACTGTTTTTGCAATGACGCTGAACTCACCAGGCTGAATATTGCCGCGCTTTCGAGTGCTTCGTGATTATTGAGCGGAGGCAGTAAACCGTTCAGCCTGCTGGCCAGCATGGTTTTGCCTGTGCCGGGTGGGCCGATCAGCAAAAGGTTATGCCCGCCGGCGGCGGTGACTTCAAGTGCGCGCTTTCCCTGTTCCTGGCCAATAATGTCGCTCAGATCGTCCGGGCTGTCTGGCAGACTATCCTCAGACTCTTCCGGTTCCGCCAACTGATGCCTTCCCTCAAGATACGCGCAGACCTCCTGTAAATGCCCGGCGACGAGGCAGCCTTTTTCTGCGATAAGGCTGACTTCGGACGTATTTTCATTAGGTACAATGATTTGTCGACCTGCACGGATAGCTTCCAGCGCACCAGAGATGGCGCCAGGAACGCCTCTCAACGCTCCTGTGAGCGCCAGTTCACCGATGAACTCATACGAGCCTAGCCCGGCGGTGTTAAGCTGCTCAGAGGCGGCGAGAAGCGCAATAGCGATAGGTAAATCATATCGCCCTCCCTCTTTAGGGAGATCTGCAGGCGCAAGATTGATGGTGATCTTTTTTGCGGGAAAGGCATAACCACTATTGATAATCGCACTGCGTACCCGATCTCTGGCCTCTTTTACCGTCGTCTCTGGCAAGCCGACGAGCGTAAGCCCGGGCAGCCCATTACTCAGATGGACCTCCACGGAAATAAGCGGTGCTTTAACCCCAATAGCCGCACGCGTATAGACAACTGACAGTGACATAAGCACTACCTCCTGGTGTGACTATGCCTGCGTTAATGTCGTCTGTTGAGCTGCATTTCGTTGATTTACGGCGCGTATTCATGATTTTTAGCGACGAATTGTAATGATTGCAGAGCCGTGGAAGTAGCCTCGCAAAATGGGCTAACGCCTCACTTTTAATGGTTAATCTGCTCCTGAAAAAATGAGAAATATTCATTTTCTAATTTTCCCATATAAAACAACATGTTTAAGAAATTAGCTTCGCAGACTAATCAATCCAGTCATAAATAAATCTTGTGTTAGGTTTAAAAACTGTGGTAACTCTTTAGGTATTCCTTCGAACAAGAAGCAGAAAGAACTGAAAATGAAAGCCCTTCTACGAGTGATTAGCCTGGTCGTGATTAGCGTGGTGGTGATTATTATCCCACCGTGCGGGGCTGCATCTGGAAGAGGAAAGGCTTAAAAATCAAGCCTTAACGAACTAAGACCCCCGCACCGAAAGGTCCGGGGGTTTTTTTATGACTAAAAAACTTAAACGAGGAGCAGAAAATGAATACTAGCATAAAATTCTGTTTCTTCCGATTTACGACGGGGAACTAACTATGAATGGGGCACACTGGGTAGTACATGCGTTGCGCGCACAGGGAGTCGACACTGTCTTCGGTTATCCGGGGGGCGCAATTATGCCGATTTACGATGCACTGTATGACGGCGGCGTGGAACACCTGTTGTGCCGCCACGAGCAGGGAGCGGCGATGGCGGCAATTGGCTATGCGCGCGCCACGGGTAAAACCGGCGTTTGTATGGCAACGTCTGGTCCAGGCGCCACCAACCTGATCACCGGTCTGGCAGACGCTCTGCTCGATTCCGTTCCCGTCGTTGCGATCACCGGCCAGGTGGCTTCACCGTTCATCGGTACCGATGCGTTCCAGGAAGTGGATGTTCTCGGGTTGTCGCTGGCCTGTACCAAACACAGCTTCCTCGTTCAGTCTCTGGAAGAGCTGCCGCGAGTGATGGCAGAAGCTTTTGACGTCGCAAATTCCGGTCGTCCTGGCCCGGTTTTGGTTGATATCCCGAAAGACATCCAGGTTGCCCAGGGGGATCTGGAGCCGCATTTCACCACAGTTGCACGTGAGAAAGCTTTCCCGCATGTCGACGTGGAAGAGGCACGCCAGATGCTGGCGCAAGCGCACAGGCCAATGCTCTATGTCGGCGGTGGCGTGGGTATGGCACAGGCCGTCCCGGCTCTGCGTGAATTTATCGCGGTCACGCAGATGCCTGCCACCTGCACGTTGAAAGGGTTGGGCGCGGTTGAGGCAGCCTACCCGTACTGTCTCGGCATGCTTGGGATGCACGGGACTAAAGCGGCAAACCTGGCGGTGCAGGAGTGTGATTTGCTGATCGCCGTCGGTGCCCGTTTTGACGATCGTGTGACCGGCAAGCTGAACACCTTCGCGCCGAATGCTAACGTCATCCATATGGATATCGATCCGGCGGAGATGAACAAACTGCGACAGGCGCACGTCGCGCTGCAGGGCGACCTCAATGCGTTATTACCCGCGTTACAGCAGCCGCTGGCGATAAAAGAATGGTGCCAGCACGCCGCGGATATGCGTACCGAACACGCCTGGCGTTACGACCACCCCGGCGATGCCATTTACGCGCCGCTGCTGCTGAAACAGTTGTCTGACCGTAAACCGGCAGACAGCGTCGTGACCACGGACGTCGGCCAGCATCAGATGTGGTCCGCGCAGCATATGACTTACACTCGTCCGGAAAACTTCATTACCTCGAGTGGCTTAGGGACCATGGGCTTCGGTCTGCCTGCCGCCGTGGGGGCGCAGGTTGCTCGCCCGAACGATACGGTTATCTGTATCTCCGGTGACGGCTCCTTCATGATGAACGTTCAGGAGCTGGGCACCGTTAAGCGTAAGCAGTTACCGCTGAAAATTGTGTTGCTCGATAACCAGCGTTTAGGGATGGTTCGCCAGTGGCAGCAGTTGTTCTTCCAGGAGCGTTACAGCGAAACGACCCTGACCGATAACCCCGATTTCCTCACTCTGGCCAGCGCGTTCGGTATCCCTGGCCAACATATCACTCGTAAAGACCAGGTTGAAGCTGCACTCGACACCCTGCTGTCAAGCGAAGGGCCTTACCTGCTTCATGTCTCAATCGATGAGCTTGAAAACGTCTGGCCGTTGGTACCGCCCGGTGCCAGTAACTCACAAATGATGGAGAAATTATCATGATGCAGCATCAGGTCGCCGTGCAGGCTCGCTTCAACCCAGAGACCTTAGAACGTGTTTTGCGCGTGGTGCGCCATCGTGGTTTTCAGATTAGCGCAATGAATATGGAAACCGCCACCGACGCCCAAAACATCAGTATTGAATTAACCGTTGCCAGTGCGCGGTCGGTCGACTTACTGTTTAGTCAATTATCAAAACTGGTAGACGTTGCCCATGTTGCCATCTGCCAGAGCACAAACACATCACAACAAATCCGCGCTTAAGCGTGACAGGAAAAAAAATGACGACGAAAAAAGCTGATTACATTTGGTTCAATGGTGAGATGGTTCGCTGGGAGGACGCGAAAGTCCACGTGATGTCCCATGCGCTGCACTACGGTACGTCTGTGTTTGAAGGCATCCGTTGCTATGATTCTCATAAAGGGCCAGCGGTGTTCCGTCATCGCGAACACATGCAACGTTTGCATGACTCAGCCAAAATTTATCGTTTCCCGGTTTCTCAAAGCGTTGATGAGCTTATGCAAGCCTGTCGCGACGTGATTCGTCAGAACAAACTGACCAGCGCCTACATTCGTCCGCTGGTGTTCGTGGGGGATGTCGGCATGGGGGTTAATCCGCCAGCAGGGTATAACACTGATGTGATCATTGCCGCGTTCCCATGGGGGGCATACCTGGGGGCCGAAGCCCTGGATCAGGGGATCGACGCAATGGTTTCTTCCTGGAACCGCGTTGCACCCAATACCATTCCAACCGCGGCTAAAGCGGGCGGTAACTACCTCTCTTCACTGCTGGTCGGCAGCGAAGCGCGTCGTCACGGCTACCAGGAAGGTATTGCGCTTGACGTGAATGGCTACATCTCCGAAGGCGCGGGTGAAAACCTGTTCGAAGTGAAAGACGGGATCCTGTTCACTCCGCCATTCACCTCTTCTGCACTGCCGGGTATCACCCGCGATGCCATCATCAGGCTGGCGAAAGATCTGGGTGTTGAAGTACGTGAGCAGGTTCTGTCCCGCGAATCACTGTACCTGGCCGATGAAGTGTTTATGTCCGGTACGGCGGCTGAAATCACGCCGGTTCGTAGCGTAGACGGTATCCAGGTCGGTGTAGGTCGTTGTGGCCCGGTAACCAAACGTATTCAGCAGGCATTCTTCGGCCTCTTTACCGGTGAAACGGAAGATAAATACGGCTGGTTGGATCAGGTTAATCAATAAGCATAGATTTGGGATGGCACGCATCGTCCCATTAAAATAGTCAGACGGGAGTAAATAAAGCATGCCTAAGTATCGTTCAGCCACCACCACCCACGGCCGTAACATGGCGGGGGCCCGCGCGCTGTGGCGCGCCACCGGAATGACCGACGATGATTTTGGTAAGCCAATTATCGCCGTGGTGAACTCCTTCACTCAGTTTGTACCGGGCCACGTACACCTGCGCGACCTCGGTAAACTGGTCGCCGAGCAAATCGAAGCGTCCGGCGGTGTGGCGAAAGAGTTCAACACCATTGCGGTGGATGACGGCATCGCGATGGGGCACGGGGGCATGCTCTACTCTCTGCCGTCGCGTGAGCTGATCGCTGACTCGGTTGAGTACATGGTGAATGCCCACTGCGCCGATGCGATGGTCTGTATCTCCAACTGCGACAAAATCACCCCAGGGATGCTGATGGCCTCTCTGCGCCTGAACATACCGGTGATCTTCGTCTCCGGTGGCCCAATGGAAGCGGGTAAAACCAAGCTTTCCGATAAAATCATCAAGCTCGACCTGGTCGATGCGATGATCCAGGGTGCGGACCCGAAAGTCTCTGATGAGCAAAGTGACCAGGTGGAACGCTCCGCGTGTCCGACCTGCGGTTCTTGTTCAGGCATGTTCACCGCAAACTCCATGAACTGTCTGACCGAAGCGCTGGGTCTGTCTCAGCCGGGCAACGGTTCGCTGCTGGCGACCCATGCCGATCGTGAACAGCTGTTCCTTAACGCCGGTAAACGCATCGTTGAGCTGACCAAACGCTACTATGAGCAGGACGATGCCAGCGCGCTGCCGCGCAATATTGCCTGCAAAGCCGCGTTCGAAAATGCCATGACCCTGGATATCGCCATGGGCGGCTCCACTAATACCGTTCTGCACCTGCTGGCTGCCGCGCAGGAAGCGGAAATCGACTTTACCATGAGCGATATCGATAAACTGTCCCGCAAAGTGCCGCAGCTGTGTAAGGTTGCGCCGAGCACTCAGAAGTACCATATGGAAGACGTACACCGTGCGGGTGGCGTGTTAGGTATCCTGGGCGAGCTGGATCGCGCCGGCCTGTTGAACCGTGAAGTGAAAAACGTCCTCGGCCTGACGCTGCCGGAGTCGCTGGACAAATACGACGTGATGCTGACTAAAGACGAGGCGGTGAAGAACATGTTCCGCGCGGGGCCGGCCGGTATTCGTACTACAAAGGCATTCTCACAGGATTGCCGCTGGGACACCCTGGATGATGACCGCGCAGAAGGCTGCATCCGCTCTCTGGAGCATGCTTACAGTAAAGACGGCGGTCTGGCCGTGCTGTACGGTAACTTTGCGGAAAACGGCTGCATCGTGAAAACCGCCGGTGTGGATGACAGCATCCTGAAATTCACCGGTCCGGCAAAAGTGTACGAGAGCCAGGACGACGCGGTAGACGCCATTCTGGGCGGCAAAGTGGTGGCCGGTGATGTGGTCGTCATCCGCTACGAAGGGCCGAAAGGCGGTCCGGGCATGCAGGAGATGCTCTACCCAACTACCTTCCTGAAATCCATGGGCCTTGGCAAAGCCTGCGCGCTGATCACTGACGGTCGTTTCTCTGGCGGAACCTCGGGTCTGTCTATCGGCCACGTGTCACCGGAAGCGGCAAGCGGCGGCAATATCGCAATCATCGAAGATGGCGATCTGATTGAAATCGACATTCCAAACCGCGGCATTCAGCTGAAGCTGAGCGACCAGGACATTGCGGCCCGCCGTGAAGCACAGGACGCGCGTGGCGACAAAGCCTGGACGCCGAAAAACCGCCAGCGTGAAGTCTCCTTCGCCCTGCGCGCCTACGCGAGCCTGGCCACCAGTGCAGATAAAGGCGCGGTGCGCGATAAATCTAAACTTGGGGGCTAATGATGGCCGAGTCACAACCCTTATCCGCCGCCCCTGGGGGGGCGGAATATCTTCGGGCGGTGCTACGCGCGCCGGTCTATGAAGCCGTGCAGGTCACGCCCCTGCAAAAAATGGAAAAGCTCTCTTCGCGCCTCGACAACGTTATTCTGGTGAAGCGTGAAGACAGGCAGCCAGTGCACAGCTTCAAGCTGCGCGGGGCTTACGCGATGATGGCCGGGCTGACCGACGAGCAAAAAGCGCACGGCGTCATTACCGCGTCTGCAGGCAACCATGCTCAGGGCGTGGCTTTCTCGTCGGCGCGTCTGGGGCTGAAAGCGTTGATCGTGATGCCGGTCGCCACGGCGGATATCAAAGTTGACGCGGTGCGTGGGTTCGGCGGTGAAGTATTGCTCCACGGTGCCAACTTTGACGAAGCCAAAGCCAAAGCGATCGAACTGGCGCAGCAGCAGGGGTTCACCTGGGTGCCACCTTTCGATCACCCGATGGTGATTGCCGGACAAGGTACGCTGGCGCTGGAGCTGTTGCAGCAGGATGCCCATCTCGACCGCGTGTTTGTGCCGGTGGGGGGCGGTGGCTTAGCCGCAGGCGTGGCGGTGCTGCTCAAACAGCTAATGCCGCAAATCAAAGTCATTGCCGTTGAAGCGGAAGACTCCGCCTGCCTGAAAGCGGCGCTGGATGCGGGTCATCCGGTGGATTTACCGCGCGTGGGGCTGTTTGCCGAAGGCGTGGCGGTGAAACGCATTGGCGATGAAACCTTCCGTCTCTGTCAGGAATATCTCGACGACATCATCACCGTCGACAGCGACGCTATCTGCGCGGCAATGAAAGACCTGTTCGAGGATGTCCGTGCGGTTGCGGAACCGTCCGGCGCGCTGGCGCTGGCGGGGATGAAGAAATACATCACGCAGCATAATATTCGCGGGGAACGTCTGGCGCATGTGCTCTCCGGCGCCAACGTCAACTTCCACGGCCTGCGCTATGTCTCCGAGCGCTGCGAACTGGGGGAACAGCGTGAAGCATTGTTAGCGGTAACCATTCCGGAAGAGAAGGGCAGCTTTCTCAAGTTCTGCCAGCTGCTGGGCGGTCGTTCAGTCACAGAGTTCAACTACCGCTTTGCCGATGCCAAAGACGCGTGCATTTTTGTCGGCGTGCGTCTGAGCCGCGGAGTGGAAGAGCGTAAAGAGATCCTCAGCCTGCTGCAGGAAGGCGGTTACGGCGTTGTCGATCTCTCTGACGATGAAATGGCGAAGCTGCACGTGCGCTACATGGTGGGTGGGCGTCCGTCGAAGCCGCTTCAGGAACGTCTGTTCAGCTTCGAGTTCCCTGAATCTCCGGGCGCGTTGCTTAAGTTCCTGCATACGCTGGGAACGCACTGGAACATCTCCCTGTTCCACTACCGCAGCCACGGTACCGACTACGGCCGCGTGCTGGCGGCGTTTGAGCTGGGCGAGCACGAACCGGATTTCGAAACCCGGCTGAACGAGCTGGGCTATGACTGTCACGACGAAACACACAACCCGGCGTTCAGGTTCTTCCTGGCAGGCTAGTGGTTGGGCAATATTTTCCAGAATGCATCAATAAGCGGCTCATGCAGCCGCTTTTTTTGTGCGCACACGCCAAGCTCAAACGGAGTTTTCTCGTCGCTGCGTTCCAGAATCATCACCCGGTTCCGCACTGGCTCAGGGCTATTTTCCAGAACCACTTCCGGCAACAGCGCCACGCCGCAGCCCAGCGCCACCATCGACACCATTGCCTCATGGCCACCTACCGTGGCGTAAATCGACGGATTACTGATTTTATGACGGCGGAACCACAGTTCGATGCGGCGGCGGACCGGCCCCTGATCGGCCATGATAAACGGCACCGTGAACCAGTCGGGCTTTTCCACCGATACCTGATTACGCACCGGGCAGGATAGCGCCGGAGCGATCAACACGACAGCCAGATTTTCCAGCATTGAGAATGCTACTGCGCCCGGCAGGGTTTCGGGCTTCCCGGCAATGGCCAGATCGGCTTCACCCGTCACTACTTTATCCATCGCATCGGCGGCATCGCCGGTGGTGAGTTTAATTTCGACCGACGGATGCTCAGCGCGGAAGCGATCGAGGATCGGCGGCAGATGGCTATAGGCGGCGGTCACAGAACAGAAAATGTGAAGCTCGCCGGAGAGAGACGGTCCTTGCTGATCGATGGTGTGCCGCAACTGCTGATACTGCAACAGAGTTTGTTGGGCAAACCCGCGCAGTTCTTCCCCTGCTTCGGTGAGGGTGACGGTGCGGTTATCGCGCACAAAAAGGAGCTGGCCGAGGTCTTCCTCAAGGCGCTGGATCTGGCGTGACAGCGTGGAGGGGCTGACGTGCATTGCCCGCGCGCTACGGCCAAAGTGGCGGCTTTCCGCCAGATGCAGGAACAATTTCAGATCGCGTAAATCCATGGATTTCACCCCCCCGTTTTATATTGCAAAAATTGCAACGTGATGTTGTGAATATATCAATTTCCGCAATAAATTTCCTGATGTAATGTGGGTACATTCTCGCTGAAACGCGAACCGAACAATAAGACGCACAACATCACGAGGTATCACCCATGGCTAATTACTTTAATACACTCAACTTGCGCCAGCAGCTGGCGCAGCTGGGCAAATGCCGCTTTATGGCGCGCGAAGAATTTGCCGATGGCGCGAGCTACCTTCAGGGTAAAAAAGTGGTCATCGTCGGCTGTGGCGCACAGGGTCTGAACCAGGGCCTGAACATGCGTGATTCCGGTCTGGATATCTCCTACGCATTGCGTAAAGAAGCGATTGCTGAGAAGCGTGCTTCCTGGCGTAAAGCCACCGAAAACGGCTTCAAAGTAGGCACCTATGAAGAGCTGATCCCACAGGCGGATTTGGTGGTTAACCTGACGCCAGATAAACAGCACTCTGACGTGGTGCGTTCCGTACAGCCACTGATGAAAGACGGTGCGGCGCTGGGTTATTCCCACGGTTTTAACATCGTTGAAGTGGGTGAGCAGATCCGTAAAGACATCACTGTTGTGATGGTCGCACCGAAGTGCCCGGGCACGGAAGTACGAGAAGAGTACAAACGTGGTTTCGGCGTACCAACGCTTATCGCGGTGCACCCGGAAAACGATCCGAAAGGCGAAGGTATGGCCATTGCCAAAGCATGGGCAGCGGCCACCGGCGGCGATCGTGCGGGCGTTCTCGAATCTTCTTTCGTGGCAGAAGTTAAATCTGACCTGATGGGTGAGCAGACCATTCTGTGCGGCATGCTGCAGGCAGGCTCTCTGTTGTGCTTCGACAAGCTGGTGGAAGAGGGTACAGACCCTGCATACGCGGAAAAACTGATTCAGTTCGGCTGGGAAACCATCACCGAAGCGTTGAAGCAGGGCGGCATTACGCTGATGATGGACCGTCTGTCCAACCCCGCGAAACTGCGTGCGTTCGCGCTGTCTGAACAGTTGAAAACCATTATGGCGCCTCTGTTCCAGAAACATATGGACGATATCATCTCCGGTGAATTCTCTTCCGGCATGATGGCGGACTGGGCGAATGACGACAAAAATCTGCTGACCTGGCGCGAAGAGACCGGTAAAACCGCGTTCGAAACCGCTGCGCAGTTCGAGGGTAAAATCAGCGAGCAAGAGTACTTCGATAAAGGCGTACTGATGATCGCGATGGTGAAAGCCGGCGTTGAGCTGGCATTCGAAACGATGGTAGATTCCGGCATCATCGAAGAATCTGCCTACTATGAATCACTGCACGAGCTGCCGCTTATCGCCAACACCATCGCCCGTAAGCGTCTGTACGAAATGAACGTGGTAATTTCTGATACCGCAGAGTACGGCAACTACCTGTTCTCTTATGCGTGCGTACCGCTGCTGAAAGAGTTTATGACAACGCTGCAGGCGGGCGATCTGGGTAAAGCCGTTGCTGAAGGCGCGGTAGATAATGCCCAGTTGCGTGACGTAAATGAAGCGATTCGCAGCCATGCGATTGAGAATGTGGGCCATAAACTGCGTGGCTACATGACCGATATGAAACGTATTGCTGTCGCGGGTTAATCCCAACAGGCCCTCTCCCACGAAGAAAGGGCCTTGCTGCTTATTTGCGGTACAACACCTTGATAATATGGTAGCCAAACTGCGTGTGCAGTGGGCCAGTTGGCTCCAGTTCCGGGCAGGAGAAGACCACTTTATCGAATGCCGGAACCATCTGGCCCTGGCGGAATTCACCTAAGTCACCGCCGCGTTTGCCTGACGGGCAAATGGAGTGCTTCTTCGCCAGTTTGCCGAAGTCGGCACCGTTTTTAATCTGTTCCAGAAGATCTAAAGCCAGTTTCTCTTCTTTAACAAGGATATGCACTGCTGCTGCTGTTTTTGCCATGATCGCGCCTTGAGTGGTATGGATTAGGCTCGCTATACTACCACGCTGTAATTCTCCCCTCCTGACTTTCATTGAGTGATCATTTATGCGTTTAAACCCCGGACAACAACAAGCCGTCGAATTTGTCACTGGACCCTGTCTGGTGCTGGCGGGGGCTGGCTCCGGTAAAACCCGCGTGATCACCAATAAAATCGCCCATCTAATCCACCATTGCGGCTATCAGGCTCGCCACATTGCGGCGGTCACCTTTACCAATAAAGCGGCGCGTGAGATGAAAGAGCGTGTCGGCCAGACGCTGGGACGCAAAGAGGCGCGCGGCCTGATGATCTCCACATTCCACACTCTGGGGCTGGATATCATTAAACGCGAGTATGCGGCGCTGGGAATGAAGTCTAACTTCTCGCTTTTCGATGACACCGATCAGGTGGCGCTGCTTAAAGAGCTCACTGAAGGGCTGATTGAAGATGACAAAGTTCTGCTGCAGCAGCTGATCTCAACGATCTCCAACTGGAAAAACGATCTGATGACACCTGCTCAGGCGGCGGCGAGTGCTAAAGGCGAACGGGATCGGATCTTCGCGCACTGCTATGGCCTGTACGATGCACATATGAAAGCCTGCAACGTGCTGGACTTTGACGATTTGATCCTGTTGCCGACCCTGCTGCTGCAGCGGAATGAAGAGGTGCGCGAACGCTGGCAAAACAAGATCCGTTACCTGCTGGTGGATGAATATCAGGATACCAACACCAGCCAGTATGAGCTGGTAAAACTGCTGGTGGGGCAGCGGGCGCGTTTTACTGTGGTAGGCGATGACGACCAGTCAATTTACTCCTGGCGCGGCGCACGTCCGCAAAACCTGGTGCTGCTGAGCAAAGATTTCCCGGCGCTACAGGTGATTAAACTGGAACAAAACTACCGCTCCTCCGGGCGTATCCTGAAAGCGGCGAATATCCTGATTGCCAATAACCCACACGTGTTCGAAAAACGCCTGTTCTCAGAGTTGGGTTACGGTGTAGAACTGAAAGTCCTTAGCGCCAATAACGAGGAGCATGAGGCCGAACGTGTCACCGGTGAACTGATTGCCCACCACTTCGTCAATAAAACCGAATACAAGGATTACGCGATCCTCTATCGCGGCAATCACCAGTCGCGCGTTTTTGAAAAGATGCTGATGCAAAACCGCATCCCGTACAAAATTTCCGGCGGCACCTCGTTCTTCTCGCGTCCTGAAATCAAAGACTTGCTGGCTTACCTGCGGGTGCTCACGAATCCTGATGACGACAGCGCGTTTCTGCGTATTGTTAACACGCCGAAACGTGAGATTGGCCCGGCGACGCTGCAAAAGCTGGGTGAATGGGCAATGACCCGCAATAAAAGCATGTTTACCGCCAGCTTCGATATGGGGCTGAGCCAGACGTTAACCGGACGTGGTTATGACAATTTAACCCGCTTTACTCACTGGTTAGGCGAGGTGCAACGCCTGGCAGAACGTGAGCCTGTAGCGGCGGTGCGCGATCTCATCCACGGTATCGATTACGAATCCTGGCTCTATGAAACCTCTGCCAGCCCGAAAGCGGCAGAGATGCGCATGAAAAACGTCAACCAGCTGTTTGGCTGGATGACCGAAATGCTGGAAGGCTCCGAGATTGACGAGCCGATGACCCTGACGCAGGTGGTCACACGCTTTACGCTGCGCGACATGATGGAGCGTGGCGAAAGCGAAGAAGAAGTCGACCAGGTGCAACTGATGACGTTGCATGCCTCGAAAGGGCTGGAATTCCCGTATGTCTATCTGGTGGGTATGGAAGAGGGATTACTGCCGCACCAGAGCAGCATTGATGAAGATAACGTCGACGAAGAGCGGCGTCTGGCCTATGTCGGCATTACCCGTGCCCAGAGAGAGCTTAATTTCACGCTGTGCAAAGAGCGCAGACAGTACGGCGAGCTGGTGCGCCCGGAGCCGAGCCGCTTCCTGCTGGAGCTTCCTCAGGACGACCTGCTCTGGGAGCAGGAGCGCAAAGTGATCACCGCAGAAGAACGCATGCATAAAGGTCAAGCTAACGTGGCGAATATCAAAGCCATGCTGGCAAAGGCCAAAAAATCAGCCCAGTAAGTGTTGCCAGACGGCTGAAAATGGCGGCGGTAAAGAAATCAAGGATCGATTTTGTCAGGAGGATGGTGGGGTCACCGGTCATTCCTTCAGTCAGCGCGCCGAAAATCCCCGTGCCGCTGGCGCAGAAGAGGATCAGCATCGCAATAAACTGATTGATATAATTTTCCTCGTCCATGTCGGAACTCGTCTGGATTGGAAAGATCCGTTCAATCGGTACGCGCGTAATCGGGAGCCTGCTCTTTCAATCCATTTCTCAATATTCAGCAGGCCGCCAATAATCGTGCCCAGGATCATCGCTAACGCTATAGGTGGCAGGTTGATCAATTTAACGAGGAAAAACACGCCCATACTCATAGAGATTAGTCCGGAAATAAGCGGCAGAGTTTTCTTAAACTGCTCTGGTATAAATTTATTCAGAAAGGCGCCAGCAATAGCCCAAACCACTAATGAACCGCTACATACAAAAATACCTATCGGCATGACTCTCTCCTTCACCATTAATAGACAATCCGGGCCTGATAACAGGCCCGGCCGTAATGGAAATGTTTTTAATATTGAATACGCGGCTGGCATTCTCCCAGGCGATTTTATTTTTCAATTCCGCGTCCATTACCAGTGGGTCAAACCAGTCGCAGGCTTAATAAATATCTTCATACGGATAATCCACCGAGGTCGCCCAGTACCAGATTGAGATCTGGATAACGATCGAAAAGGCCGCTCGTCATCAGGCGAATAGCGTGAACGGCGGTCTCCTGCGCAAAGCCCTTGACCGAGCCTGTCAGGCTCTCATAGCCGTTGATTAGCGCACCTTTCATCCCCAGTTGCAGTAGCGTGGAAATGGTGGAAGAAATGGCTTCAGCGCGCGGGGTCGGAAACATTCGCTGACCCGTACGAACAAATAGCGGGTCGGCAAAATGTGCCCGCAATTTTTTTAATAGTAGGCTGCCTGTCGGTTGGCTGATATCAAGGGAGTCCGCAGCCAGAGACATTTCCCAGACGGTAGAGGGCAGAGAAATAAAATTTAGCTCTTCCTGCATGTACCCTCCGGGCTATAAATTACCTCACCGTCGAACCGTTATTCACCCTAAGCACCCAGTGCACATAGCTCTGCCATTGGCACTCCTGTTCAAACAGTTCTGCACCAAGCGGATGATTATCCAGCCACTTCTCTGGCATCGTCAGCGACAGTTGCTCCTCTTCGGCTACCAGCGTAATGGCGGGCAGCAAATCATCGCGTCGGCGGCTGGCAAACAGGATAGCCAGGCGTAGTAAACGGCAAAGATGCTCGGCCACGCGTGGGGGAACGGCATTTTGCTGGTGTAATGAAGAGAGATCAACGGCGTTAGTCTGGTTCAGCAGCAGGGTTGCCAGTAACTTTTTTTGTGCCGGGGTGAAGCCGGGCAAATCGAGATTTCGTACCAGCCAGGCGGCATGCAGCGGCGCTTGCTTGTATTCCACGCTCAAACCAATTTCATGTAGTGCACAGGCGCTTAGCATGAGATCGCGGCTTAAGGGTTCAATCTCCCAGATGTTCTTCACCTGATCGGCAAAGTGCGATGCCAGTTGCGCCACGCGGCCTGCCTGCTCAGTATCGACGAGAAAACGGCGCTGTACGTTGCGCAGGGTGCGGCGGCGGATGTCCTGATCGACCGTCAGGTGTAGCATCCCGTAGACCAGCCCTTCGCGCAGCGCGCCGCCAGCCAGAGTCATACACTGAATGTTCAATCCGCTAAAAATGGCGATCAGGATCGCGAGCCCGCTTGGGAAAACCAGCGCACGTTCGAGCGTCAGGCCTTCAATTTCAAGCTCTTCAAGACGGCCGCACTGAATGGCGCGCTGTTTTAGCTGCTGAAGTTTAACGAGCGTGATCCGCTCATCCATACCCTGAGCCATCATGATTTCCTGCAACGCCTGTACGGTTCCGGACGCCCCCACGCACACTTTCCAGCCTTGATAGCGCAGTTCGTCCATGACCGGGCGTAGCACGTCGCGAGCGGCTCTTTCCGCCTCATCGAAGTTCTCTTTCGCGAGGTTGCGATCGGTGAAATAGCGCTCAAGCCAGGTCACGCAGCCCATTGACAGGCTGAACAGTGATGTTGCCTGAGCACCTGTACCGGTGACCAGTTCGGTACTGGCTCCGCCGATATCCACCACCAGACGGCGATCGTCACCGCCCGTGGTGTGCGCCACGCCCTGATAAATCAGGCGCGCTTCTTCTTCACCGCTGATGACCTGAACCGGACAACCGAGAATGTCCTGTGCCTGGGCAATAAAATCCGCAGCGTTTACCGCCAGGCGGAGCGTCGCCGTCGCCACAACGCGGATCTGCGTCGGCGGGATGTCCTGCAGACGTTCGGCAAAAAGGCGCAGACACTGCCAGCCACGTTCCATGGCGTCAAGGGAGAGAACATTGTCGCTGCTCAGGCCCGCCGCGAGGCGGACCTTGCGCTTGATGCGCGTCAGCGTTTGTATGCTTCCGGCCACCTCGCGCACCACCAGCATATGAAAACTGTTCGAACCGAGATCAATTGCCGCATAGAGCGAGGTGGAGCTGAGCATATCTTTTTAACCTGAACGACGACGATTACGCGGTGCGCCACCGGAACGGCGCGGGCCATTGCCAGGGCGTGCGCGGGTGAGGCGCTTAGGCGGTGGCAGTTCGCTTAACAGCGCTTCGGGATTGTATTTGCTTTGCGGAATGGAGTGACCGATATAGGTCTCAATGGCCGGAAGATTCAGCGCATACTCTTCACACGCAAGGCTAATTGAGTGTCCGCTAGCCCCGGCACGGCCGGTACGACCAATGCGGTGTACGTAATCTTCGCAATCGTCTGGCAGGTCGTAGTTAAAGACGTGCGTCACGGCTGGAATATGCAGGCCACGCGCAGCCACGTCTGTTGCCACCAGAATGTCCAGATCGCCACGGGTAAATTCTTCCAGGATCCGCAGGCGTTTTTTCTGCGCGACATCGCCAGTCAACAGGCCAACACGGTGACCGTCTGCAGCCAGGTGGCCCCAGATATCTTCACAGCGGTGTTTGGTGTTCGCGAAGATAATGGCGCGGTCTGGCCACTCTTCTTCGATCAGCGTTTGCAGCAGGCGCATTTTCTCTTCATTAGAAGGATAGAAAAGCTCTTCTTTAATGCGGTGACCCGTTTTCTGCTCCGGCTCCACTTCCACATATTCGGCGTTGTTCATCTGTTCGAACGCCAGTTCACGAACGCGGTAAGAAAGGGTCGCCGAGAACAGCATGTTCAAACGTTGATTCGCTGCAGGCATGCGGCGGAACAGCCAGCGGATGTCTTTGATGAAGCCCAGATCGTACATACGGTCAGCTTCATCCAACACTACCACCTGGATTGCGCCGAGATTAATGTGATTCTGTTTTGCGTAGTCGATAAGACGGCCGGTGGTACCGATCAGGATATCCACACCGCTTTCCAGCACTTTCAGTTGTTTATCATAACCGTCGCCGCCATAGGCCAGGCCGAGTTTCAGGCCGGTAGACTGCGCCAGGGGTTCAGCGTCTGCGTGGATCTGTACCGCCAGTTCTCGCGTCGGGGCCATTATTAGCGCGCGCGGCTGGTTAACTTTGCGGTCTGCAATCGCTGGGTGAGAAAGTAAATAATGAAACGTTGACGTTAAAAACGCCATCGTTTTGCCAGTACCGGTTTGCGCCTGCCCTGCAACATCGCGTCCTGCCAGCGTCAGCGGCAGCGCGAGGGCCTGAATGGGCGTGCAGTTATGAAAACCTTTACTTTCAAGGGCTTCAATCACTTTTGGGTGCAGGGCGAAGTCGGAAAACTTCTGTTCTGTTAAATGTGTTTTGCTCATAGTGTGGTAGAA
This sequence comes from unidentified bacterial endosymbiont, assembly GCF_918797525.1. Lineage (NCBI taxonomy): Bacteria > unidentified bacterial endosymbiont. The sequence continues at coordinate 4,648,602 of NZ_OU963893.1, read as the reverse complement.
TATCAGCTTACTATTGCTTTACGAAAGCGTATCCGGTGAAATAAAGTCAACCTTTAGTTGGTTAATGCGACATCAACACGTCGTTGATGGGGCGAAACCAACGTACCAGGCTTATTCCTGTGGAGTTATATATGAGCGATAAAATTATTCACCTGACTGACGACAGTTTTGACACGGACGTACTTAAGGCTGACGGGCTCACCCTCGTCGATTTCTGGGCTGAATGGTGTGGTCCCTGCAAAATGATCGCCCCGATTCTGGATGAGATCGCTGACGAATATCAGGGCAAATTGACCATTGCCAAACTGAACATCGACCAGAACCCGGGCACCGCGCCGAAATACGGCATCCGTGGCATTCCGACCCTGCTGCTGTTTAAAAATGGCGAAGTGGCGGCGACCAAAGTGGGCGCACTGTCCAAAGGTCAACTGAAAGAGTTCCTTGACGCTAACCTGGCGTAAGGTTTCTCGGTTGAGCGTCCAGAGCACCTAATTTGTACGGATCTCTGGACGCCCGGCCTTAGTCGTGCTAAGTTAGCTATGACTTCATTTTAAACATATCTTGTTGTTTGAATCTTGTTTTACCCGATACTTCCCAGTTGTTGACATAAACAGTGCGTGAAGTTGCAGATTCCGGGCTTGTCACTCAATCCGTCTTGTCGTTTCAGTTCTGCGTTCTTTCCCTGTAACCAGACAGCGAAGAGACATGAGTTGATGGCCGCTAAACAGGCATGGATGACCCTGCCATACCATTCACAATATTAAGTTCGAGTATCACCCCGAGTTTAAGAACCCACACCATTATGAATCTTACCGAATTAAAGAATACGCCGGTTTCTGAGCTGATTACTCTCGGCGAAAATATGGGGCTGGAAAACCAGGCTCGTATGCGTAAGCAGGACATCATCTTCGCCATCCTGAAGCAGCACGCTAAGAGTGGCGAAGATATCTTTGGCGACGGTGTGCTGGAGATATTGCAAGACGGATTTGGTTTCCTCCGCTCTGCAGACAGCTCCTACCTCGCCGGCCCCGACGACATCTATGTATCCCCAAGCCAAATCCGCCGTTTCAACCTCCGCACTGGTGACACCATTTCAGGTAAGATTCGTCCTCCTAAAGAGGGTGAACGCTACTTTGCGCTGTTGAAAGTTAACGAAGTTAACTACGACAAACCTGAAAACTCGCGCAATAAGATCCTGTTTGAGAACTTAACACCACTGCACGCAAACTCTCGTCTGCGTATGGAGCGGGGTAACGGTTCTACCGAAGACTTAACGGCGCGCGTACTGGATCTGGCCTCGCCAATCGGTCGTGGTCAACGTGGTTTGATTGTGGCACCGCCAAAGGCGGGTAAAACCATGCTGCTGCAAAACATCGCCCAGAGCATTGCCTACAACCACCCAGACTGTGTGTTGATGGTACTGCTGATCGACGAACGTCCGGAAGAAGTGACCGAGATGCAGCGTCTGGTGAAAGGCGAAGTGGTCGCGTCTACCTTTGACGAACCCGCATCCCGTCACGTTCAGGTCGCGGAAATGGTTATCGAGAAGGCGAAACGCCTGGTTGAGCACAAAAAAGATGTGATCATCCTGCTCGACTCCATTACCCGTCTGGCTCGTGCGTACAACACCGTTGTCCCGGCTTCCGGTAAAGTCCTGACCGGTGGTGTTGATGCTAACGCCCTGCACCGTCCGAAGCGTTTCTTCGGCGCCGCGCGTAACGTGGAAGAGGGCGGCAGCCTGACCATTATCGCTACGGCGCTGATCGACACCGGTTCCAAAATGGACGAAGTTATCTACGAAGAGTTTAAAGGTACAGGCAACATGGAACTGCACCTCTCTCGTAAGATCGCTGAGAAGCGCGTCTTCCCGGCCATCGACTACAACCGTTCCGGTACCCGTAAAGAAGAGCTGCTCACTACCCAGGAAGAGCTGCAAAAAATGTGGATACTGCGCAAAATTATCCACCCAATGGGTGAAATCGACGCAATGGAATTCCTCATTAACAAACTGGCGATGACCAAAACTAACGACGATTTCTTCGACATGATGAAACGCTCGTAACGTAAATAATCCCAGTAAACGCCACGTTTTTACGTGGCGTTTTTCTTTTATGGCTTATAGGCTATAACCGCAGACTGCCAATTTTGAGCATCCGATGCGACAATGAGATTATTCGTACAGTAAAAACATTAATAGATTGAATAGTAAACAAATGGGATTGTAAGGGGTTTGCTTTATGCCTTCTGGCTTAGCGACTTCATGGTTATACTTCCTTGACTAACTTTGTTGAGAACATCCATTGTGAACCTACTTGATACGTTTACTGAACTTACCAGTATTTTCTTATTCACCACCTGCTTTCTGTTTTTGGCACGTAAGGTGGCGAAATATCTGGGGTTAGTGGATAAACCCAACTTCCGAAAACGCCATCAAGGCATGATCCCTCTGGTGGGGGGCATCTCCGTTTTTGCGGGTATCTGTTTCGCCTTCGCGATTGCTGATTACTATATTCCGCATGTCAAACTGTACCTAATCTGTGCGACCGTGCTGGTGGTGGTCGGTGCGCTCGACGATCGCTACGACATTAGCGTCAAAATTCGCGCTTTCGTGCAGGCCGCCGTCGGCATTGCGATGATGGTCTTTGCAAAACTGCATTTGAGCAGCCTGGGCTATATCGTTGGCTCCTGGGAGATGGAGCTCGGTCCGTTCGGCTATTTCCTGACCCTGTTCGCCGTGTGGGTGGCAATAAACGCATTCAATATGGTGGATGGCATTGACGGGCTGCTCGGAGGGCTTTCGTGCGTTTCGTTTGCCGCTATAGGTGTCATCTTGTGGTTTGATGGGCAATACAGCCTCGCCATGTGGTGCTTCGCCATGATTGCCGCCATTCTGCCCTATATCATGCTCAACCTCGGCGTCCTGGGGCGCCGCTATAAAGTCTTTATGGGCGACGCTGGCAGCACGCTTATCGGCTTTACTATTATCTGGATTTTGCTGGAAACGACCCAGGGTAAAGTCCACCCGATTAGCCCGGTCACGGCGCTGTGGATAATCGCCATTCCGTTAATGGATATGGTCGCCATTATGTATCGTCGCCTGCGTAAAGGGATGAGTCCCTTCTCCGCCGATCGCCAGCATATTCATCATTTGATCATGCGCGCAGGATTTACTTCCCGTCAGGCATTTGTGCTGATCACGCTGGCGGCGGCCGTTCTGGCTGGCATTGGCGTGGCGGCGGAATATGCCCACTTTGTTCCTGAGTGGGTCATGTTGGTACTGTTTTTGCTAGCGTTTTCTCTATATGGCTATTGCATCAAACGCGCCTGGAAAGTGGCGCGTTTCATAAAGCGCGTAAAACGCAGGATGCGTCGAAATAGTGGTAATAATCCAACTTTAACTAAATAAACTGGGATTGTGATGACTCAACCGTTGGTGGGAGCAAAATCAGAAATGAACGAGAATGAGCTGGATATTCGTGGCTTGTTTCGCGTTTTGTGGGCGGGCAAACTGTGGATTATTGGCGTCGCATTGGGATTTGCGCTCATCGCGCTCGCCTATACGTTTTTTGCCAGGCAGGAGTGGAGTGCGACGGCGATAACGGATAAACCCACGGTGAATATGCTGGGGGGGTTCTATTCCCAGCAGCAGTTCCTGCGTAACCTGGATATCAAAGCCAATCTTGCCTCCCCGGACCAGGCTTCGGTTATGGATGAGTCTTACCGGGAGTTTGTGATGCAACTGGCCTCCTGGGATACGCGTCGCGATTTCTGGAGCCAGACGGATTATTACAAGCAACGCATGGCCGGGAACAGCAAAGCCGATGCCGCGCTGCTGGATGACATGATAAACAACATCCAGTTTATGCCGGGCGATGCGCTGCGAAATGTTAACGACAGCGTTAAGCTGATCGCGGAAACTGCGCCGGATGCCAACAACCTGTTGCGCCAGTACGTCGCTTTTGCCAGCCAGCGTGCCGCAAGCCATCTTAATGATGAGCTAAAAGGGGCATGGGCGGCGCGTACTATCCAGATGAAAGCGCAGGTAAAGCGTCAGGAAGAGGTAGCGAAAGCCATTTTCGCCCGGCGCGTACACAACCTTGAGCAGGCGCTGAAAATTGCCGAACAGCGGAATATCTCCCGCACCGAGACGGATGTGCCCGCTGATGAACTGCCGGATTCCGAGATGTTCCTGCTTGGGCGTCCGATGCTGCAGGCGCGCCTGGAAAACCAGCAGGCCGTTGGGCCTGAATTCGACCTCGACTACGATCAAAACCGCGCAATGCTCAATACGCTAAATGTGGGGCCGACTCTGGACCCGCGTTTTCAGACCTATCGTTACTTGCGAACGCCTGAAGAGCCCGTCAAACGCGACAGCCCACGTCGGGCATTCCTGATGATCATGTGGGGGATCGTCGGCGCGCTAATTGGCGCAGGTGTGGCGTTAACGCGTCATCGTGAAAGTTAAGCATGCCATTTACGATGGAGGCGGTTCGCCTTCATCGGTTAATCGAAGAGAATCGATGTGAAAGTACTTACCGTATTTGGCACCAGGCCAGAGGCCATTAAGATGGCACCTCTGGTCCACGCGCTGGCCAGGGATCCTGATTTTGAAGCGAAAGTGTGCGTCACTGCTCAGCATCGGGAGATGCTCGATCAGGTCTTATCTCTCTTTTCTATTGTGCCGGATTACGATCTTAATATTATGAAACCGGGGCAGGGATTAACGGAGATCACCTGCCGTATTCTGGAAGGATTAAAACCGATTCTGGAGTCCTTCAAGCCGGACGTGGTGCTGGTGCATGGCGACACCACCACCACCGTGGCGACCAGCCTTGCGGCGTTTTATCAGCGTATCCCGGTTGGTCATGTTGAGGCCGGTCTGCGTACCGGTAATCTGTACTCGCCGTGGCCGGAAGAGGCGAACCGAACGCTCACCGGGCACCTGGCGATGTACCACTTCGCGCCAACGGAAAACTCGCGCCAGAACCTGCTGCGTGAAAATATCAGCGAGGCGAAGATCTTTGTCACGGGTAATACGGTCATTGATGCGCTGATTTGGGTGCGCGATCGTGTGGTATCGAATGACACTCTGCAAAGCCAGCTTACCGCACGTTATCCGTTTTTGAATAACGGCAAAAAGACCATCCTGGTGACGGGACACCGCCGCGAAAGCTTTGGTCGCGGTTTCGAGCAAATCTGTCATGCGCTGGCTGAGATAGCCGCTCAGAACGAAGAGGTGCAGGTTGTCTACCCGGTACACCTCAATCCTAATGTTAGCGAACCGGTTAACCGTATTCTGGGCCATGTGGATAACGTCTTCCTGATTGAACCGCAGGACTACATGCCGTTTGTCTGGCTGATGAACCATGCCTGGCTGATCCTCACCGATTCAGGCGGTATTCAGGAGGAGGCCCCCTCCCTTGGCAAGCCGGTGCTGGTCATGCGTGACGCTACGGAACGCCCGGAAGCCGTTAAGGCGGGCACGGTACGCCTGGTGGGAACGGACACGCAGCGTATTGTTGAAGAAGTGACTCGCCTTTTGCACGACGATGAAGCGTATCGGGCGATGAGCCTGGCCCATAACCCGTACGGTGATGGGCAGGCTTGCGGTCGAATTTTGCATGCACTTAAACACAATCGGGTCTCGCTATGAGTTTTACTACCATCTCTGTCATTGGTCTTGGCTACATTGGGTTGCCTACTGCGGCGGCTTTTGCCTCTCGTCAGCAGCAGGTTGTGGGTGTCGACATCAACGCATGCGCGGTGGACACCATTAACTGTGGTGAAATTCATATCGTCGAGCCCGATCTGGACCGCGTGGTGAAAGAGGCGGTTGAGGGAGGGTACCTGCGCGCCAGCACGACGCCGGTCGAGGCCGATGCGTATCTGATCGCGGTCCCGACGCCCTTTAAGGGCGAGCACGAGCCCGATATGGTCTACGTCGAAGCGGCGGCGAAATCCATCGCGCCAGTCCTTAAGAAAGGGGCGCTGGTGATCCTCGAGTCGACTTCTCCGGTAGGGTCAACCGAACAGATGGCACAGTGGCTGGCCGAGGCCCGTCCGGACTTAAGCTTCCCACAGCAGGCGGGTGAGCAGGCTGATATCAATATCGCCTATTGCCCGGAGCGCGTGCTGCCAGGTCAGGTTATGGTCGAGCTAATCAAAAATGACCGCGTGATTGGCGGCATGACCCCGCTCTGCTCCGAACGTGCCAGCGCGCTTTATAAGATTTTCCTTGAAGGCGAATGTGTGGTGACCAACTCCCGCACCGCAGAAATGTGCAAACTGACCGAAAACAGCTTCCGCGACGTCAACATCGCTTTTGCGAACGAGCTGTCGCTTATCTGCGCCGACCAGCAGATTAACGTCTGGGAGCTAATTAGCCTCGCCAATCGTCACCCGCGCGTCAACATTCTCCAGCCCGGCCCGGGCGTAGGTGGCCACTGTATCGCCGTCGACCCATGGTTTATAGTGGCGCAAAACCCCGATCAGGCGCGGCTGATCCGTACCGCCCGGGAGGTCAACGACAGCAAACCGCGCTGGGTGCTCAACCAGGTTAAAGCCACGGTTGCGGATTGCCTGGCCGAGAGCGGTAAACGCGCCAGCGAGCTGAAAATCGCCTGCTTCGGGCTGGCCTTTAAACCGAATATTGACGATCTCCGCGAAAGTCCGGCGATGGAAATTGCCGCAACAATCGCTGGCTGGCACCAGGGCGAAACGCTGGTGGTTGAGCCAAATATTCATGAGCTACCGGCAAAGCTGGCGGGACACTGCACGCTTACCGCCCTGGATGATGCCCTGGCAACGGCGGATGTTCTGGTACTGCTGGTGGATCACAATGAGTTCAAAGCGACGCCGGGCGATAGCGTTCAGCAACGTTATCTTATTGATACCAAAGGCGTATGGCGTTGAATGAGCTTAACGGGGTGCTCGAGCCCCTGGCGTGGGAAAGCCGTTTCTTTGCGCGTCCCTCAGCAATTGTGCGTCTGAATGAAGACGCGCCAGCGCTTGCGGAGGCAGACTTTTCGGCCTGGTCGCGCGTGCAGGCGAAGGTTTCAGCGAGCCGCACCGACCTGCTTGAGGCGGTTCAGCAGCGCGGGTTTCAACTGGTTGAAGGGGAAATTGATCTCGCCATTACGCTGACCCGCCATGTTGCGCCAGGCGCAGAGATCGCAACGGAGCAGGATATCCCGGCTCTGCGTCAGCTTGCTGCCCGGGCGTTTGCGCAAAGCCGCTTTCGTGCGCCCTGGTACGCGCCGGAAGATAGCGGACGCTTCTATGCCCGGTGGGTAGAGAATGCGGTTCAAGGGACGTTCGACCACGTCTGCCTGGTGTTCCGCGCGCCAGACGGCCAGATTCAGGGATTTGTCTCGCTTCGTCAGCTTACCGGTCGCGAGGCCCGCATCGGCCTGCTCGCCGGGCGCGGCATGGGCGAGAAACTTATGCAGGCGGCGCTGTACTGGGCGCAGCAGCAACAGCTTTCAACTCTGCGGGTGGGGACCCAAATGGGCAACACCGCCGCGCTTAAACGTTACATTGCGAGTGGTGCCAACATTGAAAGCACCGCCTACTGGCTATACAGGTGACAAGATGATTCCATTTAACGCGCCCCCCGTTGTGGGCACCGAACTTGACTATATGCAGTCTGCTATGGGCAGCGGCAAACTTTGCGGTGACGGCGGTTTTACCCGTCGCTGCCAGCAGTGGATGGAGCAGCGTTTTTGCAGCGCCAAAGTGCTGTTGACGCCATCCTGTACGGCGTCGCTGGAAATGGCCGCGCTGTTGCTGGACATCCAGCCTGGCGATGAAGTGATCATGCCTAGCTACACCTTCGTCTCCACGGCGAATGCGTTTGTCCTGCGCGGGGCGAAAATCGTCTTTGTGGATATCCGTCCGGATACCATGAATATCGATGAAACGCTGATTGAAGCGGCGATCACTGAGAAAACGCGGGCGATTGTTCCGGTTCACTACGCGGGCGTGGCCTGTGAAATGGACACCATAATGGCGATCGCTAAAAAGCATGATCTGTTTGTGGTGGAAGATGCCGCCCAGGGCGTGATGTCCACCTACAAAGGCCGGGCGCTGGGCACCATCGGCCATATTGGCTGCTTTAGCTTCCATGAAACCAAAAACTACACTGCGGGCGGTGAAGGTGGTGCGACGTTGATTAACGATCGCGCGCTGGTGGATCGTGCGGAAGTGATCCGCGAAAAAGGCACCAACCGCAGCCAGTTTTTCCGCGGGCAGGTAGACAAATACACCTGGCGCGATATCGGCTCAAGCTATCTGATGGCGGATTTGCAGGCCGCGTACCTGTGGGCGCAGCTGGAGGCGGCGGAGCGTATCAATCTCCAGCGTCTGTCCCTGTGGCAAACTTACTATGACGCGCTGGAGCCGCTGGCACAGGCCGGGCGCATTGTGCTGCCAACCCTGCCGGCAGATTGTGTCCACAATGCCCACATGTTCTACATCAAACTGCGCGATAACGACGATCGCACTAAGCTGATTGCCTGGCTGAAAGAAGCTGAGATCATGGCGGTGTTCCATTACATTCCGCTGCACTCAAGCCCGGCTGGCGAGGCGTTTGGCGTGTTTGCGGGTGAAGACCGCTACACCACCAAAGAAAGTGAGCGTTTGCTTCGTTTGCCATTGTTCTACAACCTCACGCCGGTTAACCAGCGCACGGTGATTACTACGCTACTGAGCTATTTCGGCTGATATGTCTCTGGCAAAAGCATCGGTGTGGACCGCCGCGTCCACGCTCGTCAAAATTGGCGCCGGATTGCTGGTCGTCAAGCTGCTGGCGGTCTCTTTCGGCCCGTCGGGCGTCGGGCTGGCGGGCAATTTCCGCCAGTTGGTCACCGTGCTCGGGGTGTTGGCCGGGGCTGGCATCTTCAATGGCGTCACCAAATACGTGGCTCAGCACCATGACGATGCCGCTCAACTCCGCCGGGTGGTAGGCACCTCTTCGGCGATGGTGTTGGGCTTCTCGACGCTGCTGGCTGTCGTGTTTTTGCTGGCGGCGGCGCCCATCAGCCAGGGTCTGTTTGGGCATTCGCACTATCAGGGGCTGGTGCGTCTGGTTGCGCTGGTTCAGATGGGGATAGCCTGGGCTAACCTCCTGCTGGCGCTGATGAAAGGTTTTCGTGATGCTGCCGGGAACGCCCTTGCGCTGATCGTCGGCAGCATCATTGGCGTCATCGCCTATTATGTTTGCTACCGTCTGGGCGGCTACGAAGGCGCGCTGCTGGGGCTGGCGCTGGTGCCAGCGTTAGTTGTTGTGCCTGCGGCGTTTATGCTGATGCGCAGGGGCGTTATCCCGTTAAGCTACCTGAAACCCCTGTTGGACAAGGTGCTGGCCAGCCAGTTAGGGAAATTCACCCTGATGGCGCTCATTACGTCAGTGACCCTCCCGGTGGCCTATGTGATGATGCGAAACCTGCTGGCAGCGCACTACAGCTGGGATGAAGTGGGGATCTGGCAGGGGGTAAGCAGTATTTCAGACGCATACCTTCAGTTTATTACGGCTTCCTTTAGCGTTTATTTGCTGCCAACCTTATCGCGCCTGACCGTTAAAAAAGAGATTACCCGGGAGATCTTCCGCTCTCTGCGTTTTGTACTTCCTGCCGTCGCGGCCGCCAGTTTTACCGTCTGGCTATTGCGCGATGTCGCCATCTGGTTGCTCTTCTCGGCAAAGTTTACCGCCATGCGCGATCTGTTTGCCTGGCAACTGGTGGGTGATGTGCTGAAAGTAGGCGCTTACGTTTTTGGCTATCTGGTGATTGCGAAAGCCTCGCTGCGCTTGTATATCCTCGCGGAAATCAGCCAGTTTACGCTGCTGACGGCGTTCTCACACTGGCTGATCCCTTCACATGGCGCTCTGGGCGCGGCGCAGGCTTATATGGCAACCTATATCGTTTATTTCGCTGCCTGCTGCGGCGTATTTTTACTTTGGCGTAAACGCGCATGACTGCACTGATTCACATCCTGGGGTCGGATATCCCACACCATAACCAGACCGTTTTGCGGTTTTTCAATGATGCGCTGGCATCGGACAACCCTGATGCGTGCGAGTTTATGGTTGCAGGCCAGGACAATGGCCTGAGCGCGGCGTACCCGGCGCTTAACATGACCTTCTGGGCAGATAAAGCGGCACTGGCGAAAGCGGTTATCACGAAAGCTAAAGCGGATCGTGAACAGCGCTTCTTCTTCCATGGGCAGTTCAATACTGGACTGTGGATGTCGCTTCTGTGCGGCGGCATCAAATCTTCCCAGTGCAGTTGGCATATCTGGGGGGCCGATCTCTATGAAGTGTCCTGCAACTGGAAATTCCGTCTCTTCTACCCGCTTCGCCGCATGGCGCAAGGGCGTGTGGGCCGCGTGTTTGCCACGCGCGGCGATCTCAATCACTTTGCCAGGCTGCACCCTGATGTTCGCGGTGAGCTACTCTACTTCCCCACCCGGATGAACCCCGCGCTCAACAGCATGGCTGACGATACGCCGCGTGAGGGCGAACTGACGATTCTGGTCGGTAATTCCGGCGATCGCAGTAACGAGCATGTTGCGGCGCTGCGGGCAGTGCATCAGCAGTTTGGCGATACGGTGAACGTGGTTGTGCCGATGGGCTATCCGGCCAACAATGATGCGTATATCGATGAGGTTCAGCGGCAGGGGCTTGCGCTCTTTAGTGCGGAAAATTTGCATATTCTGCGCGATAAGCTGGAATTTGATGACTACCTGGCGCTGCTTCGCACCTGCGATCTCGGCTATTTCATCTTTGCCCGTCAGCAGGGGATTGGTACGCTGTGCCTGCTTATTCAGGCGGGGATCCCGTGCGTGCTCAACCGCGACAACCCGTTCTGGCAGGATATGGCCGAACAACATGTTCCGGTATTGTTTACCTCGGATACACTAAGCCTCAATGTGGTACGCGAAGCGCAGCGACAGCTTGCGCTGGTGGACAAAAGCACCATCGACTTCTTCAGCCCAAACTACCTTACGTCGTGGCGCCGTGCGCTGCGCATCGCCTCAGGAGACAAAGCATGAGCCAGTTGCAATTCAGCGGCTTGTTGGTGGTCTGGCTTCTGAGCACATTACTCATCGCCACGCTCACCTGGTTTGAATTCCGCCGCGTGCGTTTCAACTTTAACGTCTTCTTCTCGTTACTGTTTCTTTTGACCTTTTTCTTCGGCTTCCCGCTGACCAGCATTCTGGTCTTTCGCTTTGATGTGGCGGTTGCGCCTCCTGAAATTTTGCTTCAGGCCCTGTTGTCGGCAACCTGCTTCTATGCGGTGTACTACATCACCTATAAAACGCGGCTGCGCGCAGTGAAAGCCAGTGCGCCACGGCGGCCAATGTTCACCATCAATCGCGTGGAGGCGCACCTGACGTGGGTGATGCTGATGACCATCGCGCTGGTGAGTGTGGGCATCTTCTTTATGCACAATGGCTTTTTGCTCTTTAAGCTGCACTCCTACAGCCAGATCTTTTCTGCCGAGGTCTCCGGCGTGGCGCTCAAGCGCTTCTTCTACTTCTTTATTCCGGCGATGCTGGTGATCTTTTTCCTGCGTCAGGATAGCAAGGCGTGGCTGTTTTTCCTGGTCAGCACCGTCGCCTTCGGTGTTCTGACCTACATGATCGTGGGCGGCACGCGGGCTAACATCATCATCGCCTTCGCCATCTTCTTGTTCATTGGTATCATCCGCGGGTGGATCTCCCTGTGGATGTTGGCTGCTGCCGGGGTGTTTGGCATCGTGGGCATGTTCTGGCTGGCGCTGAAGCGCTACGGGCTTAACGTGGCTGGCGACGAAGCGTTTTACACCTTTCTGTACCTCACGCGCGATACCTTCTCGCCGTGGGAAAACCTGGCCTTGCTGCTGCAAAACTACGACAAAATCGATTTCCAGGGCCTGGCCCCGATTGCGCGTGACTTCTATGTCTTTATCCCAACGTGGCTGTGGCCAGACCGCCCGGGGGTTGTACTCAATACGGCAAACTACTTTACGTGGGAAGTCCTGAATAACCATTCCGGCCTGGCGATATCTCCTACGCTGATTGGCTCGCTGGTGGTCATGGGGGGCACCTGGTTTATCCTTCCCGGGGCGGTGGCTGTCGGGCTGATTATCAAATGGTTTGACTGGCTCTACGTGCGTGGCAATGAAGAGACGAACCGCTACAAGGCCGCGATTTTGCACAGTTTCTGTTTTGGCGCCATTTTCAATATGATCGTACTGGCGCGCGAGGGGCTGGATTCGTTCGTCTCGCGGGTGGTGTTTTTTATGGTCGTATTTGGCATCTGCCTGCTGCTCGCCAGGCTGTTGTACTGGCTGTTTGATAGCGCAGGGCTGGTACACAAGCGTGCGTCTCACCGCACAACGCTGTCGCAAGTCTGAGTAAGGATCGTAATGACTGATATAACTTCTGCACCGCGCTATGCGCTGCGTGGCCTCGAGCTTATTGGCTGGCGTGATATGCACCATGCGCTGGATTTTCTCTTTGCGGACGGTCAGATAACATCCGGTACGCTGGTGGCTATTAACGCCGAGAAGATGCTGGCAATTGAAGAGAACGCTGAAGTAAAAAGCCTGATTGACGCGGCCGAGTTTAAATACGCGGACGGTATCAGCGTGGTGCGTTCTGTGCGCAAAAAGTATCCTGGCGCAAATGTTTCGCGCGTGGCGGGAGCCGATCTCTGGGAACAGCTGATGGCGCGTGCAGGCCAGGAAGGCACGCCGGTATTCCTGATCGGCGGTAAGCCGGAAGTGCTGGCGCAGACGGTGCAAAAACTCCAGCGGCAATGGAATGTTAAAATTGTCGGCAGCCAGGATGGGTACTTCAACGCGGACGATCGGCAGGCGCTTTTTGAACGCGTGCGCGACAGCGGGGCGAAAATCGTCACCGTGGCGATGGGGTCGCCGCGTCAGGAGATCCTGATGCAAGATTGTCGTCTGGTGTGCCCGAGTGCCCTGTATATGGGCGTTGGCGGCACCTACGACGTCTTTACCGGCCACGTTAAACGTGCCCCTAAAGTGTGGCAAAACCTGGGGCTGGAGTGGTTATACCGTCTGTTATCGCAACCGACGCGCATCAAACGGCAGATTCGACTGCTGCGTTACCTCTCCTGGCACTACACCGGCAAGCTGTAATCAAAATGTAGCGCGACATGCTGTTCGCGCTGCAACTCTCCTGCAAAACTGCTGCGATTCTGTGCAATGCATTCATTTTTTTAATGCATCGTTTGCCATTTGGCCGATTTTAAGAAACCATTCGCTCCGTATTTCAGTACCCCTAAAAACTATACCTGGTACAAAGCCGGGAAACAGTAAACACAACAGAGGATTTATGGCAGAGAAAAAACCGGAGCTTCAGCGTGGGCTGGAAGCTCGACATATTGAATTGATCGCGCTTGGCGGCACTATTGGTGTGGGCCTGTTTATGGGCTCCGCCAGTACGCTCCAATGGGCAGGGCCTTCCGTTCTGCTGGCGTATATTATCGCCGGGCTGTTCGTCTTCTTCATCATGCGTTCTATGGGCGAGATGCTTTTCCTGGAACCCGTAGCCGGTTCATTCGCAGTTTACGCGCATCGCTACATGAGCCCGTTTTTTGGCTACCTCACGGCCTGGTCGTACTGGTTTATGTGGATGGCGGTTGGCATCTCAGAAATCACCGCGATAGGGGTCTACGTGCAGTTCTGGTTCCCGGACATGGTGCAGTGGATACCCGCGCTCATTGCTGTGGGGCTAGTAGCGCTGGCAAACCTTGCTGCCGTGCGCCTCTACGGCGAGATCGAATTCTGGTTCGCGATGATCAAAGTCACCACAATCATCGTCATGATTGTGGTCGGGCTGGGGGTGATCTTCTTTGGCTTTGGCAACGGCGGACAATCCCTTGGCTTTGGTAACCTCACTGAACACGGTGGCTTCTTCGCGGGCGGCTGGAAAGGCTTCCTGACGGCGCTCTGTATCGTGGTCGCCTCCTACCAGGGGGTAGAGCTTATTGGGATCACCGCCGGTGAAGCGAAAAATCCGCAGGTTACCCTGCGTAGCGCCGTTGGCAAGGTGCTGTGGCGGATCCTGATTTTCTACGTGGGGGCGATTTTCGTTATCGTCACCCTCTTCCCGTGGAACGAAATCGGCACCACTGGCAGCCCATTTGTACTCACCTTCGCGAAGATTGGCATCACGGCGGCGGCTGGCATCATCAACTTTGTAGTGCTGACGGCAGCGCTGTCTGGCTGTAACAGCGGCATGTACAGCTGTGGGCGTATGCTATATGCCCTTTCTAAAAACAACCAGCTGCCGGCGGCAATGGGGAAAGTCTCCCGAGCGGGCGTGCCGGTTGCAGGCGTGGCGGTGTCGATTGCGATTTTGCTGGTCGGCTCTTGCCTGAACTACATCATCCCTAATCCGCAGCGGGTGTTTGTATACGTCTATAGCGCCAGCGTGTTGCCGGGGATGATTCCGTGGTTTGTTATCCTGATAAGCCAGCTGCGGTTCCGCCAGGCGCACAAGCAGGCAATTGCCAGCCATCCGTTCCGCTCGATAATGTTCCCGTACGCGAACTATATGACCATGGCGTTCCTGATTTGCGTCTTAATCGGGATGTACTTAAATGAAGACACCCGCATGTCGCTGTTTGTCGGGATGATCTTCCTTGCTGCGGTGACGGTGGCATATAAACTTTTTGCCCTCGGCCGCCGTACTACTCGCGTGAAAGTGGAGTAATAAGCGACAAAGTGTGCAAAGCATAACCAAACGCGCATATTTTTCAAAAAAGCACTAGACAGCGGGGGCGGAGGTACGTAATATCCAGCCCCGCAACGGCGCTAAGCGCCCGTAGCTCAGCTGGATAGAGCGCTGCCCTCCGGAGGCAGAGGTCTCAGGTTCGAATCCTGTCGGGCGCACCATTAACCCGGTGCTGGAGCTGCGGTGGTCTGAGAAGTAGTCAGTACCGCGTAATTTAAAAATACAGTGGTGGCTATAGCTCAGTTGGTAGAGCCCTGGATTGTGATTCCAGTTGTCGTGGGTTCGAATCCCATTAGCCACCCCATTATTTGAAAGAGTTGTGAATTGCGAAGGTGGCGGAATTGGTAGACGCGCTAGCTTCAGGTGTTAGTGTCCTTAGGATGTGGGGGTTCGAGTCCCCCCCCTCGCACCACGACTTTTTAAATGAATTGAACTAAAAATTCAAAAAAAGCAGTACATCGGCGAGTAGCGCAGCTTGGTAGCGCAACTGGTTTGGGACCAGTGGGTCGGAGGTTCGAATCCTCTCTCGCCGACCAATTTTCCACCCCGCTTCGGCGGGGTTTTTTATTTTCTGCCGCGTTTCACGTTTGTCGTCATATTCGCACAACGCCCTTTCATTCTGTCGTGATTCAGCGACATACAATCTATTGAAAAGCCTGACGATTATCCCGCAGGCCTGTTGCTGTCTCTTCCTGGCGACACATTGTCTGCAGGAGCCCGCTTTTTTTGTGGTGCAGAAGTGAGGCGACCCGCATAAATTCCTTTAATCTTAAAATGTTGCGCGCTCGACAGGTTCTGTATGCCACTTTGGCATGTTATGTGCAATAATAGATCTGTAGATGCTCATTCCACCTCTTATGTTCGCCTTAGGGCCTCATAAACTCAGGAATGACGCAGAGCCATTTAGGGTGCTTATCGTCCACCGACAGATGTCGCTTCGGCCTCATCAAACACCATGGACACAACGTTGAGTGAAGCACCATTATGTTGTCTTACAGACCTGTTTTAACGCCTGCTGTTATAGCAGGCGTTTTTTTTGGCTTGCGGAAAGTCTGGCAAAAGAAGGGCTTATGCCTGATAGCGAACCACCATCAGGCATTTTGTTCACTACTGAGGGGCATTATTTTGCAACGTCAATAACAGGCCGTCCCGGCGCATGGCTGCCGCCTCTTCCGGCTTGTGCAGCTTATCCAGCGTATCGGCAAGCCACGCGTAATCAAACGCATCCGGGCGATGTTTTAGCGCCACACGGAAGGCGAGACCCGCCTCCTGCCACTCGCCGTGCTTCATCAGCGACTGGCCCAGCGTGCTCCAGAGCAGGGGCCGATCGCCGACGGATTTGATCTGCTGGCGGAGCATTTTTTCAATTTGCTCCGGGTTATTGGTTTTCAGACGCGGGATCACCATTACCAGACGATCGTCGTACTGGCGTTTCAGTCCGTCGAGGAGGATCTCCTGTGCGGTGTCATGATCGTCACATTCAATCAGATGTTCCGCCATTGCCACCTGCAGGGGAACCTGCTGACGCGTTTTACGGCTCTGATTCTTCCACCAGGTTTTCAGACCATCGCTGCCCAGATCGGCGCGCGCCTGGTCCATCAGCCCAATCCACGCCAGACGCTGAAGCTCATCACGATGCTCATCATCACCCACTTCCGCTTTCGCCATGGAAGGAATGATATCCAGCAGCGAGCCCCAGGCACCGGTGCGAATATAGGCCTGCTCGGCAAGGCGTAGCACTTCAGGATGGCGCGGGGTGATTTCCAGTAGACGGTCTATTCCATGACGCGCGGCGTGGTTCTCATTACGTGCCAGCTGCAGACGAACGCGTGTAATTTCTACCGGGATCTGGTCATTTGAAGCCAGTTCAGACGCACGTTCAAGATGCTGATTGGCGCGGGCTTCATCGCCACGCTGCTGCGCGGCTTCAGCCGCCAACAGGTAGTTCACCACTGGCTGTTCGGCATGGTCGGCATTCTTTGACAGCAGCTTTTCAACCTGCTGATAGTCACCCTCGGCGAGCTTAAGCAGCGCCTGCTCGGTCTGCTTACGGGCGCGACGGCGCTTACGGCCAACAAACCAGCCGCGGGTATGTGCTCCGGTGCGGAAGATGCGGCGCAGGATCCACTCGATAGCAAACAACACCACGACACTGAGGATCAGCACGATCGCCAGCCCCGTTACGCTGGTTTCGATGTTGTAGTTATCGGTCTGGATCAGAACGTACCCCTGATGGCCCGCCAGCATTGGTCCGAGGACGATCCCGGCGATCAGCAGGATAAAGAGTAAGAGGACTTTCAGCATCATTACTCTCCTTGTGGCGCATTTTCAGGCGCTGGCGCTTCGGCTGCCGGTTCTGCCGGCATGCCCGGTTGTGCCAACAGGTTACGCACGCGCGTCTGCATCAACTTCTCCAGAATCGGCTGGCTTTCCAGCTTATCCGGCACGTTCATGGTAATGTTTTGCTGGCTAAGCTTATCGATGTCTTCGAGGAATGCCGTGGTGGTGGCATCATCGGTATTGTAGTAAGCGCGAACCCACGTCGAGACGTTATCCAGCGCCTGTTTATAGGTCTCTTCCTGATGACGCGGAATAGCCTGCGCCGCAACCAGCAGGCGGGAGCGAATATTTTCGCGCAGATAGATATCCTGGTTCGGTGCTAACAGCGGTACGGCGGTCTCATCACGGCGGCGAATAGTGATGAAGTTGTCCATAAAGTTCTGCCAGCTTTTTTGCAGGTTTACCCGCCATTCACTCAGTGAACTGGACAGCTCTGTACCGTCGGAATCCATGGGGGAATCATCATCGTTATTATCCGCTAGCTGCAGGTTATCGATCTGGTTGGAGAGCTGGTTCACCTTGAGGATAATGCCGTCATAATCCACCTGTGAAACGGCGGAGAGGCTGGCGATATCTTCCGTGATCGCGCGGCGTGCGGCGATAAGGCTTGGGTCATTCATGTCCGCCAGGCTTGCATCGGCGCTTTTCAGCAGCGCGGCGGCCGTGGTGACATCCTGATCGGTCCACAGCTTACGCCCGGCCAGTTTGACCAGGAAATCGGCCTGTGAGAGCAGCCAGGTTTTGGCATCGGTACCGGAAATGGTGGCAACCTTTTCCTGCACTTCGTCCAGCTGTTTGGCCAGCTCTTCCTGCTTGCTGTTCGCATCTGCAAGTGCGGCAGCCTGTTGTTTAATAATGCCTTCCAGCTCGGTTTTCTGCGTCTCCTGCGCTTTTTGTAGCGCGGTCAACTGGTTAACCAGCGCATCGCGGGCAGTCGTTTGGTTCGCACCTTGCTGCTTCACTAAGCCGTACAGGCCCACGCCTGCCGCCAGCGCAATGGCGATGGCAATCGCGCTCAGCGCAAGGCTGGTTTTACTGCTGCCGTTTTTTTTCTCAACAGTTTTCTCAGTCGTTTCTGACTGTGGCGTAACCTCCACAGTCTCCCTGGTCTCTTCAACCACGGCGGAGGGTTTTTCGTGTTCCGTCATTATGGCTTCCCATTTGAGAGTTATTGTAATGCGCGCAGCAGCGCATCGTTGTCGGCGTTATCGGCGATCCGAATATCTTGCCAGCCCAGCTCCCGGGCATGGTTCGCCAGACGCTCGCTGACGACCAGAAGCCGGCAGCGGAGTAACCAGTTTTCACGATACCAGTGCGGAATGAGCGTCCAAAGCTGCTGCAGCATTTCACCGCTGGTCACCACCAGCGTGTTGATGCCGCGCGTATGCCAGCGCATCGCCTCTTGCGCGCCATCATACTTTTTTGCGCAACGCTGATAGCATTCGCAGAACGTGACGCTAGCACCGCGTTCCCGCAGCGTTTCCCCCAGCAGCTCGCGTCCGCTATTCCCGCGTAAAATCAGGGCGTGTTTTCCCGCAACATTTTGTAATTCAGGTAATTGTAGCAAGACTTCGCTGATTTCCCGATCTAACGGATAGCGAACGTCTATTCCACTGTTGGTATGCAGGGCCAGCGCGGTCGTGCGGCCAATGGCAAAATAGCGGGGGGTGGTTGGCCAGCGATGCCCTTGCTGTTGCAACTGCGCATGGGCGAATTCCACGGCATGTTGCGACAGCGCAAACAGCAGATCGCCGTCATGCAAAGTATTCAACGCGTTGGCGAGCGTAGGCAGCTCGCGACCCGGGGAGAATTCAATCAGCGGAAAACTCCAGGCCACCTGCCCCAGTGCGCGCAGACGGCTCACTAAATGCTCTCCTGCGGGAGAAGGGCGGGTGACAAGAATACTCATGCAGGGGGTTCTCCATTATAGACGTCGGCCAGGATTTCACGGGCACCGTTATTGAGCAACTCTTCTGCCAGCGATACGCCAAGCGCTTCTGCGTCTTGCGGATGGCCGCGACGCTCGCCGCGTACCATCTGTGAACCGTCCGGCGCGCCAACCAGCGCACGCAACCACAGTTCACCGTTGCTTAATTCAGCATAGCTGCCAATTGGCACCTGACAGCCGCCTTCGAGGCGGGTATTCATTGCCCGCTCGGCTTTAACGCGGATGGCGGTCAGGTCATGATTCAGCGGCGCAAGAAGGTGTCGGGTACGCGTATCTTCCAGACGGCACTCAATGCCAACGGCACCCTGACCCACGGCGGGGAGCGAGAGTTCTGGCGGCAACGCGACGCGAATACGCGACGCCAACCCCAGACGCTTCAGCCCCGCCACGGCGAGAATAATCGCATCGTAATCACCGTTATCCAGCTTGCCGAGGCGCGTGCCGACGTTACCGCGCAAGGAGCGGATAACCAGGTCCGGACGACGTTCAGCCAACTGACATTGACGGCGTAAACTGGACGTGCCAACCACGCTACCTGCCGGCAAGGCCTCCAGCGAGTCATATTGATTGGAGACGAACGCATCACGCGGGTCTTCGCGCTCGCAGATGGTCACCAGCCCCAACCCGTGTGGGAACGCTACGGGCACGTCTTTCATGGAATGTACGGCGATATCGGCGCGGTTCTCAAGCAATGCCAATTCCAGCTCTTTAACAAACAGGCCTTTTCCGCCGACTTTCGCCAGCGGTGTATCAAGAATCACGTCGCCGCGCGTCACCATTGGCACCAGCTCGACGCGTAATCCTGTGTGGCAGGCTTCGAGGCACTGCTTAACATAATGTGCCTGCCAGAGCGCGAGGGGGCTTTGGCGTGTGGCAATTCTCAAAACATTGTCTAACATGCTTGTTACCGTCATTATCAATCACTAACCATCCTAACATTGTTGACTCCCGGATGGCAGTTTTACGGTTGATGTTGCACAGATGATAAAATAAAGAGGGAGAGGTGGCGTACTCGTCAGCCACTACCGTATTCAGGAATTTATGCGTACAGATTGCTGCTACACTTTGTATGTAGCGCAACTTTCTTTACGGTCAATCGGCAAGGTGTTAAATTGATCACGTTTTAGACCATTTTTTCGTCTGTACGACCATACAGATAAGGGCGAAAAAGGGTAACGGTTATCTTTTTGAATACTGCGGGCCCACGGTTATTCGATTTTTGAATAAGGTGTGACGCCCGGGAACATCAGGCGATATGTCTTGTACCTCTATATTGAGACTCTGAAACAGAGACTGGATGCCATAAATCAATTGCGTGTGGATCGCGCGCTTGCTGCAATGGGACCTGCTTTCCAACAGGTTTACAGTCTGCTGCCGACATTACTGCATTATCACCATCCGCTGATGCCAGGTTACCTTGATGGTAACGTTCCCCAGGGCATTTGCCTCTTCACGCCTGATGAAACCCAACAGCACTATCTCAACGAGCTTGAACTCTACCGCGGTATGCCGCCGCAGGTCTCTCCAAAAGGCGAGCTGCCGATTACCGGCGTTTACTCTATGGGAAGCACGTCATCGGTAGGACAAAGCTGTTCTTCTGACCTGGATATCTGGGTCTGCCATCAATCCTGGCTTGATAACGACGAGCGCCAGCTTCTGCAGCGTAAATGCAGCCTGCTCGAAAGCTGGGCGGCGTCGCTCGGCGTGGAAGTGAGCTTCTTCCTGATTGATGAAAACCGTTTCCGCCATAATGAAAGCGGCAGTCTGGGGGGCGAAGACTGCGGTTCGACCCAGCACATCTTACTGCTGGATGAGTTTTACCGTAGCGCCGTGCGCCTGGCCGGGAAGCGTATTCTATGGAATATGGTGCCGTGCGACGAAGAAGAGCATTACGATGATTACGTGATGTCGCTCTATTCGCAGGGCGTTCTGACGCCAAACGAATGGCTGGATCTCGGCGGCCTGAGCTCGCTGTCGGCAGAAGAGTACTTTGGCGCGAGCCTCTGGCAGCTTTATAAAAGTATTGATTCCCCTTACAAAGCGGTGCTGAAAACCCTGCTGCTCGAAGCCTATTCCTGGGAATATCCCGCCCCGCGACTACTGGCAAAAGATATCAAGCAGCGTCTGCACGATGGGGAGATCGTCTCCTTTGGGCTTGATGCCTACTGCATGATGCTGGAACGCGTCACCGAATACCTGAAAGCCATTGATGACACCACGCGTCTTGACCTTGTGCGTCGATGTTTCTATCTCAAAGTGTGTGAAAAGCTCAGCCGCGAGCGCGCATGCGTTGGCTGGCGTCGTGAAGTGGTCAGTCAATTAGTGAAAGAGTGGGGATGGGAAGAAGAACGCCTGTCCATGCTCGACAACCGCGCCAACTGGAAAATCGATCAGGTGCGTGAAGCGCACAATGAACTGCTTGATGCGATGATGCAAAGCTATCGTAATTTGATCCGCTTTGCGCGGCGCAACAACCTCAGCGTTTCCGCCAGCCCGCAGGACATCGGGGTATTGACCCGTAAACTGTACGCCGCTTTCGAAGCGCTGCCGGGTAAAGTCACGCTGGTGAACCCGCAGATTTCACCAGACCTGTCAGAACCGAACCTGACCTTTATCTATGTGCCGCCGGGCCGCGCAAACCGTACCGGGTGGTATCTGTACAACCGTGCGCCAAGCATGGATTCCATCGTCAGCCATCAGCCGCTGGAATATAACCGTTATTTGAACAAGCTGGTGGCCTGGGCCTGGTTTAACGGCCTGCTGACCTCGCGCACCCGGTTGTTTATCAAGGGTAACGAGGTGGTCGATTTAGCCAAACTGCAGGAGATGGTGGCGGATGTGTCGCACCACTTCCCGCTGCGTCTGCCCGCGCCGACGCCAAAAGCACTTTACAGCCCGTGTGAAATTCGCCACCTGGCGATTATCGTCAATCTGGAGTACGACCCGACGGCGGCCTTCCGCAATCAGGTGGTTCACTTTGATTTCCGCAAACTGGATGTCTTCAGCTTCGGCGAGCAGCAAAACTGCCTGGTGGGCAGCGTAGACTTGCTGTACCGCAACTCGTGGAATGAAGTGCGTACCCTGCACTTTAACGGCGAGCAGGCGATGATCGAAGCGCTGAAAACCATTCTCGGTAAGATGCATCAGGATGCCGCGCCGCCGGACAGCGTAGAGGTGTTCTGCTATAGCCAGCATCTGCGCGGTTTGATTCGTACTCGCGTGCAGCAGCTGGTTTCTGAATGCATCGAACTGCGTCTCTCCAGCACCCGCCAGGAAACCGGGCGCTTTAAAGCGCTGCGCGTTTCCGGCCAGACCTGGGGGCTGTTCTTTGAACGCCTGAATGTGTCAGTGCAGAAACTGGAAAATGCGATAGAGTTTTACGGCGCTATCTCGCACAACAAGCTGCATGGCTTGTCGGTGCAGGTGGAAACCAACCACGTCAAATTGCCGCAGGTGGTCGATGGCTTTGCCAGTGAGGGGATTATTCAGTTCTTCTTCGAACAGTCGGGCGACGATGCTGGTTTTAATATTTATATCCTGGATGAGACCAACCGCGCCGAGGTCTATCACCACTGTGAAGGCAGTAAAGAGGAGCTGGTGCGGGACGTTAGCCGCTTCTACTCCTCTTCGCACGACCGCTTTACCTATGGCTCAAGCTTTATCAACTTCAACCTGCCGCAGTTCTACCAGATTGTGACCGTAGATGGCCGTACGCAGGTGATCCCGTTCCGCACGCAGGCAGTTGCGCCGGCGATGCCCGCCAACCAGGACACTGCTCCGCTGCTGCAACAGTACTTCTCATGAACCCGCCTGCCGGGAAAGCGCTGCGCCACCCGGCAAAAAATTACCTGAAACTGACGGTCTCACCCGCCTGCGCGGTCGCGGCCTGCTCCAGCAGATCCCAGAACGGCACGCCGCTACGGTCACACACCCACTCTCCCTCTTGCCAGGAGAAATGGTATCCGCCCTGTTTGGCTGCCAGCCAGACCTGGTGAAGCGGCTCCTGGCGGTTAATAATAACTTTGCTGCCGTTTTCAAAGCTTAAGGTCAGGATACCGCCGTTGATTTCACAATCGATGTCGCTGTCGCCATCCCAGTCGTCGAGGCGTTCTTCGATGGTCATCCACAGGGTGTCGGCAAGGCGATGAAATTCACTGTCGTTCATGGTTTTGTTCCTGTTTTTCGTGATGGCCGCAGTATAACGCTAAATAATTCCCGTTGCAGGAAAGCGGCAAACTCTTGCTTTTGTGTCTTCTCCTGCGATGATAGAAACAGATTTGAACTTACGGGCAACTTTATAATGAAAAATGTTTTCCGAACGCTTGCCGTTCTCGTCACGCTGTTTAGCCTGACCGGCTGTGGGCTGAAAGGGCCGCTGTACTTCCCGCCTGCGGATAAAACCGCACCACCACCGACGAGACCTGTAAAAAGCGGCATCGAGTCCACCACGCCAGACAGGAACGATCGCGGCAACAATGGTGGCCCGACTCAGATCAATAACTGACGATTACGTTCTGTACCCGCGCAATGGAGCAAATGATGCAGTTCTCTAAAATGCATGGCCTTGGCAACGATTTTATGGTCGTCGACGCGGTAACGCAGAATGTCTTTTTCTCCCCGGAACTGATCCGTCGTCTGGCGGACCGGCATCTGGGCGTGGGGTTTGATCAACTGCTGGTGGTTGAACCGCCCTACGATCCTGACCTTGATTTCCACTATCGTATTTTTAATGCGGACGGCAGTGAAGTCTCCCAGTGCGGCAACGGCGCGCGCTGTTTTGCCCGCTTTGTCCGCCTGAAAGGGCTAACCAGCAAGCGTGATATCCGCGTCAGCACCGCCAATGGCCGCATGGTGCTCAGCGTCACCGATGACGAGCTGGTGCGTGTTAACATGGGCGAGCCGAACTTCGAGCCCTCCGTCGTACCGTTTCGCGCAAACAAAGCGGAAAAGACTTATATTATGCGTGCAGCCGAGCAGACAGTATTGTGCGGCGTCGTTTCGATGGGCAATCCGCACTGCGTTATTCAGGTTGATGATGTTGAAACCGCTGCGGTAGAAAGCCTCGGCCCGGTACTGGAAAGCCATGAGCGCTTCCCGGAGCGGGCAAATATCGGTTTTATGCAGGTGGTGAAACGTGAGCATATTCGTTTACGCGTATTCGAGCGCGGCGCGGGCGAAACCCAGGCTTGCGGAAGCGGTGCCTGTGCTGCCGTCGCGGTTGGCATCTCCCAGGGGTTACTGGCAGAAGAGGTTCGCGTGGAATTGCCAGGCGGTCGCCTTGATATCGCCTGGAAAGGACCGGGTCATCCACTGTATATGACTGGCCCGGCGGCACATGTCTATGACGGGTTTATCCATCTATGAAACAGCCAGGGGAAGAACTGCAGGAAACGCTGACGGAGCTGGACGACAGAGCTGTTGTTGATTATTT
This sequence comes from unidentified bacterial endosymbiont, assembly GCF_918797525.1. Classification (NCBI taxonomy): domain Bacteria; species unidentified bacterial endosymbiont. The sequence continues at coordinate 4,624,135 of NZ_OU963893.1, read as the reverse complement.
GCTGCGCAATCCTGCGTTTTTTATTCGCAATGCATGCGTCGTCGAACAGATGCGCGTGCCGCATCCGGTGCGTGGAACCGTGTCGTTAGTCGAATGGCAGATGGCACGTTCGCGCAACCACATTAATCAGCTCGAAGAGAACATGACGCTGCTGATGGAGCAGGCGAATAATAACGAAAGCCTGTTTTATCGTCTGCTGCATTTGCAGGCGCGTCTGGCCTCGGCGCATAGCCTTGACGAGTTCCTGAGCCGATTTCACCGCTGGGCGCGTGAACTGGGGCTGGCCGGCGCTACCCTGCGTCTCTTCCCTGAGCGCTGGCGAATTGGCGCACCGTCCGGCTTTACCCATCTGGCACTGAACCGTCAGGCGTTTGAACCGCTACGCATTCAGCGTCTCGGGCAGGCACATCACTATCTGGGGCCGCTGAACGGACCTGAGCTGCTGGTGGTGTTGCCGGAGGCCAAAGCTATTGGCTCGGTAGCCATGTCGCTGATGGGGCGCGATGGCGATCTGGGCGTGATGTTATTTACCAGCCGCGACGCGCATCACTACGAGCAGGGGCAAGGCACGCAACTGCTGCAGGAAATTGCCTTGATGCTGCCCGAGCTGCTGGAGCGCTGGATTGAGCGCGTATGATGGACGTATTGCTCGCTACTGACGTCACGCGTTTTCTGCGTTATCTGGGCGTGGAGCGTCAGCTCAGCCCCATTACGCTGCTCAACTATCAGCGTCAGCTTGACGCCATCCTGCAGATTGCCGGGGAGATCGGCCTGAAAAGCTGGCAGCAGTGCGACGCTGCGACGGTTCGCGGGTTCGTTGTGCGCAGCCGCAGGAAAGGGTTAGGCCCTGCCAGCGTGGCGCTAAGACTCTCTGCGTTACGCAGTTTCCTCGACTGGCTGGTCAGCCAGGGCGATTTAAACGCGAACCCGGCAAAAGGGGTCGCGACGCCAAAATCCCCGCGCCATCTGCCTAAAAATATCGATGTCGACGATGTCAACCGTCTACTGGATATCGATCTTAACGATCCGCTGGCTGTGCGCGACCGCGCGATGTTAGAGGTGATGTACGGTGCCGGCCTGCGTCTTTCCGAGCTGGTGAATCTCGATCTTAAACACCTCGATCTGGAATCCGGCGAAGTATGGGTGATGGGCAAAGGTAGCAAAGAGCGCCGCCTGCCTGTTGGCCGCAATGCGGTCTCCTGGATTGAGCACTGGCTGGATCTACGTGGCTTGTTTGGTGCTGACGAAGATGCGCTGTTTTTATCGAAACTCGGCAAGCGGATCTCGGCGCGTAACGTGCAGAAGCGCTTTGCGGAGTGGGGCATTAAGCAGGGGCTGAACAGCCACGTTCATCCGCATAAGCTGCGCCACTCCTTTGCCACCCACATGCTTGAATCAAGCGGCGATCTGCGCGGCGTGCAGGAACTTCTCGGCCACGCGAATCTGTCGACCACGCAAATCTACACCCACTTAGACTTCCAGCACCTGGCCTCGGTGTATGACGCGGCGCATCCACGCGCTAAACGGGGGAAATAATGCGTTTTTACCGCCCACTCGGTGAGATCTCAGCACTCACTTTTGACCTCGATGACACCCTTTATGACAACCGTCAGGTGATCCTGCGTACTGAGCAGGAGTCGCTGGCGTTTGTGCAAAATTACCACCCGGCATTACAAAAAATGCAAAACAAGGACTTCCAGCAGCTGCGACAGTCTCTGCGGGAGACCGAACCGGAAATTTATCACGACGTGACCGAATGGCGCCGTCGCGCCGTTGAGCTGGCAATGTTAAATGCCGGCATGAATGTGCGTGATGCGGCCAGAGGCGCGCAAGCGTCAATGGAAAACTTCGCCAAATGGCGTAGCCGTATTGATGTGCCGCAGGAGACGCACGACACGCTGGCACAGCTTGCGAAAAAGTGGCCGCTGGTGGCGATCACCAACGGCAATGCCCAGCCCGAGCTGTTCGGGCTGGGCGATTACTTTGAGTTTGTATTGCGTGCGGGCCCGCACGGACGCTCGAAGCCGTTCAACGATATGTATCACCTGGCGGCGGAAAAGCTGAGCCTGCCGCTCGGCAAAATTCTGCACGTGGGTGACGACCTCACCACGGACGTGGCTGGCGCGATCCGCTGCGGCATGCAGGCCTGCTGGATCAAGCCGGAAAATGCTGACCTGATGACAACGCAGGACAGCCGTCTCCTGCCGCACGTGGAAATTTCACGGTTGGCATCCCTCACGACGCTGATATAATCACCAATTGTTCTGTATAAATTAACAGGGCTTTGGCGAAGGAATACATTCGCCTGCCCGACATGACGTGATGGTGCCAATGGACGTTTCTTACCTGCTCGACAGCCTTAATGACAAACAGCGTGACGCGGTTGCCGCCTCGCGCACCAACATGCTGGTGCTGGCTGGGGCGGGCAGTGGTAAGACGCGCGTGCTGGTTCACCGTATCGCCTGGCTGCAGTGTGTTGAACATTGCTCGCCTTACTCCATTATGGCGGTGACGTTCACCAATAAAGCAGCGGCAGAGATGCGCCACCGTATCGCACAGCTGATGGGCACCAGCCAGGGCGGCATGTGGGTCGGCACCTTCCACGGCCTGGCACACCGCTTGCTGCGTGCGCACCATATGGACGCCAGCCTGCCGCAGGATTTCCAGATCCTGGACAGTGAAGACCAGCTGCGTCTGCTTAAGCGCCTGATCAAAGCCATGAACCTCGACGAGAAACAGTGGCCGCCACGTCAGGCGATGTGGTACATCAACGGTCAGAAGGATGAAGGGCTGCGTCCGCATCATATTCAAAGCTTCGGCAACCCGGTTGAACAGACCTGGCAGAATGTCTACAAAGCCTATCAGGAAGCCTGCGATCGCGCCGGGCTGGTCGATTTCGCCGAGCTGCTATTGCGCGCTCACGAGCTGTGGCTCAACAAGCCGCACATCCTGCAGCACTACCGTGAACGCTTCACCAATATTCTGGTGGACGAATTTCAGGATACCAACAACATCCAGTACGCGTGGATCCGCATGCTGGCCGGTGATACCGGTAAGGTGATGATCGTAGGCGATGACGATCAGTCGATTTACGGCTGGCGTGGCGCGCAGGTTGAAAACATCCAGCGTTTCCTCACCGACTTCCCGGGCGCAGAGACCATCCGTCTGGAGCAGAACTACCGTTCAACTAATAACATTCTGAGCGCGGCCAATGCCCTGATTGAAAACAACAACGGGCGCCTGGGTAAAAAGCTGTGGACCGACGGCGTCGACGGTGAGCCGATCTCGCTTTACTGTGCCTTTAACGAGCTGGACGAAGCGCGCTTCGTGGTTAATCGCATCAAAACCTGGCAGGACAACGGCGGCGCGCTGGAGCAGTGTGCCATTCTCTATCGTAGCAACGCCCAGTCGCGCGTGCTTGAAGAGGCGTTACTGCAGGTAAGTATGCCCTACCGTATTTACGGCGGCATGCGCTTCTTCGAACGTCAGGAAATCAAAGATGCGCTTTCGTATCTGCGTCTGATTGCTAACCGTAATGACGACGCGGCGTTTGAGCGCGTGGTCAACACGCCAACTCGCGGCATCGGCGACCGTACGCTGGACGTGGTGCGTCAGGCGTCCCGCGAACGCCAGCTCACGCTCTGGCAGGCCTGCCGCGAACTGTTGCAGGAGAAAGCGCTCGCCGGACGAGCCGCCAGTGCGCTGCAGCGCTTCATCGAACTGATTGATGCGCTGGCCCAGGAAACGGCCGATATGCCGCTGCACGTACAGACCGACCGGGTGATCAAAGACTCCGGCCTACGGAACATGTACGAACAGGAAAAAGGCGAAAAAGGCCAGACCCGAATTGAGAACTTAGAGGAACTGGTGACGGCCACGCGCCAGTTCAGCTATAACGAAGAAGACGAAGATCTGATGCCGCTGCAGGCATTTCTCTCTCACGCCGCGCTGGAAGCGGGTGAAGGGCAGGCGGATACCTGGCAGGATGCGGTTCAGCTAATGACCCTGCACTCCGCCAAGGGGCTGGAGTTCCCACAGGTATTTATCGTCGGTATGGAAGAAGGCATGTTCCCGAGCCAGATGTCGCTGGATGAAGGCGGGCGTCTGGAAGAGGAACGTCGCCTGGCCTACGTGGGGGTGACGCGTGCGATGCAAAAACTGACGCTAACCTACGCGGAAACCCGCCGTCTGTACGGCAAAGAGGTGTATCACCGTCCTTCGCGCTTTATCGGTGAACTGCCGGAAGCCTGTGTGGAAGAGGTACGCCTGCGCGCAAGTATTAGCCGTCCGGTTAGCCACCAGCGCATGGGCACGCCTGTCGCGGAAAATGACACCGGGTTCAAGCTGGGCCAGCGCGTGCGTCATTCGAAATTTGGCGAGGGCACCATTGTGAATCTGGAAGGCAGCGGCGAGCACAGCCGTCTCCAGGTGGCGTTCCAGGGACAGGGGATCAAATGGCTGGTGGCCGCCTATGCGAAGCTTGAAACGGTGTAACATTCAGAAAAATATCATTATTTTGCAATAATCTGTTAGCCTTATATGCTGAAGGTCAATTAATGCCCTTCAGCGTTCCGTTGCGTGTTGACGCCACTGTTACTGCTGGCGTAACATGCGCGCACGATTACGCTAAGAGGACATTCGCCTTGGACACACCCAGTAGATACTGGCTCAATTCCCTGTCATCCAGGAACAACTCCTAAGGCTATCTCCTCGTGCTGATGGCCTTAGTGGTTGTCAGCGACTGTATTCTTCCCGTCGCGCTGAGTCAGGCTGTTTAATGGTCTGAAACCCAAGTTGTTTCTGTGTGCCAACCGAACTGTCCGATATTTTTTGCATTGGGAGTCCCGGTCATGTTGAGCGCATTTCTACTCGAAAAAAACCGACTGACTCGGCTTGAAGCCGAAGAGTCACAGCCCCTCATTGAGGCCGTATGGGTGGATCTGGTCGAGCCGGACGACGATGAACGTCTTCGCGTGCAATCTGAACTGGGGCAAAGCCTGGCAACGCGTCCAGAGCTGGAAGATATCGAAGCATCTGCACGTTTTTTTGAAGATGAAGACGGCCTGCATATTCACTCCTTCTTCTTCTTTGAAGATGCCGAAGATCACGCGGGGAACTCCACCGTGGCGTTTACCATTCGCGATGGTCGCTTGTTCACCCTGCGCGAGCGCGAATTACCAGCGTTTCGCCTCTATCGTATGCGCGCCCGCAGCCAGGCGATGGTCGACGGCAACGCCTATGAACTGCTGCTCGATCTGTTCGAAACCAAAATTGAACAGCTGGCGGATGAAATTGAAAACATCTACAGCGATCTGGAAAAGCTGAGCCGTGTGATCATGGAAGGCCATCAGGGCGATGAATACGATGAAGCGCTCTCCACGCTGGCGGAGCTGGAAGATATCGGCTGGAAGGTGCGTTTGTGTCTGATGGACACCCAGCGTGCGCTGAACTTCCTGGTGCGTAAAGCCCGTCTGCCGGGCGGCCAGCTGGAGCAGGCACGTGAGATCCTGCGCGATATCGAATCTCTGCTGCCGCACAACGAATCTCTGTTCCAGAAGGTCAACTTCCTGATGCAGGCGGCGATGGGCTTTATCAATATCGAGCAAAACCGCATCATCAAGATCTTCTCGGTGGTCTCCGTGGTGTTCCTGCCCCCGACGCTGGTGGCATCAAGCTACGGGATGAACTTTGAGTTTATGCCGGAACTGCGCTGGAGCTTTGGTTACCCCGGAGCAATTATCTTTATGATCCTCGCCGGGCTGGCGCCATATCTGTACTTTAAGCGTAAGAACTGGCTGTAACAATCAGGCGGGTAGCGCTGTGCTTACCCGCCCGTTATTCTCCTATCCCCCTTTGCGCACTCTGCGCTGGGTATAAATCGCGTCAGCGACAAATATCGCCAGCGCTACCCAAATAAACGCAAAGGTCACCATTTTATCCGCACCCGGCACTTCGCCGTAAAACACCACTGCCAGCAGGAACATCAGCGTGGGGCCTATGTACTGGAAAAAGCCCAGCGTGGAGAGACGCAGGCGCGTCGCCGCCCCGGTGAAGCACAGCAGCGGAATGGTGGTCACGACACCCGCCGCCATCAGCATCAGATTCAGCGACCACGGGTTGCTGCCCATATGGCTGGTGGCGCTATCGGCAATGCCGAAAAGGTAAATCGCGGCTACTGGCAGCAGCCACAGGGTTTCGAACAGCATCCCGGTTTGCGCTTCGACGGCGATTTTTTTACGCACCAGGCCGTAGAAGGCAAAGCTGAACGCCAGCCCCAGCGCGATGACCGGCAGTGAACCGAAGGTCCACAGCTGCACCAGCACGCCGCAGAAGGCGAGGATCACCGCCACCCACTGCATACGGCGGAAGCGTTCACCGAGGAAAATCATCCCCAGCACGATATTGACCAGCGGGTTAATAAAGTAGCCGAGACTGGCTTCAAGCATATGATGGTTATTCACCGCCCAGATAAACAGCAGCCAGTTACCGCCAATCAGCACCGCAGAGAGCGCCAGCAGGAACACCTTTTTTGGGGTTCTCAGCAGAGTTTTGACGCCAGACCACTGACGGCTGATGCTCATCAGGGCGATCATAAAGAAGAAGGACCAGATAACGCGGTGAGTCAGGATCTCGTCAGCGGGCACATAGGCGATGAGCTTGAAGTACGCGGGGGCGATCCCCCAAATGAAATAAGCGGCAAGGGCGAGTAAAACGCCCTGCCGCGTCTGTTTAGCATCCATCGGGATAATCCGTTACAAAAAAGTGAAATAACTTTACCCGATTTTGCCGCATCAACCCACCATATAAGTGGCAGTTGCGCTGGCGATATAAATCTGTTCTTCGTTATGTAATTCAACGCGGGCCACCGCGACTTTATTGCCCGCGCGCAGCAGACTGCTGGTGCAGGTAAAGCGATTACCGCGTCCCGGGCGCAGGTAGTCGACGCGTAAATCGATGGTGCCCATCCGCGACAGGCGCTGACGTAGCTCATCTTCATTAATAGCGTCATGGCGCGTCAGGGTGCTCCCCACGCAGACCAGCCCGGCCGCCACGTCCAGCGCGGAGGCAATCACGCCGCCGTGCAAAATATTTTGCGCCCAATTACCTACCATCATCGGTTGATGGGTAAAGCTGAGTTGAGCAAAGGCGTTCTCGTAGCGCTCCAGCTCCAGCCCCAGTGCGCGGTTAAACGGCATGTGATAAACAAAAATCTCGCCCACGAGTTTCAACGCATCTTCAGCAGTAAGCGTGGCAGACATGAGAAATGGCATCCTTGTTGTTAACAAAATGTTGATTTTATGCCTCGTCATCAGAGAATTCCACTTTCAGAAACGAGGAGGCGGGAAGTTATCTTAGAAGTCTGTAGAATGCCCGAAACTATTCATCAAATGTGACGATTTCAGGAGAATACCACTGATGCGGACGTATCTGGGTTGCTTACTGGCGGTAGCTGCGCTGCCCCTCACGGCATATGCGCAGGAAGCGACGGTTAAAGAGGTGCATGATAAACCTGCCGTTCGTGGCAGCATTATCGCAAACCTGCTTCAGGAGCATGATAATCCGTTCACGCTTTATCCGTATGATACCAACTACGTTATCTACACCCAGACCAGCGATCTCAACAAAGAGGCGATAAGCTCCTATACCTGGTCCGATAATGCCCGAAAAGATGAGGTCAAGTTCCAGCTCAGCCTGGCGTTCCCGTTCTGGCGCGGCATTCTGGGGCCAAACTCAGTGCTCGGCGCTTCTTACACGCAGAAATCCTGGTGGCAGCTCTCCAACAGCGGAGAATCGTCCCCCTTCCGTGAAACCAATTATGAGCCGCAGCTGTTCCTCGGTTTCGCAACCGATTATGAATTTGCCGGATGGACGCTGCGTGACGTTGAAGTCGGTGTTAACCATGATTCTAACGGCCGTTCCGACCCAACGTCGCGCAGCTGGAACCGTGCCTATACCCGTTTAATGGCGCAAAACGGCAATTTTATGGTGGAAGTGAAGCCGTGGTACGTGATGGGCAGTACCGATGACAACCCGGATATCACCAAATATATGGGCTACTATCAGCTCAAACTTGGTTATCAACTGGGTGAGGCGGTGCTAAGCGCCAAAGGCCAGTATAACTGGAACACGGGCTACGGCGGTGCGGAGCTGGGTTTAAGCTACCCGGTGACGAAACACGTGCGCCTCTATACGCAGGTCTACAGCGGCTACGGCGAGTCGCTTATCGACTACAACTTTAATCAGACCCGCGTCGGTGTGGGCGTGATGCTGAACGATATTTTTTAGGCAGCTCGAATGTTTTTACGTTAAACGTTGAAGTTTCTCTCTCAGGCGCTGAAAATAGCGCCTGTTTTATTTCTGGCATATGGGGTTAATGTGGCGCAGGCGGAAGTATTGAATCAGGAATCGCTGGCTAAACAGGTTTTGCAGGAAACCTTTGGCTATCAGCAGTTCCGTCCTGGCCAGGAAACCATCATTGAAACGGTGCTGGAAGGGCGTGATTGCCTGGTAGTGATGCCGACCGGCGGCGGGAAATCGCTCTGCTATCAGGTTCCGGCGCTGGTGCTTAACGGCCTGACGGTCGTCGTATCGCCTCTTATTTCGCTGATGAAAGACCAGGTCGACCAACTGCTTGCCAATGGCGTTGCGGCGGCCTGTATCAACTCCACGCAGACCCGCGAGCAGCAGCAAGAGGTGATGGCCGGTTGCCGAACCGGGCAGGTCAGGCTGCTTTACATCGCCCCGGAACGTCTGATGCTGGATAACTTTCTCGAGCAACTCGCGCACTGGAAACCGGTGCTACTGGCAGTAGATGAAGCGCACTGTATCTCCCAGTGGGGACACGATTTTCGCCCGGAATATGCCGCACTCGGCCAACTGCGCCAGCGCTTCCCCGAGCTGCCGTTTATGGCGCTTACCGCCACGGCGGATGATACAACGCGTCTTGATATTGTTCGTCTGCTGGGGCTAAACGATCCGTTTATTCAGGTCAGCAGCTTCGATCGCCCCAACATCCGCTACATGCTGATGGAAAAGTTCAAGCCGCTGGACCAGCTCTTACGCTACGTGCAGGAGCAGCGAGGCAAGTCCGGGATCATTTACTGCAACAGCCGCGCAAAGGTAGAAGACACCGCCGCGCGTCTGCAAAACCGTGGCTTTAGCGCCGCAGCCTATCACGCCGGGTTAGAGAACCATATCCGCGCCGACGTGCAGGAGAAATTCCAGCGCGACGACCTGCAAATCGTGGTCGCAACGGTGGCGTTCGGGATGGGGATCAACAAACCCAACGTGCGCTTCGTGGTGCATTTCGACATCCCGCGCAATATTGAATCCTACTATCAGGAAACCGGTCGCGCCGGGCGTGACGGCCTGCCTGCGGAAGCGATGCTGTTTTACGATCCGGCGGATATGGCGTGGCTGCGCCGCTGTCTCGAGGAGAAACCGCAGGGGCAGTTGCAGGATATTGAACGCCATAAGCTCAACGCGATGGGGGCCTTCGCCGAAGCGCAAACCTGCCGCCGTCTGGTGCTGCTCAACTACTTTGGTGAAGGGCGTCAGGCACCGTGCGGCAACTGCGATATCTGCCTTGATCCGCCGAAGCAGTACGATGGCCTGATGGACGCGCGTAAAGCGCTCTCGACCATCGGACGCGTGAACCAGCGCTTCGGGATGGGCTACGTGGTAGAAGTGCTGCGCGGCGCCAATAACCAGCGTATCCGCGATATGGGTCACGACAAGCTGCCGGTTTATGGCATCGGGAAAGACCAGAGCCACGAGCACTGGGTCAGTATCATCCGCCAGCTGATCCATCTCGGCTTTGCCACGCAAAATATTGCCCAGCACTCTGCGCTTCAGCTTACCGAGGCGGCGCGACCGGTCCTGCGTGGCGAGGTTGAACTGAAGCTCGCCGTTCCGCGCGTCGTCGCCCTGAAGCCGCGCGTGATGCAGAAATCCTACGGCGGTAACTACGATCGCAAGCTGTTCGCCAAGCTGCGTAAGCTGCGTAAAGCCATTGCGGATGAAGAGAACATCCCGCCATACGTGGTGTTCAACGACGCGACGCTTATCGAGATGGCCGAGCAAATGCCGCTCAGCGCCAGCGAGATGCTCAGCGTCAACGGCGTTGGCACGCGCAAGCTTGAGCGTTTTGGCAAAGAGTTTATGGCGCTTATTCGTGCGCATGCCGACGGTGATGATGAGGAGTAGTCAGACGGGCGAAAAAGTGCCAGGATGGTGACACACTGAACGATTTTCCCGCGAGTTAATTATGTTAATGCTATTTCTCACCGTGGCGTTAGTGCACATCGTTGCGCTGATGAGCCCCGGCCCTGACTTTTTCTTCGTGTCACAAACGGCCGTCAGCCGCTCCCGCAAAGAGGCAATGATGGGTGTGCTCGGTATTACCATGGGCGTCATGGTCTGGGCGGCGGTTGCGCTGCTCGGTCTGAACCTGATCCTGGCGAAAATGGCGTGGCTGCATAACATCATCATGGTCGGCGGCGGTCTGTACCTGTGCTGGATGGGCTACCAGATGCTGCGCGGGGCGCTGAAGAAAGAAGAGAAAAAGCCGGAAGAGCCAAAGGTTGAGCTGGCAACGGGCGGCCGTAGCTTTGTGAAAGGGCTGCTGACCAACCTGGCGAACCCGAAAGCGATTATCTACTTCGGCTCCGTGTTCTCGCTGTTTGTAGGGGATAACGTCGGCGCGGGCGCGCGCTGGGGGATCTTCCTGCTGATCGTTGTTGAGACGTTCGCCTGGTTTACCGTTGTGGCAAGCCTGTTTGCCTTACCGGCGATGCGTCGCGGCTACCAGCGCATCGCGAAGTGGATCGACGGCTTTGCCGGCGCGCTGTTCGCCGGCTTCGGCATTCATCTCATCATTTCTCGCTAGGCATGACGCGCTGACGCAAGCAGCGCGCCAACCAGCATAAACAGCGAACCAAAGACTTTGTTCAGGGCCTTCATCTGTTTAGGCCCTTTGATCCACGCCGCAATTCGCTGCGCCAGCGTCGCGTAACCAATCATCACAATGATATCGACAATAATGGTGGTCGCGCCCAGCACCACGTACTGCATCACCTGGGGCTGATGCGGCACGATAAACTGCGGGAACAGGGCTGCCAGAAAAACAATGCTTTTGGGGTTGGTCAGATTAACGAATACCGCACGTTTAAAAAGATGACCGCGCGTTTGCGTCCGGGCCAGGGTATTCAGATTAAGGGAGCCCGCCGCGCGCCACTGCTGAATGCCAAGCCAAATCAGGTATGCCGCACCGGCCCATTTTAGCACCTCAAAGGCCAGTACCGAGCGGGAGAACAACGTCCCAAGACCGATCCCAACCAGCACAATGTGCATGCCCAGCCCGGTCTGCAACCCGGCGATAGACGCCACGGCCCCGCGGTAACCATGGTTAATGGAGGTGGTCATGGTATTGATGGCACCCGAGCCTGGTGAAAGGCTGAGGATGATGGACGTGAGCAGATAAGCGAACCACCACTCGAAGGTCATTTGAATCCCCGAATCGTCTGTTTTTATGCCACAATACCCTATTGTTGCTTCATTTTGTGACCGTTAACGAAAAAAACGATTTTCCCTGGATTACGGGGGTGGAAACCCGATGTTTCAACAGAAAAAGGACTGGCAAACACGAGAAAACGCTTTTGCTGCTTTCTCCATGGGGCCGCTGACCGATTTCTGGCGGCAGCGTGAGGAAGATGAGTTTACGGGCGTCGGTGACATACCGGTACGCTTCGTGCGTTTTCGCGATGAAAAAAACGATCGCGTTATCGTTATCTGCCCCGGGCGGATTGAAAGCTATATCAAGTACGCCGAGCTGGCCTATGACCTGGTGCATCTGGGCTTTGATGTTCTGATTATTGACCATCGCGGGCAAGGGCTTTCGGGGCGGATGTTATCGGATACCCATCGCGGACACGTGGATAACTTCAGCGATTACGTCGACGATCTGGCCGCGTTCTGGCAGCAGGAAGTTGAGCCTGGCCCGTGGCGCAAGCGCTATATTCTTGCCCACTCAATGGGCGGCGCGATTTCTACGCTGTTTTTGCAGCGTCACGAACACCAGTGCGATGCCATTGCGCTGACCGCGCCGATGTACGGGATTGTGATACGTTTCCCTGACTGGGTGGTGCGCCATCTTCTTGACTGGGCTGAGGGCCATCAGCGCATTCGTGAAGGGTACGCCATTGGCACAGGGCGCTGGCGTGCGTTGCCTTTCGCGCTCAACGTGTTAACCCACAGCCGGCAGCGTTACCGCCGTAACCTGCGTTTTTACGCCGATGAGCCGCGTCTGCGCGTTGGTGGCCCCACCTGGCATTGGGTGCGGGAAGGTATTCTCGCTGGTGAGCAGGTGCTGGCTGGGGTCGGTGAAGATGATACGCCGACCCTCCTGATTCAGGCGGAAGAAGAACGTGTGGTTGATAACCGCATGCATGACCGTTTTTGTGAACTGCGCGCTGCCGCCGGGCACCCCTGCGAAGGGGGTAAACCGCTGGTCATCAGCGGCGCGTACCATGAGATCCTTTTTGAAAAGGACGCCATGCGCTCAGTCGCGCTTAACGCCATTGTTGAATTTTTCAACAGGCATAACTGATTTTCTATTGAGGTTAAATTTCCCTATGTACCAGGTTGTCGCATCTGACTTAGATGGCACACTGCTCTCTCCCGACCACACTCTCTCGCCTTACGCGAAAGAGACCTTAAAGCTTCTGACTGCCCGTGGTGTGAACTTTGTGTTCGCCACTGGCCGCCACCACGTGGACGTGGGGCAGATCCGCGATAACCTGGAGATCAAAGCCTATATGATTACCTCCAACGGTGCGCGCGTACACGACACCGATGGCAACCTGATCTTCACCCACAATCTGGATCGCGATATAGCCAGCGATCTGTTCGGCGTTGTTCACAAAAGCCCGGATATCATCACTAACATCTACCGGGACGATGAGTGGTTTATGAACCGCCATCGCCCGGACGAAATGCGTTTCTTCAAGGAAGCGGTATTTAACTACTCCCTGTACGAGCTGGGCCTGCTGGATCCAGAAGGCATCAGCAAAGTGTTCTTCACCTGCGACAGCCACGAAGCGCTGCTGCCGCTGGAGCAGGCAATCAACGCCCGCTGGGGTGACCGTGTGAACGTGAGCTTTTCTACGCTGACCTGTCTGGAAGTGATGGCCGGTGGCGTATCGAAAGGCCATGCTCTGGAGGCTGTTGCGAAGCGCCTGGGCTTTGAACTAAAAGACTGTATCGCCTTTGGCGACGGCATGAACGATGCGGAAATGCTCTCGATGGCAGGCAAAGGGTGCATCATGGCGAACGCGCACCAGCGCCTGAAAGACCTGCACCCGAAGCTGGAGGTGATTGGCACCAACGGCGACAACGCCGTGCCTGAATACCTGCGCAAGCTGTTCCTAGAATAATCTTCATTCGGTTATTTATCGCTCAGTTGTCAACTCAAGAGTTCGCTACAATGCCCGTCCTTCTTTCTGAGAGACAAGCATTGTGGCGCTACTCATTATCACCACTATTCTGTGGGCCTTCTCCTTTAGCCTGATTGGCGAATACCTTGCCGGTTCGGTCGACAGCTACTTCTCGGTGTTGATGCGCGTGGGACTGGCGGCGCTGGTGTTCCTGCCGTTCTTGCGTTCTCGCGGGCAAACGCTAAAAACCCTTCTGCTGTACATGCTGGTGGGCGCGATGCAGCTCGGCATCATGTATCTGTTCAGCTTCCGCGCTTACGTTTACTTGTCCGTATCGGAATTCCTGCTCTTTACCGTATTAACGCCGCTCTATATCACCCTGATTTACGACCTGCTCAGCAAGCGGCGTTTGCGTTGGGGATATCTGTTGAGCGCCGCGCTGGCGGTGATAGGGGCGGCGATTATTCGCTACGACAAAGTAAGCGATCACTTCTGGACTGGCCTGATGTTTGTTCAGCTTGCCAATATCAGCTTCGCCATCGGCATGGTGGGATACAAACGCCTGATGGAAACCCGCCCGATGCCGCAACACAACGCCTTCGCCTGGTTCTATATGGGGGCGGCGATTGTTGCCGTGGCGGCATGGTGTATGCTCGGGAACCCGCAAAAACTGCCGACCACCGCCGTGCAGTGGAGCGTTCTGGTTTGGCTTGGCGTGGTCGCCTCAGGGCTGGGATATTTTATGTGGAACTATGGCGCTACGCAGGTAGACGCCGGTACGCTCGGGATTATGAATAACGTTCATGTGCCGGCGGGATTGTTGGTGAACCTCGCCATCTGGCAGGAACAACCGCACTGGCCGAGTTTCCTTATTGGGGGAACGGTGATCCTGGCTTCGCTGTGGGTACATCGCCGTTGGGTCGCTCCGCGCTCCGCACAAACGGAAGGTGGTCGCAGGCGTGGTTCCGCGCTGAGCGAATAAAGGCTTCCGTTACCGGCTGACGCTGCTCGCCGTCGCGCACGGCGGAGTACAGCCGGCTCCATAGCCCATCGCCCAGGGTTTTGCTCACCACCAGACCCTGGCGTTCAACACTCTCCACTACCCAGTGCGGCAGCGCCGCGATGCCCATTCTGGCCGCCACCATCTGAATCAGCAGCAGAGTATTATCGACGCTCTTGAGCTGCGGGCTGATACCCGCAGGCTGCAGAAAATGACGCCAGATATCCAGACGACTGCGCTGCACCGGATAAATCAGCAGCGTTTCTGCGGCCAGGTCTTCCGGCGTAATGCGCGTTTTGGTGGCCAGCGGGTGATCCGGGGCCAGCACCAGGCGCACTTCGAAATCAAACATCGGGGAATAGTGCAGGCCGCTGCGCGGCAGTATGTCCGAGGTCATCACCAAATCCAGCTCGCCCTGCTGAAGTGACGGCTGTGGGTCAAACGTCACGCCGGATTTAAAGTCCATCTCCACCTGGGGCCATTTCTCTCTGAAGATCTCAAGCGCGGGGGTCAGCCACTGAATACAACTATGGCACTCAATAGCGATACGCAATTTAGTCTGCTGCGGCTCGTTGCAGGATTGCAGCGCGCTGGCAATTTGCGGCAACACCTGGTTGGCTAACTGCAGGAGAATTTCACCCTGCGGGGTAAAGCGCAGCGGCTGGCTCTTGCGGACAAAAAGACGAAAGCCAAGGCGTTGCTCCAGATCGCTGAACTGGTGGGAAAGGGCGGATTGCGTCTGGTGCAGCGCGGCGGCTGCCGCTGCAAGAGAGCCGCTGTTGTGCAACGCTTGTAGCGTTTTCAGGTGTTTAATCTCGATCATGAATGTCCTTCACTTCGCCATGAACATTTTGCGCTTGAGGAATACACAGTACCTGTCAATTATAGATGTGTAAACATCTGGACGTCTAAATAAAGAATTTCATAAGGGGCATAGCATGACCATTCGCAATCACACACTCGGTTTCCCTCGCGTTGGCCTGCGTCGCGAGCTGAAAAAAGCGCAAGAAAGCTACTGGGCGGGTAACGCCAGCCGCGAAGAGCTGTTGGCGGTGGGCCGCGAGCTTCGGGCGCGTCACTGGGATCAGCAAAAACAGGCGGGCATTGACCTGCTGCCGGTGGGCGATTTCGCCTGGTACGACCATGTTCTGACCACCAGCCTGCTGCTTGGCAACGTGCCGGCTCGTCATCAGAACAAAGATGGGTCGGTCGATATCGATACCCTGTTCCGCATTGGCCGTGGCCGTGCACCAACGGGTGAACCAGCGGCAGCGGCGGAAATGACCAAGTGGTTTAACACCAACTATCACTATATGGTGCCGGAGTTCGTAAAAGGCCAACAGTTCACGCTGGCGTGGACCCAGTTGCTGGATGAAGTGGACGAAGCGCTGGCGCTCGGTCACGCGGTTAAACCTGTGCTGCTGGGGCCGGTAACCTACCTGTGGCTGGGTAAAGTGAAAGGCGAGCAGTTTGACCGACTCAGCCTGCTCAACGAGATCCTGCCGGTGTACAAACAAGTGCTGATTGAGCTAGGCAAACGCGGCATTCAGTGGGTGCAAATCGACGAACCGGCGCTGGTGCTGGCGTTGCCGCAAGCGTGGCTTGATGCCTTCAAACCGGCTTACGACGCGCTCACCGGCCAGGTGAAACTGCTGCTGACCACCTATTTCGAAGGTATTACGCCGAACCTCGACACCATCAGCAAGCTGCCGGTACAGGGTCTGCACGTTGATCTGGTTCACGGTAATGATGATGTGGCGGAACTGCACAAACGCCTGCCTGCCGATTGGCTGCTTTCAGTCGGGGTGGTCAACGGGCGTAACGTCTGGCGGGCCGATCTTACTGAAAAATATGCGCAAATTCAGGATATCGTCGGCAAACGTGAACTGTGGGTGGCATCGTCATGCTCCCTGCTGCACAGCCCAATTGATTTGCGCGTTGAAACCCGTCTTGATGCAGAAGTGAAAAGCTGGTTTGCCTTTGCCCTGCAAAAATGTGAAGAACTGGCGCTGCTGCGCGACGCGCTGAACAGCGGCGATACGGCAGCGATCGCCGAATGGAGCGCGCCGATCCAGGCGCGTCGCCACTCGACCCGGGTTCACAACCCGGCGGTGGAAAAACGTCTGGCGGCCATCACCGCGCGGGACAGCCAGCGCCAGAATGGCTATCACGTCCGCGCCAAAGCGCAGCGTGCCCGCTTCAACCTGCCAGCATGGCCGACCACGACGATTGGTTCATTCCCGCAAACCACTGAAATTCGCGGCCTGCGTCTGGATTTCAAAAAAGGAAAGCTGGATGCGAACCACTACCGTACCGGCATTGCTGAACATATCAAGCAGGCGATTGTTGAGCAGGAGCGCTTAGGTCTGGACGTGCTGGTGCACGGAGAAGCCGAGCGTAATGACATGGTGGAATATTTTGGCGAGCACCTGGACGGGTTCGTATTTACCCAAAACGGCTGGGTGCAGAGCTACGGCTCCCGCTGCGTGAAGCCGCCGGTGGTGATCGGCGACGTCAGCCGCCCGCAGGCCATCACCGTCGAGTGGGCTAAATACGCCCAGTCCCTGACCGACAAACCGGTAAAAGGCATGCTCACCGGCCCGGTGACCATTCTCTGCTGGTCCTTCCCGCGTGAAGACGTGACCCGGGAAACCATTGCGAAGCAAATTGCGCTGGCCCTGCGTGATGAAGTAGCGGATCTCGAAGCGGCGGGTATTGGCATTATCCAGATTGACGAACCGGCACTGCGGGAAGGACTGCCGCTGCGTCGCCGCGACTGGGAGGCGTATCTGCAGTGGGGCGTGGAGGCTTTCCGCATCAACGCGGCAGTGGCGAAGGACGACACGCAGATCCACACGCACATGTGTTACTGCGAATTTAACGACATCATGGATTCCATCGCCGCGCTGGATGCCGACGTGATCACCATCGAGACCTCCCGTTCAGACATGGAGCTGCTGGAGTCGTTCGAGGAGTTCGATTACCCGAATGAAATTGGACCAGGGGTGTACGACATTCACTCCCCGAATGTCCCGGACGTGGAGTGGATTGAAGCCCTGCTGAAGAAAGCGGCCCAGCGCATTCCGGCTGAGCGTCTGTGGGTAAACCCGGACTGTGGCCTCAAAACCCGCGGCTGGCCGGAAACCCGCGCTGCGCTGGCGAATATGGTGAAGGCGGCGCACAATCTGCGTCAGGCTAATTAACGCCTAAACCACTCTCTCTCCTCAAATGGGGAGAGAGGGAACAGACTATTTCTCATTATTAATTTTGATTTTCGGTAGGGTTGTTACGAGATACGGTTCGCTTCTATTTTTGATAAAAAAGAATTCTAAATTAATTCAGTAAATTCAGAGATAATATCCAAAACTACTCTGTAGAAATAACATTATCATTAACGATGTATCAGCTCTATTTTACGTGCAAGCACGCAAAAAATATAACAACTCAAGTCCAGCACCTGAAATAGCTTTTCTAATGATAAATGAAAGCATATCGTCGTGTTGTTGCGGTTAATCCCGTAACCGGGCGTGGAAACTCAGGCGATGACTCCAGCTAAAACGTATGGAGGCTGCCTTATGGCTACGATCCCAATCCTTTCTCATTTTGAGAATTATCCACAGCAAGTTGAAGAAGTACTCGCTTCACCATTATCTGGTTCAGCCGATCTTTTCACCGTGCTCGATCATTGTGCGATGTTCGTTTGCGGCATAGTCGAATATCAGGAAGAACATTACAGGCTTGCGTTATATGGTCGCTTAACTCATGCTTTACCATTGCTACACCAGCGCTGTGCTGAAGATTTGCCCAATTATCTCATGATCAACTGATTGCAGAGCCCGTACCTCTGTCAAATGTGCCGGATTGCTGGCAAGACGCCAGCATGCTGCTGGATTTTGCACAGGCATTAACGCTGGCACTGTCCGGTAATACTTTGATGATAAAAATTAGTCAGGAGCTTGCTGATCTATTGCATGATATGGTTTATCTCCTGGCGGTTCAGCTTAAAACACCGTTCATTGTACGAACATAAATCTCATGTCATAAGCCCGGTAAGGCATTGCCTGCACCGGGCTTTTTGCAATTACGCTTTTTTCCCGCCGTACTGACTAAACCACGCCAGCATCCTCTGCCAGCCATCTTTGGCCGATTCCTCGTGATAGCTCGGACGATAATCCGCATTAAACGCATGTCCGGCATCAGGGTAAACGACGATCTCGCCTTTCGCGTTTGCAGCCCGCAGCGCATGGCGCATGGTCTCGACCGTATCAAGCGGAATACTGCTGTCCTGGCCGCCATACAGCCCTAACACAGGCGCCATTAAATCCGTTGCGATATCAACGGGTTGCTTAGGTGAATTCAGCGTTTTTTCACCCTCAAGTTTGCCATACCAGGCTACTGCAGCTTTCAACTGTGGGTTATGCGCGGCATACAGCCAGCTAATGCGCCCGCCCCAGCAGAAGCCGGTAATCAGCAAACGGTGCGGATCGCCGCCGTTGCGTCCAGCCCAGCTGGCAACGTGGTCCAGATCGGCCAGCACCTGGGCGTCCGGAACTTTCGTGACCAGGTTGCTGAACAGGGTGGGAATATCGCTAAAGTCATTTGGATCGCCCTGACGGAAATAAAGCTCCGGCGCAACGGCCAGATAACCTTCCAGCGCCAGGCGGCGACAGAGATCGCGAATATGTTCATGAACGCCGAAAATCTCCTGCACCACAATCACGATCGGCAGCGGGCTGTCGGCGGATTTTGGCCGCGCGTGGTAAGCAGGCATATTATCCCCCTGAGAGGGAATGGAGGTCTCGCCCGCAGTAATAGCCTCATCAGGGGTTGAGACGATGGTTGAAGCATGCAGGGCTGCAGCAGGTGCAAAACCGATTTTTTCAGTCATGGCATTCTCCGTACCAATGAATTAATTAGCGCAAAGGTAAATATAGACGCAAGGTTAACAACCTACATTGCCCTGGACGGTCTATCTTTTGGGCAGTACAGGTTGATATGACGCCGTTAATGTGATGTTAATCACGTTTTTATAGAAATTAACTGCAATCATTTTCATTCGCGGTGAAGTGCATCACGAAATTATGCGCATCGCTTCTGTAAAGTACCGTTTTACTTCTTCTGACTAACCGACCCACAGAGGAGTCACCTATGTCTAAGTCTGATGTTTTTCATCTCGGCCTCACCAAAAACGATTTACAAGGGGCTACGCTCGCTATCGTCCCTGGCGATCCTGAGCGTGTGGAAAAGATCGCCGCGCTGATGAATAAGCCGGTTAAGCTGGCAGCCCATCGTGAATTTACCACCTGGCGCGCAGAGCTGGATGGCAAAGCGGTGATCGTGTGCTCAACCGGTATCGGTGGCCCGTCGACCTCGATTGCTGTAGAAGAGCTGGCGCAGTTGGGCATTCGTACCTTCCTGCGTATTGGCACCACTGGCGCTATCCAGCCGCATATCAACGTGGGTGACGTGCTGGTCACGACGGCGTCCGTACGCCTGGACGGCGCAAGCCTGCACTTTGCACCCATGGAATTCCCGGCAGTGGCAGATTTTGACTGTACCACTGCGCTGGTTGACGCCGCAAAATCGGTGGGCGCAACCACTCACGTGGGCGTGACTGCGTCATCAGATACCTTCTACCCAGGCCAGGAGCGTTACGACACCTTCTCTGGCCGTGTGGTAAGCCGTTTTAAAGGCTCCATGGAAGAGTGGCAGTCAATGGGCGTGATGAACTATGAGATGGAATCTGCAACGCTGTTGACCATGTGCGCAAGCCAGGGTCTGCGTGCCGGTATGGTGGCGGGTGTTATCGTTAACCGTACCCAGCAGGAGATCCCGAACGCCGAGACCATGAAACAAACTGAAAGTCATGCGGTAAAAATCGTGGTCGAAGCGGCTCGCCGCCTGATCTAATCCCCCCATTAAATGACAAGGCCGACCCGTTCGGCCTTTTTTTGCATAGCCCCTCGCAGGAAAACCCTTTCAAACTGGACGTTTATACAGCACAATTCTATCTTGCGGGTAATTCGTTGATGCAGGGGACATTATGGACACCTCAATCCTGGTTTATGCGGTGATTGCGATGATGGGCGTGGGGATAGGCTGGTTGATATCCAGCTACCAGCACGTGCATCAAAAAGCCGATCGGCTGGCAGAACGTGAAGAGATCGTTGCGGAGTTAAGTGCGGTTAAACAACAGCTTGCCCAAAGTACGCACTGGCGAGACGAGTGCGAGCTGCTCAATAACGAACTGCGAAACCTGCGTGATATTAACACCTCGCTGGAGGCCGATCTCCGCGAAGTTACCACCCGTTTAGAATCCACCCAACTGCATGCGGAAGACAAAATCCGCCAGATGATCAACAGTGAACAGCGCCTCAGCGAGCAGTTTGAAAACCTCGCTAACCGTATTTTTGAGCACAGCAACCGTCGGGTTGACGAACAAAACCGTCAAAGCCTGAATGGCCTGCTGACCCCCCTGCGTGAGCAACTGGACGGCTTTCGCCGCCAGGTACAAGACAGCTTTGGCCAGGAAGCCCGTGAACGACACACCCTGGCGCACGAAATTCGTAATCTGCAGCAGTTGAATGCGCAGATGGCGCAGGAGGCGGTCAACCTGACGCGCGCGCTGAAAGGGGATAATAAAGCGCAGGGCAACTGGGGCGAAGTAGTGCTGACCCGCGTGCTTGAGGCCTCTGGTCTGCGCGAGGGGCATGAATACGAAACCCAGGTCAGTATCGAAAATGACGCTCGCTCGCGCATGCAGCCGGATGTGATCGTGCGCCTGCCGCAGGGGAAAGATGTGGTGATAGACGCCAAAATGACGCTGGTGGCCTACGAGCGCTATTTCAATGCGGAAGAGGAGTACATCCGCGAGTCGGCGTTGCAGGAGCACATTGCTTCCGTGCGTAATCACATTCGCCTGCTGGGCAGAAAAGACTACCATCAACTGCCGGGGCTGCGTTCGCTGGACTACGTACTGATGTTCATTCCGGTAGAGCCGGCATTTCTTTTAGCGCTCGACAGGCAGCCTGAACTCATTACCGAGGCCCTGAAAAATAACATTATGCTGGTCAGCCCCACCACGCTGCTGGTAGCTTTACGCACTATTGCCAACCTGTGGCGTTATGAACACCAGAGCCGCAACGCCCAACAGATTGCCGATCGCGCCAGTAAGCTGTACGACAAAATGCGTCTGTTTGTTGACGATATGTCCTCGGTCGGGCAAAGCCTGGACCGGGCGCAGGATAACTACCGTCAGGCAATGAAAAAACTCTCCTCCGGGCGAGGCAACCTGTTGGCTCAGGCTGAAGCATTTCGCAGTCTGGGCGTGGAGGTTAAACGCGAGATTAATCCGGAACTGGTTGAGCAGGCTACCGCGCAGGATGAAGAATTTCGCCTGCGGGCAGGCCATACTGAACAAAATAGTCCCTGTGAAGACAACGAGTTAGCGGCTGGATTATCCTCAAATGAACAGCCGGCGCGTTGCTTTCGCGGTGGTTGAATCATAGGGCAAACGCGCCCAATCTGTTACACTTCACCTACATTTTACTGATTAGCAGGCTCTGAGATGGCTGACGATTCACAAGATACAACGCACTTTGGCTTTCAGACTGTCGCCAAAGCGCAGAAAGCTGACATGGTGGCTCACGTATTTCATTCTGTGGCGGCGAAGTACGATGTAATGAATGATCTGATGTCGTTCGGTATTCATCGCTTGTGGAAGCGCTTCACCATCGACTGTAGCGGCGTGCGTCGTGGACAAACGGTGCTGGACCTGGCGGGCGGGACAGGCGATCTGACAGCGAAATTCGCCCGTCTGGTGGGTGAAACCGGTCGCGTGGTGCTGGGAGATATCAACGACTCAATGCTGAAAATGGGACGCGAAAAGCTGCGTAACATCGGCGTGGTGGGCAATGTGGAATATGTGCAGGCCAACGCTGAAGCCTTGCCGTTTCCCGACAACACCTTTGACTGCATCACCATTTCGTTTGGCCTGCGCAACGTCACCGATAAAGACAAAGCGCTGCGCTCTATGTATCGCGTGCTGAAGCCGGGCGGACGTCTTCTGGTGCTCGAATTCTCCAAACCCATTATTGAGCCGCTGAGCAAAGCCTACGATGCGTACTCATTCCACATTCTGCCGCGCATTGGCGAGCTGGTAGCCAATGATGCTGAAAGTTATCGCTACCTGGCGGAATCAATTCGTATGCACCCGGATCAAGACACGTTAAAAGCGATGATGCAGGACGCGGGTCTGGAGAACGTTGAGTACTTCAACATGACGGCGGGTGTCGTCGCGCTGCACCGCGGTTACAAGTTCTGAGTGGAGGTGTACCGTGCCCTTTAAGCCCTTAGTCACCGCAGGCATTGAGAAAGTATTAAATGCCTTTCTGTATCGCGCTCCGGCGCTAAAAGCTGCACGTCAGCGGTTGAACGCAAAGGTCTTGCGCATCGTTTTAAAAGAGTTTTCGACGCCGCTTGTGCTGGTCTTCGGCGAACGTCAGCTTGACGTATTGGGGGAGTGGGAAGGCGAGGCCGACTGTTCGGTCATCACGCGCATGAGCGTGCTGCCAAAACTGCGTGACCGTCAGCAGCTTACGGCGCTTATCCGTAGCGGTGAGCTGGAAGTCGAAGGCGATATTCAGGTCGTGCAAAACGTCGTTGCGCTTAGCGATCTGGCGGAGTTTGACCCGGCAGAATTGCTTGCGCCCTTCATTGGCGATATTGCCGCCGAAGGGATGGGTAAAGCGATTCATGGCGGGACGGCTTTTCTGCGCAAAAGTCTGCAGCGCCAGCAGCGCTATGCGGCAGAAGTGCTGACTGAAGAGTGGCGCATCGCCCCCGGGGCACTGGAAGTCGCATGGTTTGCGGAAGAGACTTCCGCCGTAGAACGGGCGGTCGAAACCTTGACCAAACGGCTTGAAAAACTGGAGGGCAAATGACGCCTGGTGAAATTCGGCGCCTCTATTTTATCGTTCGCACCTTTTTGAGCTACGGGCTCGACGAGCTTATCCCCAAAATGCGCATCACGCTGCCGCTTCGCATCGGGCGGCGGATGTTGTTCTGGATGCCAAATCGCCATCAGGATCGGCTGCTGGGCGAACGTTTGCGTTTGGCGCTGCAGGAGCTTGGCCCGGTCTGGATCAAATTTGGCCAGATGCTCTCTACCCGCCGCGATCTGTTCCCGCCGCAAATTGCCGATCAGCTGGCGCTGCTGCAGGATCGCGTTGCCCCTTTTGAAGGGGCGAGGGCAAAGCAACAAATTGAAGAAGCGATGGGCAACATACCCGTCGACACCTGGTTTGACGATTTCGATATCCAGCCACTGGCATCAGCCTCGATCGCTCAGGTGCACACGGCACGCCTGAAGGAAAACGGTAAAGAGGTGGTGATCAAGGTGATTCGCCCGGATATCCTGCCGATAATCAAAGCGGACATGCGGCTTATTTATCGTCTGGCTCGCTGGGTTCCGCGTCTGCTGCCTGACGGGCGTCGTCTGCGTCCGCTGGAAGTGGTACGTGAATATGAAAAAACGCTGATTGATGAGCTGAACCTGCTGCGTGAGTCGGCCAATGCCATTCAACTGCGGCGTAACTTTGAAGACAGCCCCATGCTGTATGTTCCCGAAGTCTATTCCGATTACTGCAGTCAGAATATGATGGTGATGGAACGTATTTACGGCATTCCTGTTTCGGATGTGGTTGCGCTTGAAAAGCAGGGCACCAATATGAAGCTGCTGGCTGAGCGTGGCGTACAGGTCTTCTTTACCCAGGTTTTCCGCGACAGCTTTTTCCATGCGGATATGCACCCGGGCAACATCTTCGTCAGCTACGAGCACCCTGAAGATCCGAAGTACATCGGTATTGACTGCGGTATTGTTGGCTCGCTAAACAAAGAAGATAAGCGCTATCTGGCCGAGAACTTCATTGCCTTCTTTAACCGCGACTATCGTAAGGTCGCGGAGCTGCACGTGGATTCCGGTTGGGTTCCGCCTGATACCAACGTTGAAGAGTTTGAGTTTGCGATCCGTACCGTCTGCGAGCCGATTTTTGAAAAACCGCTGTCGGAGATCTCCTTCGGCCATGTTTTGCTGAATCTGTTTAACACGGCACGTCGCTTTAATATGGAAGTACAGCCGCAGTTAGTTTTACTGCAGAAAACATTACTTTACGTTGAAGGCGTAGGCCGCCAGCTCTATCCTCAGTTAGACTTATGGAAAACAGCGAAGCCTTTTCTTGAATCCTGGATCAAGGATCAGGTCGGTATTCCGGCGCTGGTGCGTTCTCTCAAAGAGAAAGCTCCGTTTTGGGTTGAAAAAATGCCGGAAATCCCTGAACTGGTTTATGACAGTTTGCGTCAAAGCAAGAATCTTCAGCACAGCATGGATAAAATCGCTTACGAGCTTCAGTCCAACCGTGTGCGACAGGGCCAGTCGCGTTATCTCTTCGGAATTGGCGCGACGCTATTGCTGAGCGGCACGCTGCTGCTGATTAATCGTCCGGACTGGGAGCTGATGCCCGCCTGGCTTATGGCGGCAGGCGTTGTGGTCTGGTTTGCCGGCTGGAGAAAAACACGCTGATTAGCGTCGCTATCGCGAGGTTGCATACGTATAATGCGGCCTGACTAATTAATCATCTATCACTGGGGTGCTTGTATGGGTGGTATCAGTATCTGGCAATTGTTGATCATTGCCGTCATCGTTGTACTGCTGTTCGGTACGAAGAAACTCGGTTCTATCGGTTCCGACCTGGGCGCATCAATCAAAGGCTTTAAGAAAGCCATGGGTGATGATGAAAATAAGCAAGATAAAACCAGCCAGGATGCTGACTTTACTGCGAAATCCATCACCGACAAGCAAGATGATGCTAAAAAGGAAGACGCTAAACGCCACGACAAAGAGCAGGTGTAATTCGTGTTCGATATTGGGTTTGGCGAGCTGGTAGTAGTCTTTGTGATTGGCCTGATCGTACTGGGGCCGCAGCGTTTACCCGTTGCGGTTAAAACGGTTGCGGGTTGGGTGCGTGCGCTTCGGTCGCTTGCTTCCACCGTACAGAACGAGCTGGCGCAAGAGCTTAAGCTGCAGGAGTTTCAGGACAGCCTGAAAAAGGTTGAGAAGGCGAGTCTGGATAACCTGACGCCGGAGCTGAAAGCCTCGATGGACGAACTGCGTGAAGCGGCAGAATCCATGAAGCGTTCTTACAGCGTCAACGATCCTGAAAAGGCGAGCGATGAAGCTAATACCATTCATAATCCGGTGGTGAAGGGCAGCGAGGCGCAGCGCGAGGGCATAACGCCAGCCAGCGCCGAACACCAGGCGGTTGCGCCAGAACAGACGCCGCAGGAAACAGAAGTGAAAAAACAGGCGCAGCCGGAAGAGCCGGTTATCAACGCGGCTCAGGCAAAACCCGTCGCGCCCGTTTCCGAATCATCCCCCTCGTCGAGTGATAAAGCGTAAACATGGCAGTAGATGATACTCAACCGCTCATTGCGCACCTTATTGAGCTGCGTAAGCGCCTGTTAAACTGCATTATTGCAGTTTTCCTCATTTTCATATGTCTGGTCTATTTCGCCAACGATATCTACCAGGTGGTCTCCGCGCCGCTGATTAAGCAGATGCCGCTGGGGGCAACGATGATCGCAACGGACGTTGCCTCGCCGTTCTTTACCCCTATCAAGCTGACCTTTTGGGTCTCGTTGATTGCCTCTGCGCCAGTCATCCTTTATCAGGTCTGGGCTTTCGTGGCGCCAGCGCTGTATAAGCATGAACGAAAGCTGGTGATCCCTCTGCTGGTGTCCAGTTCGCTGCTGTTCTATATCGGCATGGCATTTGCCTACTTCGTTGTCTTCCCGCTGGCCTTTGGGTTCCTGACGCATACCGCGCCGGAAGGGGTTCAGGTATCTACGGATATCGCCAGCTATCTCAGCTTCGTAATGGCGCTGTTTATGGCCTTTGGCGTGGCGTTTGAAGTCCCGGTAGCGATTGTATTGCTGTGCTGGATGGGCGTAACAACTCCTGACGACCTGCGTAAGAAGCGTCCATATATCCTGGTGGGGGCCTTTGTGGTCGGCATGCTGTTGACGCCGCCGGATGTGTTCTCACAAACGCTGTTGGCAATACCCATGTACTGTCTCTTTGAAGTCGGCGTGTTCTTCTCGCGTTTCTATGTCGGAAAACGGCGTTCGCAGGATGACGAAGAAGACGAACCTGAAAAGCGCACTGAAGAATGAAATCAACCGCCCGTCAGGGCGGTTGTCATATGGGGAATAGCATGTTTGATATTGGGCTTAATCTGACCAGCGCGCAGTTCGCGAAAGACCGCGATGAGGTTGTGGCACGTGCCTTTTGCGCCGGAGTAAAGGGGCTTTTGCTGACAGGGACCAATCTCCACGAAAGCGAACAGGCGCAGCGATTAGCAAGCCGCTACGGTAGCTGCTGGTCAACCGCGGGCGTGCATCCCCATGACAGTAGTCAGTGGACGCAGGAGAGCGCTGAGGTATTGCATCGTCTGGCGAAAACACCTGAAGTGGTAGCCATCGGTGAGTGCGGCCTTGATTTCAACCGTAATTTCTCCACGCCTGAAGAGCAGGAAAAGGCGTTTACCGCGCAGCTGGCTGTTGCCGCGGAACTCGGGATGCCGGTGTTTATGCACTGTCGCGACGCCCACGAGCGTTTTCTCGCGCTTCTGGAACCCTGGCTGGAGAAATTGCCTGGTGCAGTGTTGCACTGCTTTACCGGGTCGCGACAGCAAGCGCTGGATTGCCTGGGCCGGGGGCTTTATCTGGGTATCACCGGCTGGGTTTGCGATGAGCGTCGCGGGCTGGCGCTTCGCGAGCTGTTACCGGTGATCCCTGCCGATCGTCTGCTCGTCGAAACCGATGCGCCGTATCTGTTGCCGAGAGATATGAAACCGAAACCAGCCTCGCGGCGCAATGAACCGGCTTATCTGGGGCATATCGTTGCGCGTGTGGCGCACTGGCGCGCAGAGGATCCGCACTGGCTAACAGCGCAAACCGATGACAACGTGCGCAGCCTGTTTGGCATAGAGTTTTAAACTTTGCGGAAGTCGGTGTTCTTAACGCTCTGTAGCACCTGTTTGTTCAATAAAGTAAGCAGTAACATGGAACGCGCTTCGCCGTCTGGCTCGGTGAAAATCGCCTGCAAGCCTTCGAAAGCGCCTTCAGTGATCACCACGCTGTCACCTGAGTAAGGTGTTTCCGGGTCGGTGATATCTTCAGGCTGCTGATAGACCGAAAGCTGATGAATGACTGTGGAAGGCACCGTGGCCGGGCTGGTACCAAAGCGCACGAAGTGGCTGACGCCCCGCGTGGCGCTGATGGTGGTGGTATGAATCACTTCCGGATCGAATTCAACGAACAGGTAGTTTGGGAACAGAGGTTCACTGACGGTTGTGCGCTTCCCGCGCTGCATTTTTTCAAGCGTGATAACCGGCGTCAGGCAGTTAACAGCCTGACGTTCAAGATGTTCCTGCGCGCGCTGAAGTTGCCCGCGTTTGCAATACAGTAAATACCAGGCCTGCATAATCATTCTTCCCTCTGTTCTGGGCGCAAGCATATCAAAACCCTGGCGGGATCGCTAAGGTGATTACACTGGCCGAAAAGGGACTACGTTGTAGAAGTTCACGCTAATTTAACAAAATTACAGCATCACGCAGGCTTACGCCGTATAATAACGCGCTTACAGAGAGGCCATGACTAACAGCATGAAATACCACGATCTACGCGACTTCCTTGCGCTGCTGGAAAAGCAGGGCGAGCTCAAACGTATTACGCACCCTGTTGATCCTTATCTGGAAATGACAGAGATCGCTGACCGCACCCTGCGTGCCGGTGGCCCGGCTCTGCTGTTCGAAAACCCTAAAGGCTACTCCATGCCCGTGCTGTGCAATTTGTTTGGCACACCGCGCCGCGTGGCGATGGGGATGGGGCAGGAGGACGTTATAGCGTTGCGTGAGGTGGGCAAACTGTTAGCCTTTTTAAAGGAGCCGGAGCCGCCAAAAGGTTTCCGCGACCTGTTCGACAAGCTGCCGCAGTTTAAGCAGGTATTGAACATGCCAACTAAACGCCTGCGCGGTGCGCCATGCCAGCAAAAAGTGCTGGAAGGTGATGTCGTGGATCTGACAAAAATTCCCATTATGCAGTGCTGGCCTGAAGATGCTGCACCGCTTATTACCTGGGGGCTTACCGTCACACGCGGCCCGCACAAAGAGCGCCAAAATTTGGGTATTTACCGCCAGCAACTCATTGGTAAAAATAAACTCATTATGCGCTGGCTATCCCATCGCGGTGGCGCGCTTGATTTTCAGGAATGGTGTGCTGAACATCCTGGTGAACGTTTCCCGGTTTCCGTGGCGCTGGGCGCCGATCCTGCTACCATTTTAGGCGCGGTAACGCCGGTGCCAGATACGCTGTCCGAATACGCATTTGCAGGACTGCTGCGCGGGACCAAAACGGAAGTTGTTAAGTGCATTTCCAACGATCTGGACGTTCCTGCCAGCGCCGAGATTGTGCTGGAAGGGTACATTGAACAGGGCGAGACGGCGCCGGAAGGGCCATACGGCGATCACACGGGCTATTACAACGAAGTCGATAACTTCCCGGTGTTTACCGTTACGCACATTACCCAGCGTGAGGATGCGATTTATCACTCCACCTATACTGGACGTCCGCCTGATGAGCCAGCGGTGCTGGGGGTGGCGCTGAACGAAGTGTTCGTCCCTATTTTGCAAAAGCAGTTCCCGGAAATTGTTGATTTCTATCTGCCGCCGGAAGGGTGTTCATACCGCCTGGCGGTGGTCACGATGAAGAAACAGTATGCCGGTCACGCGAAACGCGTGATGATGGGCGTATGGTCTTTCCTGCGCCAGTTTATGTATACCAAATTTGTTATTGTCTGCGATGATGACGTCAATGCCCGCGACTGGAATGACGTTATCTGGGCTATCACCACCCGTATGGATCCTGCGCGTGATACCGTGATAGTGGAAAATACGCCGATAGATTATCTTGATTTTGCCTCGCCGGTTTCAGGGCTTGGCTCGAAAATGGGACTGGATGCCACCAATAAATGGCCTGGCGAAACCGACCGTGAATGGGGTCGACCGATCAAAAAAGATCCTGCCGTGACCGCGCGTATTGACGCGATCTGGGACGAGCTGGCCATAATGAATAACGGTAACCCTGAACCTGACCGTTAAGCCCTATAGACTTCCCGACAGAGAGAGCGAATGACAACCTTAAGCTGTAAAGTGACCTCGGTAGATGCCATTACCGACACCGTATATCGCGTCCGTTTAGTGCCAGAAGCGGCATTCTCTTTCCGCGCGGGTCAGTATCTGATGGTCGTGATGGATGAGCGTGATAAGCGTCCTTTCTCTATGGCCTCTACGCCCGCAGAGCAGGAATTTATTGAGCTTCATATCGGTGCGTCAGAGCTTAATCTGTATGCCATGGCTGTCATGGACCGCATCCTGAAAGAGCGTGAAGTTGTGGTAGACATTCCGCACGGTGAGGCCTGGTTACGCGAGGATGAAGACCGTCCGCTGATCCTCATTGCTGGCGGTACTGGTTTCTCCTATGTCCGCTCTATTCTGTTGACCGCGCTGGCGCGTAATCCAAACCGCGACATCACCATCTACTGGGGTGGCCGTGAGGAGAAGCATCTTTACGATCTGTCTGAACTGGAAGCGCTGAGCATCACTCATCCGAACCTGCGCATTGAGCCGGTCGTTGAGCAGCCGGAAGAGGGTTGGCGTGGACGTAGCGGGACGGTGCTGACGGCAGTATTGCAGGATCACGGTACGCTAGCCGGTCACGATATTTACATTGCGGGTCGTTTTGAGATGGCGAAAATTGCCCGCGACCTGTTCTGTAACGAACGTGACGCGCGTGAAGACCGTCTGTTCGGCGATGCCTTTGCGTTTATCTAAATAAAAAACCCGCCCCTGACAGGCGGGAAGAACGGCAACTAAACTGCCTCTCTGCGCCAATGACGCCCTGCGCTGACGCCATTGGCCTTGAGATACTTTTCCTGAAATTACACTCTTTCAAACACCGTCGCGATACCCTGACCCAACCCGATACACATCGTTGCCAGTCCAAACTGGGCGCCTTTACGCTCCATCAGGTTAATCAGCGTGGTGCTAATTCGCGCCCCGGAACAGCCCAGCGGGTGACCGAGTGCAATCGCGCCGCCGTTGAGGTTAATCTTCTCGTCTATCAGATCCATCAGTCCCAGATCTTTAATGCACGGCAGGATTTGCGCGGCGAAGGCTTCGTTCATCTCGAACAGGTCGATATCGCTGGCGGTTAATCCCGCTTTTTTCAGCGCCAGCTTCGAAGCCGGAACCGGGCCGTAACCCATGATTGATGGGTCACAACCCACCACAGCCATCGAACGCACGTGAGCGCGCGGCGTCAGGCCAAGCTCGCGGGCGCGGCTTTCACTCATAATCAGCATCGCGGCGGCGCCGTCAGACAGAGCAGACGAGCTCCCCGCCGTCACCGTGCCGCTAACCGGATCAAATGCCGGGCGCAGCGCAGAGAGCGCCTCAACGGTGGTTTCCGGACGGATGACATCGTCGTAGTTAAACTGCTTCAGTACGCCGTCGGCATCGTGTCCCCCGGTTGGGATAATCTCATTCTTAAACGCGCCGGATTGCGTGGCGGCCCAGGCGCGAGCGTGAGAGCGTGCGGCAAAGGTATCCTGCATTTCACGGCTGATGCCGTGCATGCGAGAGAGCATTTCAGCGGTCAGCCCCATCATGCCCGCCGCTTTGGCGACGTTACGGCTCATGCCCGGGTGGAAATCGACTCCGTGGCTCATCGGGACGTGGCCCATATGTTCCACGCCGCCGACCAGGCAAGCCTGCGCATCGCCGGTCATGATCGTGCGGGCCGCGTCATGCAATGCCTGCATCGACGATCCGCACAGGCGATTTACGGTAACGGCTGGCACTGAATGTGGGATCTCGGCCAGCAGCGAGGCATTACGGGCGATGTTGAAACCCTGCTCCAGGGTCTGCTGCACGCAGCCCCAGTAAATATCGTCGAGTGCCGCCGGATCCAGCGCCGGATTACGCGCCAGCAGGCTGCGCATCAGGTGCGCGGAGAGGTCTTCCGCACGTACGTTACGGAACGCCCCACCTTTTGAACGGCCCATTGGGGTGCGAATTGCATCAACAATGACAACCTTTTCCATTGTGACTCCTTAAGCCGTTTTCAGCGCGCCAGCCGGACGGGCTGGCTCAACGGGTGGATAATAGGGTTCGTTATGGCGCGCTTTGTCACGCAGACCGTCCGGCACCTCATACAGCGGGCCGAGGTGCTGATACTGCTGAGCCATATCGAGATAGCGGGCGCTGCCGATCGTGTCCAGCCAGCGGAATGCGCCGCCGTGGAACGGCGGGAAACCGAGGCCGTAGACCAGCGCCATATCGGATTCCGCCGGGCTGGCGATAATGCCCTCTTCGAGGCAACGCACCACTTCGTTAATCATCGGGATCATCATGCGAGCGATAATTTCATCGTCAGTGAAGTCGCGTTTGGGCTGGCTGACGTCGGCCAGCAGCCCCTCCACCACCGCATCTTCCTCTTTTTTCGGTTTGCCTTTGCTGTCTTCTTTATAGCGCCAGAAGCCAAGGCCATTTTTCTGACCGAAGCGGTTGGCGTCGAACAGCGCGTCAATCGCGTCGCGATAATCTTTTTGCATACGTTGTGGGAAACCTGCGGCCATCACCGCCTGAGCGTGATAGGCAGTATCAATGCCGACTACATCCAGCAGATACGCCGGGCCCATCGGCCAGCCGAACTGTTTCTCCATCACTTTATCGACTGTACGGAAGTCCGCCCCGTCGCGCAGTAGCTGGCTGAAGCCCGCAAAGTACGGGAACAGCACGCGGTTAACGAAGAAGCCCGGGCAGTCGTTGACCACGATCGGCGTTTTGCCCATCTTGCTGGCCCACGCCACCACTTTTGCGATGGTGTCGTCAGCGGTTTTTTCGCCACGGATCACTTCAACCAGCGGCATACGGTGCACCGGGTTAAAGAAGTGCATACCGCAGAAGTTTTCCGGGCGCTTCAATACGCTTGCCAGCTCGCTAATCGGGATGGTGGAAGTATTTGACGCCAGCACGGTTTCCGGGCGAACCTTGTCTTCCGTTTCTGCCAGTACCGCTTTTTTGATTTTCGGGTTCTCAACAACCGCTTCAACCACCACGTCTACGCGGTCGAAACCGCTATATTCCAGCGTTGGCTTTATAGTGGAAATCACGCCCGAGAGTTTGAGCCCGTCAATTTTTCCACGCTCCAGCTGTTTATTCAGCAGCTTGGCCGCTTCATTCATACCCAGCGTCAGGGATTTTTCGCTGATGTCTTTCATTACTACCGGTACGCCTTTCCAGGCCGACTGGTAAGCGATGCCGCCGCCCATAATGCCAGCCCCGAGCACTGCCGCGTGTTTTGGCGTTTCAACGTTTTTGGTCAGCTGTTTGGCTTTACCTTTCACGAACTGATCGTTGAGGAAAATCCCAACCAGCGCGCGGGCTTCCTGAGTGTGCGCCAGCGGCACAAAATATTGGTTTTCGAGCTTCAGGGCTTCATCACGGCCCAGACGGGCAGCGGCTTCAATCGTTTTTAACGCGGTGATGGGTGCCGGGTAGTGTTTCCCCGCCGTCTGCATCACCATGCCTTTGGCGATGGTGAAGCTCATGGTGGCTTCAATTTTGCTGAGCTTTAACGGCTCCAGTTTTGGCTGCCGTTTCGCTTTCCAGTCGAGATCGCCACGAATTGCCTGACGCAGAATGGCGAGTGAACCTTCAATCAATTTTTCAGGCTTAACAACGCCATCCACCAGGCCTATCTTCTGCGCCTGCTCCGCACCAACATCTTTGCCCGCAGCAATGATCTCAAGTGCGCTATCGGCACCCAGCATGCGCGGCAGACGAACGGAACCGCCAAAGCCTGGCATGATGCCCAGTTTGGTTTCCGGCAGGCCGATGCGCAGGTCCGGCGTGGCCAGACGATAGTCAGTGGCCAGCACGCATTCGCAGCCGCCGCCCAGGGCGTAGCCATTAACGGCAGAGACCGTTGGAACCGGTAAATCCTCCAGACGATTAAAGACGCTATTGGCGAAGTGCAGCCACTGGCTCAACTGTTCTTCCGGGACCAGGAACAGCGACAGGAATTCGGTGATATCGGCACCGACAATGAACGCTGCTTTATTTGAGCGCAGCAGCAGACCTTTTAAATCAGATTGTTTTTCAAGTACTTCAAGCGCGTGACCAAGACTGGCCACCGTCGCAGTATCAAGCTTGTTTACTGAGCCGGGAGCATCGAACACCAGTTCGGCAATGCCATCTTCCAGCCAGTTGAGGTACAGGGTGTCGCCTTTGTAGAGCATGTCAGTCTCCTGAATCCAGCAAGGGGATCTGGTCATACCAGATGAGACGGAGTGTGGGATTTATGTTAATAAAATGCAAATAAGTCATTAAAAAAATGCAGTGCCGATCACGGTCGGTGGAAATCACGCAGCCGGAGTGAGGTGTGCTAAGATGCGAGGACTTGAGCTCAAGAAAACGAAAGGAAGAATGATGGACTCACTGGCTTCGCTTTATAAAAATCATATCGTTACCCTACAGGAACGTACCCGCGATGTACTGGCGCGCTTCAAGCTGGATGCGTTGCTTATTCACTCTGGCGAGTTGCTCAATACCTTTCTGGATGACCATGCGTATCCCTTTAAGGTCAATCCGCAGTTTAAAGCCTGGGTTCCGGTCACCCAGGTGCCGAACTGCTGGCTGCTGGTCGATGGTGTGAATAAACCGAAACTGTGGTTCTATCTACCGGTGGATTACTGGCATAACGTTGAGCCATTGCCAACCAGCTTCTGGACTGAAGAAGTGGACGTTATTGCCCTGCCCAAAGCCGAGGGCATTGGCAGCTTGCTGCCCGCCGCGCGTGGCAATATCGCCTATATTGGTTCTGTCGCTGAGCGTGCGCTGGGGCTGGATATTCCGGCAGATAAACTCAACCCAAAAGGGGTACTGGATTATCTGCACTACTACCGCGCATATAAAACCGATTATGAACTTTACTGCATGCGTGAAGCGCAAAAAACGGCGGTAAATGGCCATCGTGCCGCGCATGAAGCGTTCCAGTCAGGCATGAGCGAATTCGATATCAACCAGGCGTACCTGACGGCGACCGGACACCGCGATACCGACGTGCCCTACAGCAACATCGTTGCGCTGAATGAGCATGCGTCGGTTCTGCACTACACCAAACTCGATCATCAGGCGCCGGTGGAAATGCGTAGCTTCCTGCTGGACGCAGGTGCTGAGTACAATGGCTATGCGGCTGACCTGACCCGCACTTGGGCGGCAAATGCGGATACGGATTTTGCGCAGCTGATTAAAGACGTCAATGATGAACAATTGGCGCTTATCGGCACCATGAAAGCCGGTACCCGCTATGTGGATTACCATATTCAGTTCCACCAGCGCATAGCGAAACTGCTGCGCAAGCATCAGATTGTGAAAGACATGAGTGAAGAGGCGATGGTCGAGAACAATCTGACCGGTCCTTTTATGCCGCACGGCATTGGCCATCCGCTGGGCCTGCAGGTTCACGATGTTGCGGGCTTTATGCAGGATGATACCGGCACGCACCTGGCGGCACCGTCTAAGTATCCCTACCTGCGCTGCACGCGTGTGCTCGCGCCGCGCATGGTGTTGACCATTGAGCCGGGCATCTACTTTATCGAGTCCCTGCTCGCGCCGTGGCGCGAAGGTCAGTTCAGCAAGCACTTCAACTGGGAGAAAATTGACGCGCTGAAACCGTTTGGCGGGATCCGGATCGAAGATAACGTGGTTGTCCATGAAAACGGCATCGAAAATATGACGCGAGATCTGAAGCTGGCCTGATGGAAAGCTGGCTGATACCGGCTGAACCGGTCGCTTTCACTGAGGAAATCAAGAAAAGCCGTTTCATTACGCTGTTGGCGCATACCGACGGCATAGAGGCGGCAAAATCCTTTGTTGAGTCTGTACGGGCTGAGCATCCTGATGCGCGCCACCACTGCGTGGCGTGGGTGGCGGGGCCGCCGAACGATTCACAGAAGCTGGGATTTTCTGACGACGGTGAACCCGCAGGGACGGCCGGTAAACCCATGCTCTCGCAGCTCATGGGCCGTGGCGTGGGTGAAATTACCGCCGTGGTGGTTCGCTACTACGGCGGTATCTTATTAGGCACGGGTGGGCTGGTTAAAGCCTACGGGGGCGGTGTCCAGCAGGCACTTAATCTGCTGATAACGACCCGCAAAACGCCGCTGACGGAATATACTTTGTTATGTGACTACGCCCAGCTTGCGGGCGTTGAAACGCTGCTCAAACAATTTAACGGCATCATCGCCCACAGTGATTACCAGGCGATGGTGCAATTACGCGTGGCGCTTCCTCAGGCGGAACGGGCTGCCTTTTCAGCTAAACTGGCTGATTTGAGTCGCGGCTCGTTGCAATTGCTGCCGATTGAAGAATAATCCTCACCTTACTTTTTGAATACCAAAGGAAGCGGCAGAATGCATTTTCGTGCCATTACCCGAATTGTTGGACTGCTGGTTATACTTTTCTCCGGGACGATGATTCTCCCAGGCCTGGTGGCGCTGATCTACCGGGACGGTGCGGGGCGGGCATTCACTCAGACCTTTTTTGTCGCGCTGGTGATTGGCTCGCTGCTGTGGTGGCCAAACCGCCGCGAAAAAAGTGAGCTGAAATCTCGCGAAGGTTTTTTGATTGTGGTTCTTTTCTGGACCGTGCTGGGGAGCGTCGGTTCGCTGCCGTTTATCTTTTCTGAACAACCCAACCTGAGCGTCACGGATGCTTTTTTTGAGTCTTTCTCCGGCCTGACAACCACCGGGGCAACCACGCTGGTGGGACTGGACTCGCTCCCGCACGCCATCCTCTTTTATCGCCAGATGCTGCAATGGTTTGGCGGTATGGGGATAATCGTTCTGGCGGTGGCTATTCTGCCTATACTGGGCGTCGGGGGGATGCAGCTCTATCGCGCGGAAATGCCCGGCCCTCTGAAAGATAACAAAATGCGCCCGCGTATTGCCGAGACGGCGAAGACCCTGTGGTTTATCTATGTCTTGCTGACGATTGCCTGCGCGCTGGCGCTGTGGTTTGCCGGAATGCCCGCGTTCGACGCCATCGGACATAGCTTTGCGACCATCGCCATCGGTGGCTTCTCCACGCACGATGCCAGCGTGGGCTACTTCGACAGTCCAACCATCAACACGATTATTGCTATCTTCCTGCTGATCTCCGGCTGTAACTATGGCCTGCACTTCTCTTTACTCAGCGGACGCAGTCTGAAGGTCTACTGGCGTGACCCTGAGTTTCGCATGTTTATTGGTTTTCAACTGACGCTGGTGGTCATCTGCACCCTGGTATTGTGGTTCCATGATGTGTACAACTCGGCGGTAACGACGCTAAATCAGGCGTTCTTCCAGGTGGTCTCAATGGCGACCACCGCCGGATTCACCACGGACAGCATTGCGCGCTGGCCGCTGTTCCTGCCGGTGCTGCTGCTGTGCTCTGCCTTTATCGGTGGCTGTGCGGGGTCAACGGGCGGCGGTCTGAAGGTGATTCGTATTCTGCTGTTGTTTAAGCAGGGGAACCGCGAGCTGAAACGTCTGGTTCACCCGAACGCGGTTTACAGCATCAAGCTGGGTAACCGCGCACTGCCGGAACGCATCCTTGAAGCGGTGTGGGGTTTTTTCTCAGCATATGCGCTGGTCTTTATCGTCAGTATGCTGGCGATCATCGCAACAGGGGTGGATGATTTCTCCGCCTTTGCGTCTGTTGTGGCGACGCTGAATAACCTGGGGCCCGGGCTTGGCGTGGTGGCGGATAACTTTGCCAGCATGAACCCGGTCGCGAAGTGGATCTTAATCGCCAACATGCTGTTTGGTCGTCTTGAGGTCTTTACGCTGCTGGTGCTATTTACCCCAACATTCTGGCGCGAGTAAGGAGTCGTCAATGAAAACACTTATTTTGTTCTCTACGCGAGATGGGCAAACCCGTGAGATTGCCTCTTATCTGGCTTCGGAATTAAAAGAGCTGGGCATTTACTCTGACGTGGTTAACCTGAATCGAACGGAGCAGATTGCCTGGCAGGATTACGATCGCGTGGTGATTGGCGCTTCTATTCGCTACGGTCATTTCCACCCAGCGCTGGATCGTTTCGTGAAAAAGCATACGGCGGTACTCAATACGTTGCCCGGTGCTTTCTATTCGGTAAACCTCGTTGCCCGTAAAGCGGAAAAACGCACCCCGCAGACCAATAGCTATACGCGCAAGTTTTTGTTGAGCTCACCGTGGCAGCCCACCCTGTGTGCGGTGTTTGCCGGTGCGCTGCGCTATCCACGCTATCGCTGGTATGACCGCTTCATGATCCGCCTGATTATGAAGATGACCGGTGGCGAAACCGATACGCGTAAGGAAGTGGTTTATACCGACTGGGCGCAGGTGACCAGTTTCGCGCGGGAAATTGCCCATTTAACCGGCGATTCGCATCTTAAATAAACGTAAAGTTTGAAAAGTGAGCGAACAAAAAGTTTTTTGTATTTTATGCTTGTCACTTCAAAATAACTCCCTATAATGCGCCTCCACTGACACGGAATAACGGCTTACAGGCCGCCGGGTTAGCGGGGTTCAGCGATGAACGCCAGCAGAGAAAAGCGAAAATAAGCGCTTGACTCTGAAAGAGGAAAGCGTAATATACGCCACCTCGCAACGGTGAGCGAAAGCCGCGTTGCACTGCTCTTTAACAATTTATCAGACAATCTGTGTGGGCACTCAAAGTGACATGGATTCTTAACGTCGCAAGACGAAAAATGAATACCAAGTCTCTGAGTGAACATACGTAATTCATTACGAAGTTTAATTCACGAGCATCAAACTTAAATTGAAGAGTTTGATCATGGCTCAGATTGAACGCTGGCGGCAGGCCTAACACATGCAAGTCGAACGGTAGCACAGAGAGCTTGCTCTCGGGTGACGAGTGGCGGACGGGTGAGTAATGTCTGGGAAACTGCCTGATGGAGGGGGATAACTACTGGAAACGGTAGCTAATACCGCATAACGTCGCAAGACCAAAGAGGGGGACCTTCGGGCCTCTTGCCATCGGATGTGCCCAGATGGGATTAGCTTGTTGGTGAGGTAAAGGCTCACCAAGGCGACGATCCCTAGCTGGTCTGAGAGGATGACCAGCCACACTGGAACTGAGACACGGTCCAGACTCCTACGGGAGGCAGCAGTGGGGAATATTGCACAATGGGCGCAAGCCTGATGCAGCCATGCCGCGTGTGTGAAGAAGGCCTTCGGGTTGTAAAGCAC
The DNA here is from genome assembly GCF_918797525.1 of unidentified bacterial endosymbiont. NCBI lineage: Bacteria > unidentified bacterial endosymbiont. The sequence continues at coordinate 4,585,289 of NZ_OU963893.1, read as the reverse complement.
TTTCAGCGGGGAGGAAGGCGGTGAGTTTAATAAGCTCACCGATTGACGTTACCCGCAGAAGAAGCACCGGCTAACTCCGTGCCAGCAGCCGCGGTAATACGGAGGGTGCAAGCGTTAATCGGAATTACTGGGCGTAAAGCGCACGCAGGCGGTCTGTCAAGTCGGATGTGAAATCCCCGGGCTCAACCTGGGAACTGCATTCGAAACTGGCAGGCTAGAGTCTTGTAGAGGGGGGTAGAATTCCAGGTGTAGCGGTGAAATGCGTAGAGATCTGGAGGAATACCGGTGGCGAAGGCGGCCCCCTGGACAAAGACTGACGCTCAGGTGCGAAAGCGTGGGGAGCAAACAGGATTAGATACCCTGGTAGTCCACGCCGTAAACGATGTCGACTTGGAGGTTGTGCCCTTGAGGCGTGGCTTCCGGAGCTAACGCGTTAAGTCGACCGCCTGGGGAGTACGGCCGCAAGGTTAAAACTCAAATGAATTGACGGGGGCCCGCACAAGCGGTGGAGCATGTGGTTTAATTCGATGCAACGCGAAGAACCTTACCTGGTCTTGACATCCACAGAATTCAGCAGAGATGCTGAAGTGCCTTCGGGAACTGTGAGACAGGTGCTGCATGGCTGTCGTCAGCTCGTGTTGTGAAATGTTGGGTTAAGTCCCGCAACGAGCGCAACCCTTATCCTTTGTTGCCAGCGGTTAGGCCGGGAACTCAAAGGAGACTGCCAGTGATAAACTGGAGGAAGGTGGGGATGACGTCAAGTCATCATGGCCCTTACGACCAGGGCTACACACGTGCTACAATGGCGCATACAAAGAGAAGCGACCTCGCGAGAGCAAGCGGACCTCATAAAGTGCGTCGTAGTCCGGATTGGAGTCTGCAACTCGACTCCATGAAGTCGGAATCGCTAGTAATCGTGGATCAGAATGCTACGGTGAATACGTTCCCGGGCCTTGTACACACCGCCCGTCACACCATGGGAGTGGGTTGCAAAAGAAGTAGGTAGCTTAACCTTCGGGAGGGCGCTTACCACTTTGTGATTCATGACTGGGGTGAAGTCGTAACAAGGTAACCGTAGGGGAACCTGCGGTTGGATCACCTCCTTACCTTAAAGAACCTGCCTTTGTAGTGCTCACACAGATTGTCTGATGAATGTAAAGAAGCAAGACGGCTGCGAAGTCGCGACACTCCGTGTCCCCTTCGTCTAGCGGTTAGGACTCCGCCCTTTCACGGCGGCAACAGGGGTTCGAATCCCCTAGGGGACGCCACTTGCTGGGTGTGAGTGAAAGGCACAACCAACCGATATCTCAAAACTGACTCAGTGAGTCACGTTTGAGATAGTTGCTCTTTAAAAATCTGGATCAAGCTGAAAATTGAAACGACACATCTTTAATGGTGTGTTTGAGTCTCTCAAATTTTCACAATCAGAAGCGAAACAGCTTCGGGTTGTGAGGTTAAGCGACTAAGCGTACACGGTGGATGCCCTGGCAGTCAGAGGCGATGAAGGACGTGCTAATCTGCGATAAGCGCCGGCGAGGTGATATGAACCTTTGACCCGGCGATGTCCGAATGGGGAAACCCAGTGTGATTCGTCACACTATCATTATGTGAATACATAGCGTAATGAAGCGAACCGGGGGAACTGAAACATCTAAGTACCCCGAGGAAAAGAAATCAACCGAGATTCCCCCAGTAGCGGCGAGCGAACGGGGAGGAGCCCAGAGTCTGAATCAGTTTGTGTGTCAGTGGAAGCGTCTGGAAAGTCGCAGGGTACAGGGTGATACTCCCGTACACGAAGATACACTTGCTGTGAACTCGAAGAGTAGGGCGGGACACGTGGTATCCTGTCTGAATATGGGGGGACCATCCTCCAAGGCTAAATACTCCTGACTGACCGATAGTGAACCAGTACCGTGAGGGAAAGGCGAAAAGAACCCCGGCGAGGGGAGTGAAACAGAACCTGAAACCGTGTACGTACAAGCAGTAGGAGCCTCCATGTGGGGTGACTGCGTACCTTTTGTATAATGGGTCAGCGACTTATATTCTGTAGCAAGGTTAACCGTATAGGGGAGCCGCAGGGAAACCGAGTCTTAACCGGGCGTTAAGTTGCAGGGTATAGACCCGAAACCCGGTGATCTAGCCATGGGCAGGTTGAAGGTTGGGTAACACTAACTGGAGGACCGAACCGACTAATGTTGAAAAATTAGCGGATGACTTGTGGCTGGGGGTGAAAGGCCAATCAAACCGGGAGATAGCTGGTTCTCCCCGAAAGCTATTTAGGTAGCGCCTCGTGAACTCATCTTCGGGGGTAGAGCACTGTTTCGGCTAGGGGGTCATCCCGACTTACCAACCCGATGCAAACTACGAATACCGAAGAATGTTATCACGGGAGACACACGGCGGGTGCTAACGTCCGTCGTGAAGAGGGAAACAACCCAGACCGCCAGCTAAGGTCCCAAAGTCATGGTTAAGTGGGAAACGATGTGGGAAGGCACAGACAGCCAGGATGTTGGCTTAGAAGCAGCCACCATTTAAAGAAAGCGTAATAGCTCACTGGTCGAGTCGGCCTGCGCGGAAGATGTAACGGGGCTAAACCATGCACCGAAGCTGCGGCAGCGACGCTTATGCGTTGTTGGGTAGGGGAGCGTTCTGTAAGCCGTTGAAGGTGGCCTGTGAGGGTTGCTGGAGGTATCAGAAGTGCGAATGCTGACATAAGTAACGATAAAGCGGGTGAAAAGCCCGCTCGCCGGAAGACCAAGGGTTCCTGTCCAACGTTAATCGGGGCAGGGTGAGTCGACCCCTAAGGCGAGGCCGAAAGGCGTAGTCGATGGGAAACAGGTTAATATTCCTGTACTTGGTGTTACTGCGAAGGGGGGACGGAGAAGGCTATGTTAGCCGGGCGACGGTTGTCCCGGTTTAAGCATGCAGGCGGAGGTTACAGGTAAATCCGGAACCTTTTTAACGCTGAGGTGTGATGACGAGGCACTACGGTGCTGAAGTAACAAATGCCCTGCTTCCAGGAAAAGCCTCTAAGCATCAGGTAACACGAAATCGTACCCCAAACCGACACAGGTGGTCAGGTAGAGAATACCAAGGCGCTTGAGAGAACTCGGGTGAAGGAACTAGGCAAAATGGTGCCGTAACTTCGGGAGAAGGCACGCTGGCGCGTAGGTGAAGTGACTTGCTCACGGAGCTGAAGCCAGTCGAAGATACCAGCTGGCTGCAACTGTTTATTAAAAACACAGCACTGTGCAAACACGAAAGTGGACGTATACGGTGTGACGCCTGCCCGGTGCCGGAAGGTTAATTGATGGGGTTAGCTGTAAGGCGAAGCTCCTGATCGAAGCCCCGGTAAACGGCGGCCGTAACTATAACGGTCCTAAGGTAGCGAAATTCCTTGTCGGGTAAGTTCCGACCTGCACGAATGGCGTAATGATGGCCAGGCTGTCTCCACCCGAGACTCAGTGAAATTGAACTCGCTGTGAAGATGCAGTGTACCCGCGGCAAGACGGAAAGACCCCGTGAACCTTTACTATAGCTTGACACTGAACACTGGTCCTTGATGTGCAGGATAGGTGGGAGGCTTTGAAGCGTGGACGCCAGTCTGCGTGGAGCCATCCTTGAAATACCACCCTTTAATGGCTGGTGTTCTAACGTAGACCCGTAATCCGGGTTGCGGACAGTGTCTGGTGGGTAGTTTGACTGGGGCGGTCTCCTCCCAAAGAGTAACGGAGGAGCACGAAGGTCAGCTAATCCTGGTCGGACATCAGGAGGTTAGTGCAATGGCATAAGCTGGCTTGACTGCGAGCGTGACGGCGCGAGCAGGTGCGAAAGCAGGTCATAGTGATCCGGTGGTTCTGAATGGAAGGGCCATCGCTCAACGGATAAAAGGTACTCCGGGGATAACAGGCTGATACCGCCCAAGAGTTCATATCGACGGCGGTGTTTGGCACCTCGATGTCGGCTCATCACATCCTGGGGCTGAAGTAGGTCCCAAGGGTACGGCTGTTCGCCGTTTAAAGTGGTACGCGAGCTGGGTTTAGAACGTCGTGAGACAGTTCGGTCCCTATCTGCCGTGGGCGCTGGAGAATTGAGGGGGGCTGCTCCTAGTACGAGAGGACCGGAGTGGACGCATCACTGGTGTTCGGGTTGTCATGCCAATGGCACTGCCCGGTAGCTAAATGCGGAAAAGATAAGTGCTGAAAGCATCTAAGCACGAAACTTGCCCCGAGATGAGTTCTCCCTGACTCTCTGAGAGTCCTGAAGGAACGTTGAAGACGACGACGTTGATAGGTCGGGTGTGTAAGCGTAGCGATACGTTGAGCTAACCGATACTAATGAACCGTGAGGCTTAACCTTACAACGCCGAAGCTGTTTTGGCGGATTTGAGACGATTTTCAGCCTGATACAGATACAGAATTTGCCTGGCGGCTGTAGCGCGGTGGTCCCACCTGATCCCATGCCGAACTCAGAAGTGAAACGCCGTAGCGCCGATGGTAGTGTGGGGTCTCCCCATGTGAGAGTAGGGAACTGCCAGGCATCAATAAAGAAGAACCCCGTACCGTAAGGTGCGGGGTTTTTTGCTTTTTCAGGGTGCTTGATATCCCAACACATATGTACCGCCGCCACATTTATGGCGACTGAAATTACCCTGCTCCTTCGGGAACATCTTTCTGCAAATGAAACTGAACCGCTCCGGTTTTCCTGGAGAGTATTTTGCCTGAGTGATCAGGCTGCCACATCCCGCTCATTCATGAAGCGTAATACGCTTTTTCTGTCTCTACTGGCGGGATATAGCCGGTTCGTTCCATCAACCAGTGATTGTTGTACCAGTCCACCCATTTCAGCGTGGCCAGCTCCACATCCTGTCGCGTTTTCCAGCTTTGCCGGTGGATCCCCTCCGCTTTGTATAGCCCGTTGATACTTTCTGCCATCGCATTGTCATACGAGTCGCCCGTGCTGCCTGTTGAGGCCAGTAATGCTGCGTCATTCAGCCGCTGTGTGTACGCCAGTGACACATACTGTGAACCTGATCTTACCCACGTAATGTGGACACAGCCCTAAGCGAAGGTCTGGTTTTCAAACTGTTCCGGGGTGAGACCGCCACAGGCACTGTGACGACGCCACCGATTGTAATCACACTCGATATAATTAAATACCGTCGTCCGCATGATTTCCCGGCTGATAAAGCGTTCACCGTGAATGCATTCAACTTTCAGTGAGTGGAAGACGCTTTTCGCGCAAGCATTGTCGTAACAGCAACCTTTTGCACTCATGCTGCCGTGCAGGTTATACAGACCTTGTGCATCGGTATCGGGCAGCGGTGGCATCAGCTCAGTACCTGCTGCAGTTCTTCTGCCATTACCCAGAGCGCCCGGTTGAGCTTAACGTCGCCGTCTATGCCTCTAACCGCGCGGGTATGGCTGCGTTTACCTTTGGCGGAACGTCCTGGCAGGCCCCCTTTAAGAAGGTTCTCCTGGCAACGATTGAAAACTGACCACAGGTCGTCCTGACGGTCTTCATAGCGTCGGGGCGTCAGTATCTGGGATGCCGTCACCGGCACGCGCACTTCACCAAAGGTTTCGCCGCAGACAAGCCCGTTCTGGCAGACAAAGCGAAACAACCCCGGCAGAATCTGGTATGAGCTGGAGCCGTCGTGACTATTAAGCAGGATGATTTCGGGGACCTGTTTACCGGTGATTTGCCCCTCACGTCGGAGACGCAGCATGTGCTTTGTGTGGTCGCGTTTATTCAGGTCGCGCACGCGGGTCTGGCAGGCAAAGAACGGCTGGAAGCCTTCCCGCTGCAGGTTATCCAGCAGGGTGATGGTCGGGATGTACGTGTAACGCTCGCTGCGGGATTCATGTTTTTCTTCGCTGAAGACGCTGGGCACGTAGTGCGCCAGTTCATCGCGGGTTAACGGACGGTCGCATTACAACCTGAGCAATAGAACAAATATTCTCAACGCATTAGTCAGTCTGAACACTGTCTATTTCCTGAACGGCAGGTGTTTAGGCCGTGCTTACTTCCGGTATTGAGGCATGTGTATAGGGTCGTCGTGACATTTCCTTTCTTCTGACGACAACAAATAAGCCCCGTTTAAATGAAAAATAAGAAATGATTAAAACCTGAAAACGTCATCAATTTTTCACATGATCAGACACGTCCTGCTTCTCATTTTTGATAAAAGTACAAAATCAGATATTTCACGTTATTGGTGGTATTTCGTACAAATTTACACCCTAAGCTAAATTGATCATTTGCTGCACACCCTTATCCCATAAGGCCTGAAGGGGCTATGCAAGAAAGTTCTTATAAATCAAAAAGATGATCTGTAATTGTTAAAAGCTGAACATGTAAAATGTTGTTACATTTTTTTGTTTCCGATCTGACAGGGAACGTTCCTACACTCCGACCATTGGGTCTTATCCGAAATTTTTCATTTCAGACAAATACTCAAAGTACAGTGCCGGCATGCTGGTGGATGGAATGCGCCCGCTTTTTAGTTCCGGGATTTTTATTTACGTCGGATGACGCGAACCGGAAAGTTGTTCTGGCAGGGTAATTTTTTCATATTTATTTCTCACTGGCATTGACCGTTTCTATTACTCCATAGAACAGGGACAGCTATGTCTAACTCTTCCTTTCAGTCCGAAATCCCTAAAGCGCGTATTAATTTAAAACTTGATTTGCATACTGGTGGCGCGAGCAAGAAAACGGAGCTCCCCCTGAAATTGCTGGTGGCGGGCGACTTCAGTAATGGTCAGGAGTCTGCCCCCCTGTCTGAGCGCAAAAAAGTTGATTTGAATAAAAATAATTTCGACTCAGTATTGTCCGAATATTCCCCAAACGTCAGTCTGACCGTTAAAAACACGCTGGCTGATGACGGTAGCGAAGACAACATCAGCCTGACCTTCCGGAGCATGAAGGATTTCACCCCGGAGCAGGTCTCCCGTCAGATACCTCAGCTCAAGGCGATGCTTTCCATGCGCAATCTGCTTCGCGATTTAAAAGCGAACCTGCTGGACAATCAGGCTTTCCGAAAGGAGCTGGAAAAAATTCTGCTCGACCCGGCGTTAAGCGCAGAACTCAGAGCCGAACTCTCTGCCCTGGCACCGAAACAGTCATAACGGTCACGATGATTTAACGGATTAATAAGGAAGATGCTGATGTCTGTAAAAAATGAGAACGCCGCAGGTGGCGAGAGTGTGGTGCTGGAACGTCCTGCTGCGGGCGGGGTTTATGCGTCCCTGTTTGAAAAAATCAATCTGAACCCGGTGTCCGAGCTGAGTGCGCTGGACATCTGGCAGGACGCACAGGCGATGTCGGATGCGACTGCGGATGAACGTTTAACGGCGGGGATGCAGGTGTTCCTGGAGTGTCTGACAAAATCGGGCTCAAAAGTTGAAAAACTCGACAAAAACCTGATTGACCACCATATCGCGGAGCTGGACTACCAGATTAGCCGTCAGCTGGACGCGGTAATGCATAGCGAAGAATTCCAGGCGGTGGAGAGCCTGTGGCGTGGCGTGAAATCCCTGGTCGACAAAACCGATTTCCGTCAGAACGTGAAGGTTGAGCTGCTGGATATGTCAAAAGAAGACCTGCGTCAGGACTTTGAAGACAGCCCGGAAATTATCCAGAGTGGTCTGTATAAACATACATATATCGATGAGTATGACACCCCGGGTGGAGAGCCGATTGCCGCGCTGATTTCTGCCTACGAATTTGATGCGTCTGCGCAGGATGTCGCGCTGCTGCGTAATATATCAAAAGTCTCCGCTGCTGCCCACATGCCGTTTATCGGCTCTGCCGGCCCGAAATTTTTCCTCAAGGATTCGATGGAGGAAGTGGCGGCCATCAAGGATATCGGTAACTACTTCGACCGTGCGGAGTACATCAAGTGGAAATCCTTCCGCGAGACGGACGATTCCCGCTATATCGGTCTGGTGATGCCGCGCGTGCTGGGTCGCCTGCCGTATGGCCCGGACACCGTGCCGGTTCGTAGCTTCAACTACGTGGAAGAAGTGAAAGGCCCGGACCACGACAAATACCTGTGGACCAATGCCTCGTTCGCCTTTGCATCCAACATGGTGAAAAGCTTTATCAACAACGGCTGGTGCGTACAAATTCGTGGCCCGCAGGCCGGTGGTGCCGTGCAGGACCTGCCTATTCATCTGTACGATCTGGGTACCGGCAATCAGGTGAAGATCCCGTCAGAAGTGATGATCCCGGAAACCCGTGAGTTTGAGTTTGCGAACCTGGGCTTTATTCCATTAAGTCACTATAAAAACAGAGATTATTCCTGCTTCTTCAGCGCTAACTCCACCCAGAAGCCGGCCCTGTATGACACTGCGGATGCAACGGCCAACAGCCGTATCAATGCGCGTCTGCCGTATATTTTCCTGCTGTCGCGTATTGCACACTACCTTAAGCTGATTCAGCGTGAAAATATCGGTACGACGAAGGACCGTCGTCTGCTAGAGCTGGAGCTCAACACCTGGGTGCGCAGTCTGGTCACCGAAATGACCGACCCGGGCGACGAGCTGCAGGCCTCACACCCGCTGCGTGACGCCAGAGTGGTGGTGGAAGACATCGAAGACAACCCGGGATTCTTCCGCGTCCGACTGTTCGCTATTCCGCACTTCCAGGTGGAAGGGATGGACGTCAACCTGTCACTGGTTTCCCAGATGCCGAAAGCTAAATCCTGAGGCGAGGGAGAGCAGGGATGAAAATTCATCGTCCGTTATGGAATGAAGGGGCTCTGCTGAGCCCCCAGCAGTTTCAGCAGCAGTCTGAATGGGATGCATTTTCCCGGGCCGGTATTGCCGCCCGCGGAAATGCTTTTCCCTGGGGCGTTGGTCGGGTTGAGCTTGATGACGCGATGCTGGCCTCCGGCCGCGTGCAGGCGCAGTCACTTCGTCTCTGGCTCCCGGATGACACGCTGGTTGATACCCGGTTCAGTGACCTGCCTCCGGAGCCACGTGAAATCGAGGCACCCGCTTCTGCCGGAAATGCCCCGGTGACAGTGTATGTGGCGTTACCGGTGATGCAGGCCGGGATCGTGAATGTGCAGATGGACACGGTACCTGCAGAGCGCCCGCTGCGCTATCGGGAAGCCTGGGAGACGATCGCCGATCGCTTCGGCCAGGAAGAAGAGTCGATGGCGGTGGCCCGCTTTAATCTGGCATTCCGTTTCGGACATGAAGACAACGGTGCCTGGGATACCTGCGCCATTGCTCGTCTGTTGCAGGACGGGCAGGGGGGCTGGCGTCAGGATCCGGACTTTATCCCGCCGATGGCGCTGTTCTCGGCAAGTCGTAATCTGTGTGAGCGCCTGGCACTGCTGAATCGCCAGCTGCGCTCCCGCCGTCAGCGCCTGATGTCCATGCGTCGTGAAAGCAACGACAGGATGGCCGATTTTGCGGTCGCTGATGTTTCGCTTTTCTGGCTGCTGAATGCCCTGAACTCCCATGCCCGGGTGCTCTCTGAGTATGAGCGTTTTCCGAACCGGCACCCTGAACAGGTCTGGGCAGAGCTCGCCCGTCTGGCCGGCAGTATGCTGACCTTCTCGCTTGAGCACGATCTGGAAGCCATTCCGGGGTATGACCACCGGGCACCGGAAAAGACTTTCCCGCCGCTGTTTGATCTCATCAGTGAGCTGCTGGAAGCCAGCCTGCCGTCACGTGTGGTCGCGGTCCGGATGGATCGTCTGGATCCGGAAACCTGGAAAGCGGTACTGCATGATATCCGTCTGCGCGATGAAGCGGATTTTTACCTTTCCGTACGAGCCAGCCAGCCGGCATGGCAGATTGCCGAACGGTTCGCTGAGATATGTATTGCCGGTGCGCCGGCAAATGTCTGCGAAGTGTCTGGTGTGGCCGTCGAGGGGATTGGTCTCATTGCCCTTAGCGGTGTCCCGGCTGCACTGCCGGTGCGTCTGGAAAATCAGTACTTCGTGCTGGATATGGAAAGTCCGGCGGCCCGCGAAATGCTGGATCAGGGTGTGTGCGTATTCTACGTTCCATCCCTGCTCGGCGAGCTGGAGCTAGAACTGTTTGCGGTGCTGCGCTCATGAATAAGGTTATCGACATTGATGCCCTGATGGCACAGACCTGGCTTACCGTGGCGCAGTTGCGCCATGGTGGGCTGGTGACGGATGGCCCTGCGCTGTATGCGGCCTGTAAAGTGCAGGTGGAAAGCGTACGCGAGGCGCTGGAGCGCGCGGGGCTGGGTGCTGAAAGTATTGATCACATCACTTATGCCCAGTGCGCCCTGCTGGATGAAACCGTCATGAACCGTAAGCCGGAGGGTCAGCAAGCGGCAAATGCGCAAGCGGTTGTGTCCGGCGACAGTGCACCCGATGCGCTGAATATGACCCTGGATGCCGGGCAACGCGCCTGGCGTTCTGCGCCACTGCAGGCGGTTTACTTCGGATCCCTGAGAGCGGGCGGTGCCTTGTACGATCGTATCGCAGAGGTGCTGCGTCAGCCTTCGCCGGAGCCTGCGGTGCTGACCTGCTACCAGCGGGTGCTGGCGCTGGGGTTTCAGGGGCAATACAGCCTCTCCGGGGTGGGACAGTCTCAGCGCGATGAAGTGATCGCTGCCCTGAATGAGCGCGTGCCACCGCTGGAAAGCGGGACATCACTGGTGGTTCAGAAGACCGGTCGCCGTCGTTATAACCTGCTGCGATCCGTCTGGTTCTGGATTGTGCTGGCGGTGATCCTGACCGGTGTGGTGTGGCTGGGTGGTCATTTGTGGTTGCAGGATCTGCTGCGCCAGCAACTGCCGGAGCAGCCCTGATGCGTGGAAAAACAGTCGTCCGGGCTGCTCTGCCGGTAGTGCTCTGCCTTGCCGCCGTGTTGTGGCTGGTATGGGGATTCCTGACCTGGCCGGTTGCCGGGAAAGCCATCCTGACTCTGGTGGTCTTGCTGGTTGCGGGCATGCTTGCCCGTCGCCGTTACCGTCAACAGCAACCAGTACAACTGGCTGATGAGGTCGGAATTTTCCCGCCCGACAGTCATACCGGACCGGTGGTGCTGGTCTGCGGGGATGTGGGCGATAGCATGTTCGCAGCAGGGCAGACACGTGGCACGGCGCAGGGGTGGTACCTCCGGATAACGGAACTGTCCGGACTCACGCCTTTTGCTGAGCGTCTGCTGGCCCGTACGCCGACGATGGCAGGCCAGCTCGCCGTAATGTACCGCTGTTTGCCGGACCAGCATGAAGATGAGGCGCTGTTGCGTGCCTCTTTGAAAGCATTGCGCCTGCAGATGAAGCAGTTGCGGGACCTGACCGGCTTTAGCGTGCCGGTGGTCCTGAGTGCCGAATTCAGCGGTCCGGAAACGCCCTGGATAGTGGTACGGGGAAATACGACCCTGGTATGTCCTGAAAACGAACCTGCTGTCACCCTCAGCGAATGGCAGCAGTTCCCGCAGACGGCTCTAATTCAGCCATACCTGTCCCAGGCGACATCGCTGCTTCACGCCGTGATGCTGGATGAACTGAGCAAAGCGGACAGGCTGTGTCCGGCCTTACGACCATTTGCTGTCACCCTGCGTCTCGGGTCGGTATCCACCTCGATAGCCGCGCTATGGCCACAGTTATTGTTCCGCCAGACCCGCATTGCCCCTGCCGGCCATGTCACTGCCTGTGAACCGCGCTGGCATTTTGCCGATGCGGTATTTCCTCTGCTGGCTCCTTATACCACCCCGTTGCAGGGTGGCAAAACCGGGCGTCGGGTGGTGATGATTCTGCTGTTATGCGCCCTGGGTGCCATTGCCCTGTCCGTGCGGCATAACCAGTCGCTTATCCGCACGGTCAGCGCCGACCTTCAGCGCTGGCAGGCAATCCCGATGAACCACTATTCCCCGAAAGCTCAGGCCCTGCATGCCCTGCAGCAGGATGCATTGTTGCTGGAGCGCTGGCAGCGTCAGGGAGAGCCATATCGCTTCGGGCTCGGGCTGTATCCGGGCAACCGTCTGTGGCTGGCCGTGCAGCAGGCCATTGATACGTATGTGCCTCCGCCGCCACCGCTAATACCGAAGCTAAAGCCGGTACCGAAAATTGTCCGTCTCGACAGTATGTCGCTGTTTGACTCCGGCAAAGCGGTGCTGAAAACCGGTTCGACCAAAATGCTGGTCAATTCTCTGGTCGGCGTGAAGGCCAAACCGGGCTGGCTGATTGTGGTCGCGGGCCATACAGACAATACAGGTAACGCACAGCTGAACCAGACGCTGTCACAAAAACGTGCCGAGGCGGTGCGTGACTGGATGCGTGACACCGGTGACGTTCCGGAAAGCTGTTTTGCGGTGCAAGGCTATGGCGCAAGCCGTCCGATCGCGACCAATGACACCCCGGAGGGCCGTGCGCTCAACCGCCGTGTCGAAATCAGTCTGGTACCGCAGGCGAACGCCTGTCAGATACCGGGCCACACCCAGGCGTCATCGCAGGATGATGGCGCATCACAACACAATGGAGAGTAATTCCATGGCAATTCCTGTTTATCTTTGGCTGAAAGACGACGGCGGCGCGGACATCAAAGGGTCTGTGGACGTTCAGGATCGTGACGGCAGCATCGAGGTGGTTGCACAGCAGCATGATCTGTACATCCCGACCGACAACAACACTGGCAAGCTGACCGGTACCCGTATCCACACCCCGTTCTTGTTCACCAAGGAAATCGACTCGTCCAGCCCGTACCTGTACAAGGCGGTGACCACCGGCCAGACCCTCAAGTCTGCGGAATTCAGGTGGTACAAAATCAATGACGCGGGTCAGGAAGTTGAATACTTCAACACCAAGCTCGAGAACGTGAAAGTGGTGAAAGTGAATCCGGTGATGCACGACATCAAGGATCCTTCTTTCGAGAAGCACAACCACCTCGAGCAGATCGAGCTGCGTTACGAAAAAATCACCTGGACTTACAAAGACGGCAACATCATTCATTCCGACTCCTGGAACGAACGCGCCACCGCGTAAGTCACGAGCGGGCGGAGCTTCTCTGTCCGCTTTTTTGCTTTTGCTGAGCGTCTGCCTGTGCGGGCGTTGAGCAAAAAACATCACATCCCGGAAACAGACCTTATGGGCCTCGGTAACGGCCAGGGGCGGTAGCGTGCCTGAACGGTCCTCAACAGTGAGCAAGCAAACATGGAAAACCCGGCAATCCTCCTTCGACGCCTCAACCCTTACTGCGCCCGCGCAATGGAAGGGGCTGCCTCCCTGTGTCAGACCCGCGCCCATGCAGAAATCCTGCCGGAACACTGGCTGCTGAAACTGCTGGAGCAGGGCGAAGGTGACCTGACGGTGTTGGCACGCCGCTACGAGTGGGACATGGACGCCATCTGGCAGGATTTGCTGGGCTGGCTCGATAAACAGCCGCGTTCGGTACGACACCGTCCGCAGCTGTCTGATACCATTCAGACTCTGCTGCAGGAAGCCTGGCTGATTGCTTCTCTTAACGGCGAGGAACAAATTCGCAGCATCCATCTGCTGATGGCGCTGGTTGAGAAACAGAAACTGGTTCGCTGTGATGGGCTGTGGCCGCTGCTGACGCTGGGCCAGAGCCAGCTGGAGCGTCTGCGTCCGCTGCTCGACGCACAGTCGGACGAACGTCCGGACGTGCAGCAGGAAGCAGAGCTGGTGCAGAGCCACGGTGGCGAGGTGGAGTTTGTTGGCCGTCCGGTGGGTGCAGAACTGAAAGAGGGGGAACTGACCCCCGCGCTGCAAAACGCGCTGGATAAATTTACGCTCGACGTCACCGCCAAAGCGAAAGAGGGCAGGATTGACCCGGTCTTTGGTCGTGATACTGAAATCCGCCAGATGGTGGACATTCTCTCGCGCCGTCGCAAGAACAACCCGATTCTGGTGGGTGAACCAGGCGTCGGCAAAACGGCGCTGGTGGAAGGTCTGGCTTTACGTATCGCAGAAGGTAACGTTCCGGAAAGCCTGAAGCCGGTTATTCTGCGTACTCTCGACCTCGGCCTGCTGCAGGCGGGCGCGGGCGTGAAGGGCGAGTTCGAACAGCGCCTGAAAAACGTCATCGATGCTGTACAGCAGTCGCCCACCCCAATTTTGCTGTTTATTGACGAAGCCCACACCATCATCGGCGCGGGTAACCAGGCGGGAGGCGCAGATGCGGCCAACCTGTTGAAACCTGCGCTGGCGCGTGGCGAACTTCGCACTATCGCCGCCACCACATGGTCTGAATACAAACAATATTTTGAGCGCGATGCTGCTCTGGAGCGTCGCTTCCAGATGGTGAAGGTGGACGAGCCGGACGATGAGACGGCGTGCCTGATGCTGCGCGGTCTCAAATCCCGCTATGCCGAACACCATAACGTGCACATCACTGACGATGCGGTCCGTGCTGCGGTCACCCTGTCCCGTCGCTACCTGACCGGTCGCCAGTTGCCGGACAAGGCTGTTGATTTGCTGGATACCGCCGCCGCGCGCGTGCGCATGAGTCTTGATACTGTGCCGGAAGCCATTGTACGCCTGAAATCCCGTCTGATAGCACTTGGAATGGAAACACAGGACTTGCTGGAGGACATTGCCGCAGGAGCATCGTCACACGGTGAACGGCTGGCAGTCATTGACACGTTGCGTACGGAGCTTGAATCGGAGCTGAAAACGCAGGAAGCCCGTCTTGAGGTAGAGCGCCAGCTGGTCGGGGAGCTGATAGCCTGCCGTCAGGACATCAGTCGTCAGGCAGATATTCACACCCTGCAGCAACAGCTGGATTTTCTGCAGCAGGACGGTGTACTTATCCGGCCGGATGTGGATGTCCGTATGGTTGCCAACGTGATTGCCGACTGGACCGGCGTTCCGCTCTCCTCCCTGATGAAAGATGAACAGACCGAACTGCTGACACTCGAAAACGAAATCGGCAAGCGCGTGGTCGGGCAGGACGTGGCGCTGACCGCCATCGCCCGGCGCCAGCGTGCGGCAAAAACGGGTCTCACGTCCGAGAATGGTCCGCAGGGCGTGTTCCTGCTTATTGGCCCGAGTGGCGTCGGTAAGACCGAAACCGCGCTGGTGCTGGCGGATGTGCTGTACGGCGGCGAAAAATCGCTGATTACCATCAACCTGTCCGAGTACCAGGAACCGCACACCGTTTCCCAGTTGAAAGGCTCACCGCCGGGTTACGTTGGCTACGGCCAGGGCGGTATTCTCACCGAAGCCGTGCGCAAGCGCCCGTACAGCGTGGTGCTGCTGGATGAAGTCGAAAAGGCGCACCGCGACGTCATGAACCTGTTCTACCAGGTGTTTGACCGCGGCTTTATGCGTGACGGCGAAGGGCGCGAAATAGACTTTCGCAATACCGTCATCCTCATGACCTCCAACCTCGGCAGCGATCACCTGATGCAACTGCTTGACGAACAGCCGGAGGCCACCGAAGGCGATCTGCATGAACTGCTGCGTCCGATCCTGCGTGATCACTTCCAGCCTGCGCTGCTGGCCCGCTTCCAGACCGTGATTTACCGTCCGCTTGCAGAAGACGCCATGCGCACTATCGTGGAAATGAAGCTGTCGCAGGTCAGCAAGCGCTTACATCGTCACTACGGCCTGACCACGCATATTGACGAAAGTCTGTATGACGCACTGACTGCCGCCTGTCTGCTGCCGGATACTGGAGCACGCAATGTTGACAGCCTGCTCAATCAGCAAATTCTGCCAGTGCTGAGTCAGCAGCTGCTCACTCACATGGCGGCGAAGCAAAAACTACATTCCCTGACGCTCGGCTGGAATGACAAAGAGGGGATTGGGCTGGAATTTGATGCCACAGATACCAGAGAGGAGGCGTGATGATGGAAAGCATTGCCAGCCTGGCACAGAAGAAAATCGATGAAGCTCTGGGGTTGTCCCGCTATCGCGTGGACGTCCATGACTGCCCGCATTTTCTCGATGTCCTGCGCTTTCGTGCCACTGAAACCCTGAGCCAGCCGTGGCGTTACGATGTCACCGTCACCTGTGCGGCGAACATTGCCGGCAGTGAGCTGATGCTCAAACCCGCCTCTTTTACCTTCCAGACGCCGCTTTATGAAGGTACGCCTGCCGTACCTGTGCGTACGGTGTATGGCGTGGTGGATGATTTTCGCCGTATCTCTGTCTCGGGGGATGAAATTACCTATGCCCTGAGACTGGTGCCGCGTATTGCGCTCATGCAGCATACCGAGCGCTGTGCGGTGTATCTGAACCAGTCTGTGCCGGAAGTGGTGGAGCAAATCCTGCGTTCCCATGGGCTGGAAGGGGCGGATTTTGAATTCCGTCTGTCGCAGGCCTACCCGGTCCGCGAGCTCATTACCCAGTGGCGTGAAACGGACCTGGCCTTTGTTCAGCGTCTGCTGGCCGAAGTCGGTATCTTCTGGCGCTTTGAGATGGATGGCCGCATTGAACAGGATGTGGTGATTTTCCAGGACAGCCAGATGCAGTATCAGTTTGGCGTGAAGCTGCCCATAATTCCACCGTCACGCACCAGTGATAACGGTCAGGAGAGCGTCTGGAAC
Source organism: unidentified bacterial endosymbiont (assembly GCF_918797525.1). Lineage (NCBI taxonomy): Bacteria > unidentified bacterial endosymbiont. The sequence continues at coordinate 4,568,781 of NZ_OU963893.1, read as the reverse complement.
ATTCAGCCAAAAGACCATGTGGTCACAGGCTCGGTGGCCACCCGCGATTATAATTACCGTGATGCACTGACTCCGCAGGACAGCTCTGTGACCGTTCGCCGGGAAGGTGGAGCCACCATCGGTGAGGTGTATCACTACGCCGAGCCGTTCCTGAGCGAAGGGGATACCGAAACCCCCGAAGGTGGGGCCTGGTTTGCCCGTCTGCGGCATGAGCGCTACCTCAATGCCCAGCAGATTGTCACGGGACGAGCCAGCAGCCCGGTTCTGACTCCGGGCGAAGTGCTGGAGCCACAGGGCAGCGGTCTTCCCGATTCGCTGAAAGACGGCATCGTCATCACCGGAATTCGTACCTCAGGTGCACGCGATAAGGGCTTTCAGCTACGCTTTACGGGCATTCCGTACAGTGAAACGGTCTGCTATCGCCCGGCATTGCTGAACCGCCCGGTGATGGCCGGCTCCCTGCCTGCCCGGGTGGAAAGCGATGAGAAACATGACACCTACGCGTATCTCGATAATCAGGGGCGCTACCGCGTCCGGCTTGATTTTGACCGCAACAGCACCGAACAGGGGTATGCCTACCTCTGGCTGCGCATGGCGAAACCGTACGCCGGGGATACTTACGGCTTCCACTCCCCGTTGCTTGACGGTACCGAAGTTTCGGTGATGTTCGACGGTGGCGACCCGGACCGTCCGTATATTGCCCACGCGCAGCATGATGCCGAACACCCGGACCACGTCACCCGCGATAATCACACGCGCAACATCTGGCGCACGGCCGGGGACAATAAATTCCGCCTGGAAGACAAGCGTCAGGAAGAGCATTTCAAGCTCGCAACGCCGTTTGGCAAGACGCAACTCAACGGTGGCCACGTCGTGGACAGTGCGCGTGAGCCTCGCGGTACCGGCTTTGAACTGCGAACCGATGAGTATGGCACGCTGCGTGCCGGACGAGGGATGTTCCTGAGCGCCGATGCACAACCGGCGGCGCAGGGAAAAATGCTGGATATGGCACCGGCCATTGAGCGTCTTAACCAGTCGGCGGCAGAAATGAACCGCCTTAATCTTCTCGCACAGCAGGCTCAGGCACTCACCTGTGACCTGGAAAGCCAGAACAGCCTGCTGGAAAACCGTCTCAAAGACCTACAGTCTGCGGCACTGCTGGGTAGTGCGCCGCAGGGCGTTGCTTTCACCTCGGGTGAGCACCTTCAGATGACCAGCAAGCTGAACACCATCCTGAATGCGGGTCAGCATCTGGATATGGGAGCAATGAAGAACATCACGCTGGCTGCCAGTAAGTCTGTCGGGCTGTTTGCTCATCAGTCCGGGGCGAAGATGATTGCTAATCAGGGTGATGTTGAGATCCGCGCTGAAGCGAGTTCGATGGAGATGACATCGGAGCTGCTGTTTACCATCAGCAGTAACAAGGATGAACTGCTCATCAGTGCGCCTAAACTGCGACTTAATGGCGGCGGCTCCAGTATCACGCTGGACAACGGCGGCATTCTGGAAGTAACCCCGGGGGATTACCTGGTCAAATCCGCGCATTACCGCTCACCGATGGCGGGTGGCAGCATGGACATTACGCCGCCCAGGTTTAGCCAGACAAACGCCAGCGTGACGCCGCCCAAAACACGTAATATCCCTTCACGTTAAGGATAACCGAAATGAAAATCTGTTTCCCTGCCCGTAAAGCGAATGGCGAGCAGTACGCCACTGTGGATGACATGATGCAGCCGCTCTGTCAGGAGCCACACGGCTCCTGGCTGGCCGGAACGAATAACATGTGGCACGGCGGGATCCACATCATCAGTAAGAGCGCCCCGGGTTCTGTGCTGACAAACGAGACGGCAGACACGGCGGTGCCGCTTCAGTTTATGGCGGGCGGCGAAGTGGTGGCCTGGCGCATTAATCAGGACTATCTGACCGGTAAATACATCAATAGCCCGCTGCAGTATTCCAGTACCTTTGTACTGGTCAAATCGACCTGTACCCCCGATCCCGAAAAAAAGGACAACAGCCTCGATTTTTACTCGCTGTTTATCGGGCTTGCTCCGCTGTCTGCTTTTCCAGAGCACAAGCTGTATCAGGTTACTGACAAGGGCGACGGGCTGAGTCAGCGTGAATATACCGGCAAAGAAAAAGACGGAGATAAGGCTCCGGTTGTGAAGAATAAGCTGAAAACGGGCGACAGCGTCATTGTGCTGCGTGAGATCACCTTCGACCTGAAGGGACAGACGCAGACGTTCGGGCTTGCCCGAATGCTGAACAGCAAATCCGAAATGACCGGCGGGGCGTTCTGGGTGTCGCTTGACCCGCAATTTGTGACCCCCGTGGGTGAGCAGAGGGCACACCTGCCGGCCTGGATGCAGCAGGCGGTTACGCAGGGGACGTTTGATACCGTCGTTAAACCGGCAACCAAAATGGAGGTTGCAGCAGGTGATGCCGTGGGTTATCTGGCGGAAGATATTGCCCCCTGCGACTTACACGGTGTGGAGAAAAGTGCGTTCGTTCATGTTGAAGTACTCAGCACCGACAGCCGGATGATCGATTTTCTGAGCAATAAGGCACAGGTGAAGAGCGGCCCGAAATATGTTCATATCCACCCTGAGAGTTCTGTCTATGCCCGTTCAGGCGATACCTTCACCCAAACCAAGGGGAAGGTGAAGAAAGATATTCACAAAATTATGCCGCAGGACAAATGCCATCCGTTCACCGACAGCAGCGGTAAGCGCTGGTTTGATATCGGGGACGGTGCCTGGGTCAGTGATGCTGATGTGGATGCGGATATCTGCCAGTACGACCTGGATAAACTGGGCTTTAAAGCCTTTGAAGAACCTTCCACATCCGATATGACGAAATCCCTGCGTGAGGGATGGATCAAGGACGGGTTCACCAGAATTGCTGAGTGGGTACGCCCTGAACGCGGTATCCGGGAAAAACAGGTCTCTGACTATTACAAAGCCCTGCTGAGAAAAATAGACAGCGATAACAGTGGTGACCTTTCCGGTGAAGAGCTGCGTCAGGCGGTTAATTACGCGGAGCTGGATGTCAGGGATATCGCGGCGCGAATGGTGGTCAGACACGACAGTGAATGGTTTGGTGGCAGCAGCCATCACCGCTGGAGAACGTTTTTAAAGCAGATGGATCCGCTGTGCATCAGCTATGTCAGAAAGTGGTTTGATGACATGGAATGGATGAGCAAGGTGGACGGATTCAGCAGTGGTAAGTCTGTCTGGCATATGCATCCGGTGGTATTTTTAAATGCAATTGCTGAAAAATATGGTGATACTATTGATTTTAATACAACTTTAGGTGTGTATCGGATATCAAAAAAATCAGCCGAATTCATTTTATCTTGGGAAGCATATGCTCCCAAACCCTATGTTCCTGGTGGGGATCAGTCAAGCGGAGTGACTGTCGGATATGGTTATGATTTAGGGCAACAGACGACATCATCAGCTCGCGAATTATTAAGTGCTTATTACTCAAATGCACAAGTTGAAAGATTGCTGACCGCAATCGGGAAAAAAGGTGATAATGCCAGAGCAATCGTTCATGGACTGGCAGATATAACCATAACTAAAGACAAAGCTTTAGATATGGCAATGGTTCTAAAGCAAAGGTATTGTCAGAAAGTTGTGGATGCTTATCCACAGGCCATTAATCTACCACCGGATAGCGCGGGAGCAATGCTATCACTAATTTACAATCGTGGGCCATCATTAGCACTTCCTAAACCAAATGATCCAATAGATAGCCGACGAGAAATGAGAGAGATTCGAGATGACTTCGCTCAAGGAAATGAAATTAAAATCCCGAGCCGCCTACGAAGTATGAAGCGCTTATGGTCAAATCAGCGAGGTTTGATAAGACGCCGTGAAGGCGAAGCCCAGTTGATCGAGAACGAGTTAGGTAAAGGTGATTAAAATGAAAGGTATTATAATTAAAGTCATAGCTTTAAGTATGCTTTTAGTATCATCATTGGTTTATGCTTGTGGTGATAACCCAAATGCAATGGTTCAAGGTCCATTCAAAGATAGCGCATTTAATAATGGAGTAATTTGTTTTCAAAGCTCTCCAGATAAAAGAGATGTTGATTTTTATCAAAGTTACTCAAAATCAAATGGCGAATACAATCGCAAGGTTGATACCTTTAACTACGCAGATGCGCCAGCAGAGGTCTTATCGGTTTTCTTTACACCTATTGCAGGTGAAAGAAATGTAGTGGTGCTTCTTCGCTGGAGTGTGAACTATTCCACAAACGGAGTTCTGTACCCCTATCATTATGAAGTTAAAACATATCGTCCTACTGATGGAACAGGATATGAGTTATATCTTGATTCAGATAAGGATGCTGCTTTGTCTGGTTATCAAACCAAAATCAATGGCAAGGTATCGAACTACGCAATGGATAATGCAACTAAAATCAAGAAATATTTACACAGCAAATATGGGGTGTAAATGAATTTTGATATGAAAAAAACCAGTGCATTTATTGTTGGCTTCATTTTTTGTAGCATAAGTGTATCATTTGCAGCCAATGATACAGGCTCTAAATTATCTTACGATAAAGGTTTGCAGCAAATAAAGTCAGATGATGGTCGGTCATTTCTTAAGTTTGAAGAGCGGGATGAAGGGAATGCGGCGTATTATTTTGACTACTTTGGAGGACGCTCTGCTGTTGTGCATGATAGTGATTCTTTAGATTCTTACTCTGTGTTCTCAGTAATCGAACGGGATAATATTAACTTTAGGATTAACTGCATTTATGCGGATTTTAAAAGCGGCAATAATGGAATTGTGTCCAAAGAGGGGCTTTGTGGATTAGATAAGAAAATTGATAATGAATCATCTGTTTCAGGGGGCGAAGGAGACGATTTTATCAATGGAATTATTAATCACAATGACAAAATTCAGACATCGTACTTTATGAATGACAAGGTTAAATACTTGCCAATAATCATATTTCAGAATGAAAAGCGATATGCATATAAATTATATGAAAGCAAAAGCGACTTAGAAAATGGGAACTATAAAATAATTTCTTGTGAAAATAATAGCGGCACTTGTGAGTTATATGGGAGTGATACCTGGGTGGTAATTCAGAATGTGCCAAACCCATCGATAGATTTTAATGTCTTGATGAGTTTAAATGGTCAGTCTACTTTTGAAAAGGCGAATGCTAAAAAAGTTAACTTCGTCGTGGGTGAAAATTCACCGTTTGAATTTAAATCCTCAAAAGTTTATTTTCAGACATCGGCTGGGAAGAAGAGGAGATCATATTTGGTTAAAGGTGATAAAATAACTCTCTTAAATCTCGGTGAGGATAGGTGTTTGATTGAATATACTAATGCTAAAAATAAAGTTATTGATGGCTACATTTCTTGCCAGGACTTGAATGTTTTTAACTAATCCTTCTTCAGATGCTAACGCTTTAATTTTCTGATTTGTAGAGAATAGGTGTGAATATGCAAGGAATTATTCGTCTCGGTGACAAAACCACACACGGTGGTGCCGTATTGTCCTGCTCAACGACCATGCTCTTTGGTGATATTGGCGTGGCCCGTAAAGGTGATCGTGTTTCCTGCCCTGAGCATGGTGATACCACTATTGTCGAAGGTAACCCAAATTATCGCGATCGCGGTGTTCCTGTGGCATTCCATGGCCACAAGTGCGGTTGTGGCTGCACGCTTATCAGCTCACTGCCCAATGCTCTGGTGGGGTAAACGTGCCGGTTGAACTTGAGCGCATTCCCGCGCAGGAGAAACTGCCGCCCCGTCCGCGTTTTAAACGCTGGCTGCTCCTGGGCATTGTGATGCTGCTGGCGGGAGCTGCAGCTACATTCCTGTTCTGGAAGGGCGAGCGCTCCGGTGCTGCGTTCTGGGGGCTGTCAACAGGACTACCTGTCGTGTTATGGGGCCTTTTGATTGTCGGGCGCTATTTTGGCTACGTGCTCCTTTGTGCCCGTTGTGAGAGAAAAAACGCCACAACCGCCGCCCGGTACCGCTCAGACGTTGCGCGCGGACAGCGCTTTGCCTGGCTTATCGGCGAAGTACTGATTAACGGGCTGGGGCCTGCCAGTCCAGTGACGCACGAGGCTGTGTTAGCTAAAAAGCCCCTGATGATGCCCTGTGAGCCCGTTAATGGTGGCAATCCGGTTCGTCACATGGCGCTGGCCGCCACCGGAGAGATGGCTGACCGGGAAGCGCACTATTTTCAGGAGGTAATCGCCCACGTCCAGAATCTGGTGTCGTTGCTCCCGCCGACGCTGACCTGCTATCTGGCGGTGGATACCGGTGAACAGTTCTCGACACTGCCATCGCTCCTGCAAAAAAGCGTTAATCATCCGCTGGTACGCATTCGCGACCTGACGGGGCTGGAAATCCTGGACTACTGGCTTGACTGCGATTATGGCCGTGCTGCTGCGTTACTGGTGGTCAGCGCTCAGCTTTACGAACATCCGCCAGAGGACAGTGGCGAGGCCATTTCCATGTTACTGCTGACCAACTGCCGCCTGAAGGTCATCCAGGATGTGTCGGTCAGGGTTCACCGGCCGCAGATCTGTCGCGATGGCAATCTCGATCGGGCATTTGAGCGCGTCATGATGTGGTCAGGACTGGAAAAAACTGCACTGAAGCAGGCCTGGACCAGCGGCGGCCAGATGGCCTCCGGGGATATCTTCAGCAAGGCCCGGGAGGCACATGCCCCGGGGCTTAAAGCCGATAAAATTACCCATATTGATACGGTTGTCGGGTTTGCGGGGGTTGCCGCTCCCTGGCAGGCGTTACAGCTGGCAGCCCGTCAGTGTTTGAGTGACAGCGAAGCCCAGCTAATTGTCACCGAACTTTCAGAAGACAACCGACAACTATGTATTGTCACCCCGGAATAACTCTCAAGGGATTGCTCTCCTCCGTTATGAAAATCGTATCCACTTTTCTGCTTGCGCTGCTTCTGGGCGCACTATCTGTCTGCCTCATTGGCGGCGCACTCTTGTTATGGCCGGAGTGGGTTAAGGACACCTTCAATATCGGGCCATTCAGTACGACCGGCATAGTGATAATCAGCCTGCTGCTGATGCTGGCAGCATTGATTATCGGCTGGGTGCTTGAAACCGTATTCGCTAAGAACGGTGATAAACAGGGAAAGCTGAATGTGGTCGCCTCCGGACAGCAGGCTGCTGCATCCCAGCCTGAAGCAAAGCATACCGACGCGGACACCTCCCGGTTTGTGGCTGAGGCGCTGGTCGATCATCTGCGCCTGCGCTACCGCCGTCGCTGGAAAGCCAAAGTTCGCCTGTTGCTGGTACAGGGTACCGACAGTGATATCGAAAAGGTGTTGCCGGGTCTTAAGGGCGATCACTGGCAGGAAAGTGACGGGATTGTGATTATTTACGGCGGTCTGGCGGAAAGCGTGCCCGATGATGAGTTCCTGTCCGTGCTGAAAGCAGTACGACCACAGCGTCCGCTGGATGGCGTGGTGCAGGTGATGAACACGGCTGCACTGCCCGATACAGCGAAGCAGGACACGCTGGTGCGTGTACGTCAGAAAACCGATACTCAGTTGGGCTGGCAGCTGCCGGTCTGGCTGTGGCTTGTCCGGGAAGGCTCCTGGGACCAGGATGGAGTGGGTGTACCTCCAGCCGGCGCGCTGTTTGGTCCAGGTGCGACAACGAAAGAGGTCCGTTCGACATTGACCTCACTCTCGTCAGACCTGCAAACCCCAGGCGTGTCGGCGCTGCTGGAGAACTCTCAGCACCACTGGCTGTTGAGCCTGTCGAAAGCCCTGCGCGGCTCGTTGCGACGCTCCCTGATCCCGCTGCTGACCACGCTGATGTCAGGGCCAGCTCCATACCGTCTGCGTGGGGTGATGTTCAGTCCGGCATTGCCAGGGACCGAAACGGTGCCGCATGCGCGCCTTTCACCACCGGTCTGGCAGGCGCTCGAAAACGACAGCCTGCAGGTGCATGCCCGTAAAATCGGTTACCACCGGCAAAAGGTGCTGCGCCTGGTGCTGCTGGGACTGGTTCTGCTCTGGGGGGCGGGTACGCTACTGTCCCTGTCCGTCAACCGCACCCAAATCTGGCTGGCTCAGGATACGGCCCGGATTGCTGCTGACACTAAACATCCTCTGTCGGATCGCCTGCGTAACCAGTTAGCTCTGCAGCAGACCATCGCCCGCCTGCAGAACCGCGAAGTGCACGGTGCGCCGTGGTACACCCGCTTTGGTCTGAACCAGGACAGCGACACGCTGAAGCTGCTCTGGCCATTGTATGCCCGTAACAATCAGGCGCTAATGCGTGATGCACTGGCTGACGAACTTCACCGTCAGCTCAACGCTTTCGTGCAGTTGCCTCCGGCAAGCGATGCGCGCACGTCTGCCACTCAGAAGACCTACGGCCTGCTTAAAGGCTATCTGATGCTGGCCCGTCCAGACAAAGCGGATGCGGAGTGGCTTGCCGGCAATATGCTGAAGGCCTGGCCGCAACGCAGCGGCGTGCCGGCAAGCGTATGGCAGACCCAGGCGCCGAAGCTGCTCGGCTTCTGGGCGCAGAACTTACCGGCACACCCGGAGTGGAAAATCTCTCCTGACCGCGAACTGGTGGGCACAGTACGTCAGATCCTGCTCAAACAGATTGGTCAGCGCAACGCTGAATCCGGTCTGTATCAGGAGATGCTCGGGCGCATTGCCCGAAACTGGCCGGATTTAACCCTGGCGGATATGACCGGCGACACGGACGCGTCAACCCTGTTTTCTTCTGAGCAAGTGGTGCCGGGGATGTTTACCCGTCAGGCATGGGAAGAGCAGGTTGAAGATGCGATTGATGAAGTGGTGGAGACCCGCCGCGATGAAATCGACTGGGTGCTGACCGACAAAACCCTTCAGCCGGGCAGTGATGTGTCACCGGAAGCGCTGAAACAGCGCCTGACCGAGCGTTACTTCACCGATTTTGGCAACGCCTGGCTGAATATGGCCAACAGCATCCAGTGGCATGAAGCCGCCTCGCTCTCCGAAGCGATTGCCCAGCTCAACCTGCTGGCGGATGTACGACAGTCTCCTCTGGTGGCGTTGATGAATACCCTTGCCTGGCAGGGTCAGACGGGTGCCAAAGGAGAAGCCCTGGCTGACACCCTGGTGGATTCGGCGAAAAAACTGGTGGGGCGTAAGAAAAACGCAAAACAGTTTATTGAACAGGCGCAGGGCCCCAAAGGGCCGCTGGACGGCGTGTTTGGTCCGCTCACGGGCCTGATGGCCGGGAAGGACGGTACTGGTTCGAACAGGAACCTCAGCTTCCAGTCCTGGCTTGCCCGTGTGACCCAGGTGCGGCTCAAACTCCAGCAGGTGACCAGTGCCCCCGATCCGCAGGCGATGGCGCAGATGCTGGCCCAGACCGTCTTCCAGGGTAAAGCCATTGACCTGACTGACACCCGTGACTATGGCTCTCTGGTGGCGGCAAGTCTTGGGCAGGAGTGGAACGGCTTCGGGCAGGCGCTGTTTGTGCAGCCGCTCGACCTGGCCTGGCGTCAGGTGCTGGCTCCTGCCGCAGGTAGCCTGAATGCCCGCTGGCAAAGCACTATTGTTTCGCAGTGGAACACCGCCTTTGCCGGACGCTATCCGTTTAAGGCCACCGGCAGCGATGCTTCACTGCCACTGCTGGCCCAGTTCCTGCGCAGCGACTCCGGGCGCATCGCGACATTTATCAAAACTAACCTCGGCGGCATGCTGCATCAGGAAGGCAGTCACTGGGGGGTGGATCCGGCTGCCAGCCAGGGGATGAGCATCAGCCCGGCGTTCCTTACTGCTATCAATAAGCTTGCCGATATCTCGGATATCGTCTTTGCCCAGGGCGATGCCGGGGTTCATTTTGAACTGATGGCCCGGCCATCGCGCGATGTGGCCCGCACCCAGCTGACGCTGGATGGCCAGAAACTGGATTACTTCAACCAGATGGAAAGCTGGCAGAGCTTTACCTGGCCGGGTAATACGTATTACCCCGGTGTGGACCTGAGCTGGCGTTCAGTGAACACCGAAATGCGCCTGTATGAAAGCAACCAGGGGAACTGGGGCTTCATCCGCCTGCTGGATAAGGCGCTGATCACTCCGCTCGACAGCAGCCGCACCCAGCTGGTGTGGATCACCCCGGACGGTAATCCGCTGAAATTCATTATGCGCAGCGAACTCGGTGACGGGCCACTGGCGCTGCTCAAACTGCAGGGCTTCAGCCTGCCGCAGACTATTTTTTCCGTGGGCGCGACTGATGGCTCACCGACCCTTGCCGGAGACGAATAAATGGCGACTGCAGAAACGCTCCTGACCCTGTGTCTTCCGGATGCGGGCCAACGTACCGCACTGCTCGCTAAGAGCCGGGAAAGCCTCTCTCTGTGGTCGACGTGGCTGACACCACTCCCGACCGGTCATGGGGCCGGAGATGACCCGACCTATGAGGATGATTTCCAGCTGATGCGCGAGGAGATCAACAAGCTTTCCGGCACCGATACCGACGTGCTCTGCCGCCTGGCGGAAAGCATTCTGACCCGACATGCCCGCGATATCCGGGTGGTGACCTGGTATGCCTTTGCCCGCCTGCAGCGTGACGGCGATACCGGGCTGACGGACGGTATCCAGCTGCTGACCGCCATGCTGGAGCAGGCGGGGCAGCACTGCCACCCACGGCGAGGTACCGCCCGTTTAGCGGCGCTGGAGTGGATGAACAGTGAGCGCATTATGGATGCGTTAGCACGCTGGCCGGACGTGACGCGTGAAGAGACCGCCAGAACGGCGGCGGCCCTGTCCCTGCTGGAGAACGCGCTGGAACAGCTGCCAGAGGCGGAACGCCCCACCCTTGCCGGGCTACTGCGCATGCTGGAAACCCGCCTGGCCGGTAGCGGCGGGCTGGATACACCAGTGGCAATATCAGGCCAGGATCATGCAGATGAAAGTACCCACAGCACACCGACGTCAGGCGCTGCTGTACCGGAAACCGCAGCCGTCAAATCGGAAGTGGAGCTGGTTCGTCAGCTGCGCGTGCTGTCCGGCTGGGTGGTCGATCAACCTCAGGGCTGGCTTGCCGCCCACCGGATGATGAAAGCTGCCCGCTGGGACCTGGTGACGCAGCTGCCGGCACTCGATGCGAGCGGTCGCACGCGCCTGCTGCCGCCAAAGGCTGACTATCGCGCTCAGCTTAAACGCCTGTACCTGCAGCAGAGCTGGACCGAACTGGTGGAACAGGTGGATGTGATGTTTACCGAAGGCGGTAACCGCTTCTGGCTCGATTTGCAGTGGTATCTGTGGCAGGGGCTGAGCCGCGCAGGGAACCCCTGGGAGCAATGGGCCGACTATATTCTGAGCGACCTGAAGCTGATGCTCAAACGTCTTCCCGGCCTGGAGACACTTTCCTGGAACGACGGCTCGCCGCTTGCCGATGAGGTGACGCTGAACTGGATAGCCGAAAAGGTCAACGATGACATGCCGGGCTTCAGTGACGAGCCGGCAGTGGCCACTGCCGCTCATGCAGATGACATTCTGGCACTGGAAGCGGAGGCGATGGAGAAGGGCGACAGTGAGGGACCTGAGACGGCACTTAGCTGGCTGCAGAGTCGCCCGGACATGGCTTCACCCCGCAGCCGCTGGTTGCTTCGCCTGCTGATGTCGAAGGTGGCCGAGCAGTACGGACGCAATGAACTGGCGCTCCACCTGCTGGGTGAACTCACCAACAGTGCACCAAACCTGACGCTCAGCGAGTGGGAGCCCGGGTTGCTGTTTGACGTCCATGCCCGCCGTCTGCGCCTGCTGCGCATGAAAGCCGGGCGCAGTGAAAGCGATAAAGCCCGTTTTGCCCCGGAAATGGACAGTCTGCTGGCCGGTCTGATTGCCCTCGACCCGGCACGTGCGATGGTGCTGTGCGGATAAGCCTTCCCAGACATTACGGGTCATCACCCCTGATGACGCCTTCTGTTTTCTTTTTGATATTTTCTACACCCAGGATGTCCGTACATGGATGATTTAACCCTGCGTTATTATGAAGCCGAGATGCGCTATCTGCGCGAAGCCGGTAAAGAGTTTGCCCGTGCCCACCCCGACCGCGCGGCTATGCTCAATCTGGATAAAACCGGGGCCCGTGACCCGTATGTGGAGCGCCTGTTCGAGGGCTTCGCTTTCCTGATGGGCCGCCTGCGTGAAAAGCTCGATGATGACCTGCCGGAACTGACCGAAGGGCTGGTCAGCCTGCTGTGGCCGCATTACATGCGTACCATTCCGTCGCTTTCCGTGGTGGCGTTCACGCCGGACTGGCGACAGCTGCGTAAAATGGAAGTGCTGGAAAATGGCTTTTCCGTCCTGTCTCGCCCGGTCGGGCCGGATAACACGGTCTGTCAGTACCGTACCACCCGCGAAGTGCCCCTGCAGCCGCTGCATTTAAGTGAGGCACGCCTGCAGACCGAGCCGGATGGCCGCGCCGCCATTCGTCTGCGCTTTGAGTGCCCGGACAAGGTGGACTGGTCGAAAGCCGGGATGGATAAGGTCGCCATTTACCTCGATGCCGACAGCCCAGTGGCGTCGGCCCTGCACCTGGCCCTGACCCGTCGGGTTCAGGCGATGTATGCCCGCCACAGTGAAACCCGTACAGAGCGGGTCCGCTTTGAGGGCTGGTGCAAACCGATGGGCTTTGATGACGCCGACCGCCTGTGGCCGAAAGGCGATTCTGCGTTCAGTGGTTACCAGCTGCTGCTGGAGTATTTCAGCTTCCGCGAGAAGTTTATGTTCGTAGAGCTTAAAGGTCTGGAGCTTGCCGGCCTTAGCCAGAAAACCACCTGGTTTGAGACCGATATCGTACTCGACGGCGGCTGGCCATCAGACATGCCGTTTGAGACCGATAATTTCCGCCTGCACTGTGCGCCGGTCATTAACCTGTTCTCACTGGAAGCCGACCCGCTCACGCCTGATCCGCTGCAGAATGAATACCTGCTGCGCCCGATGCGCGTGCAGGACGGGCATACTGAAATCTACAGCGTGGATTCCATTCACGGTGCGGTGAAAAACGGCAAACATCCGTACGTGCCGTTCACCAGTTTCCGCCATCGCGGGGGCATGATGCGCCACGATGCGCCGGAGCGTTACTTCCATACCCGCATGAAGCGTGGCCCCTCGGGGCTGTATGACACCTGGCTTATCCTCGGTGGAAAGTCATTCGAACTGGAGCAGTTGTCACAGGCTCCGGAGTCGCTCTCCATCCGCATTACGGGCACCAACGGCCAGCTGCCGCGCCGTTCTCTTGAAAGTACGTTGCTTGACCGGGTGGTGAAGGCGGGCAAGGTGCCGGTCAGGGTGCTGAACCTGAAGGTGCCGACTTTGCCGCTTTACCCACCGGCGAATGACCGCTTCCACTGGCGGGTGATGAGCCACCTGGGCTCCAGTTTCTTAAGCATGATGGATAACCCGGAAGTGCTGCGTGGCACACTGGCGCTGTATGACTGGACCGACGATGAGATGAATCGCCGTCGCCTGGAGGCAATTGTGGCGGTGAAGCACACGCTTATTCGTCGATTTGAGAAGGGCTTTATGCTGCGCGGGGTCGACATAGAAATCACCCTCAACGCCGATAACTTTGCCGGGGAGGGCGATGTCACCCTGTTCGGTGAAATGCTGCACCGCTTCTTTACCCTCTACGCCGATGTTCACCTCTTCAACCAGCTCACGCTGGTACTGCAACCCACAGGGAAACGACTGCGATGGAAAGAAAATCACAGCCAGCACATTCCGGGCTGACGGAGCGGCTTCGCGACGACATCTGGCGGGTTAATTTCTACCGCTTCTGCCAGTTGCTGGAGCAGGAAAACCCGGATGCACCGAAGCTCGGTAGTACCGAGAAACTGTCCGCCGACCCGGTACGCTTTCGCCCGTGGCCGGGGATGGGCTTCCCGGTCAGCGAACTCAAAGCGGTTGAAACCGACGAGGACTACCCGGACCTGTCGCCGACGGTGCGCACGACCTTCCTCGGAATGTATGGCGTGGATTCACCACTGCCGACGGCGTACCTTGATGATATCGCCCAGCACCGGGAAGGGCATGAAGCCACCACCGCGTTTCTCGATATCTTCAGCCACCGTATCCACACCCAGTACTACCGTATCTGGCGCAAATACGCTTACCCGGCAACCTTCGAAGCCGGTGGCGTGGATGACACTTCTCAGTGTCTGCTGGGGCTGGTGGGTCTTGGCATCCCGGGTACGGCGGAGCAGATTGTCACGCCGGTTTCCCGCTTCCTGGCGCTGCTTGGCACCATGCGGCTGCCCACCCGCAACGCCGAAGGGATACGCCAACTGGTGAGCCTGCTGGCCCCGGAGACCCGGGCTACGATTATCAGCCCGGACCCGGTGAAGGTTCCTGTGGAGAATCGCAGTGGGCTCGGTAAAGAAAACCGAGTGTCCCTGTCACAGCGTGCCTCGCTCGGCAGGACCGGGAAAGAGGCCTGCAGCCGTATCCTGCTGATGCTGGCGACTGACAATCCGCAGGAGGCACAGGGCTGGTTGCCCGGTGGTCAGCTGCACACCGATATGATGGTGCTGCTGCGGGTGTACATGGGGTACCGCTCCGATGTGCGTCTTCGTCTCACGGTGCCGGTGAGTTGCCTGCCCGAACCCCGTCTGGGTAAGGCGCACCGGGTGCAACTGGGACGTACCGGCGTGCTGGGCCTGAAGCGGGGCAAACCCGCAACCCGCACGCACCTGACCGTGAGCCTGGGCACCTATGAAGGGCTGACCTGTGAGACCCTGCGACCGGCAGAACCCGGTGGCTACCGTTTCGACTGATATTCCGGAACGCAATACCCAACACCAGACACATTCAACACGCCCCTGTTTCTGAAGGCTGAAAAGGACTCCCCGAATGACTTTCGCTTCCCTGTCGCGCAGCGCCGCACTGATGCTGCTCTGTTCCCTGTTGACCGCATGTGGCCTGACTCAGGCCGTGTCGGACGGCACGGTCAGCGCAACCAAAGTCATCTTCTACAAAAAAATAAAAGTGCTGCACCTGGACTTCGAGCCACGTGCCGCTGCCAATGCCGATGAAAGCCAGACGCCGCTTGCCACCATGGTGCAGGTGTACCAGCTCAAAGACAGCCGGAAGGTGGACGCCGCCGACTACCAGAAACTGCTGCGTGATGCAGATAACACCCTGAAAGAAGATATTGTGGCCAGCAAGTCACTACTGGTGATGCCTAAAGGCAGCGTGACTCTCAATATGCCGATGAGCGAAGAGGCGAAATTTGTGGCGGTGGTGGGGCTGTTTAATCGGCCGGATATCAAAAACAACACCTGGAAGCTGGTACTGAGCCGCGACGACCTCGACCCGGACAAACCGCGCACTATTCAGCTCAACAGCACCGGGCTGACTCTGGTTCCGGTGAAGGAGTAAGGCAATGGATATGACGTCAGATAACTGGCTGGCGCTGTTTGACGGGCAGACCCGCTACCGCCTTGAGATTAACGACAGCCCCCTGAAGCCTGATGTGCTGAACTTTCACGGGCGCGAAGCGCTGAATGCGCCGTTTAAATGGCGCATTGAGTTCACCACGCCACAGAAAGGCATCAGTCGTGAAGATGTGCTGCTGAAGTATGCCACCCTCAGTATGCTCTCAGGCCGTGTAGTGCAGGGCATCATCACCGGCTTTGAGGTCCTCCAGGAGACCGTGGACCAGACGCATTTCGCTGTGACGCTCTCCTCGCGCCTGGCGCTGCTCAGCCACACCCGCCGCTGTGCGGTCTGGCAGAATGTTTCGGTGCCGGAACTGGTGGAGCAGGTCCTGCGAAGCCACGGTCTGGAAGGGACAGATTTTGAGTTCCGGCTGGAACGCACTTACCCGGTCCGCGAACTGATTACCCAGTGGCGGGAAGCCGACCTGCAGTTTATTCAGCGAATACTGGCCGAAGACGGCATCTGGTTCCGCACTGGGGTCAACACCACCACCGGGTTGGACACGGTGACCTTTGGCGACAGCCAGCTGCAGTATCAGTTTGATGTCCGCCTGCCTTACCGTGAGCCTTCTGCCCTCCATGACGGCGCAGTTGAAGCCGTATGGGATGCCAGAGTGTGGCACCACACGGTGACCGGCAGTGTGGCCACCCGTGATTACAACTACCGCACCGCCAGCACACCGATGGATGCAAAGGTCAGCGTCAGAAACGGGGCGGCCATCACCGGCAAGCACTATCACTACGCGGCCCCATACCGCGAAGCCGGGGATGACACCACCTCTGAACCGGAAACCGAAAGCGGGGCCTTTTACGCCCGCATTCAGCATGAACATGCGCTTAATAACGCCATTCGCCTGCACCTCTTCAGTAACGCCAGTCACCTGACGCCGGGCATGGTGCTGGAGACCGGCGACAGTGATGTGCCGGAGCTGAAAGAAGGTATGGTCATTACGCTTACCACCTTCCGCGCAGCCCGTGACACCCGTCTGCACGTTTCGGTATGGGGGATGCCGTACAGCGAGCAGTTTTGCTTCAGACCCGAGCCTGCACCGCGTCCACTGATTGCCGGGACGCTGACCGCCCGTGTCGAGAGCGACGAGAAGAATGCGCTGTATGCGCATCTCGATGAAACGGGGCGCTACAGGGTGAAGCTGGACTTCAGCCGCGAAGATGCCGACCAGGGCTATAACTACCTGTGGATACGCCAGGCGAAGCCGTATGCTGGTGAAACGTACGGCTGGCATACGCCGCTGACTGACGGCACCGAAGTGGGGATTGCCTTTGACGGCGGTGACCCTGACCGCCCGTACATCGCCCATGCGTTCCATGACTCAGAACATCCGGATGTGGTCACCCGCGACAACCGCAGCCAGAACATCCTGCGCACCGCGGGTCAGAACGAACTGCGGATGGAAGACCAGCGCCAGAGCGAGCATATCGCGCTCAGCACCCCGTTCGGAGCCACTGCGCTGAACCAGGGACACATCGTTGACACGGAGAACGAACCACGGGGAACCGGGTTCGAACTGCGCACCGATGAGTTCGGGGTTATCCGTGTGGCAAAAGGGCTACTGGTCACCGCCGATGGCAAAGTGCACGGCGAAGGCGATGTGCTGGATATGGACGTGGCACTCCGGGAGATTGAGGCCGTCCGCGTACAAATTGAGGGGCTTGCCAGCGCGACCCGCCAGGCAAAAGCCCTGGAAGCTGATATCGCCAGTCAGCAGGCGATGTTCAGCACCCGCCTGAAAACCCTCAATGAGATGATCCACTTCTCAGCACCTGAGGGAATAGCCTTTACCAGCGCAGAGCATCTGCACCTGGCGGCCACGAAGAATGTCGCCCTGAATGCCGGTGGTGATATCAGTATCGGGACCCAGGCGCATATCACCGGACTGGCAGGCGACAGCGTGGGATTGTTTGCCCAACACGGTAAGCTGAGCCTGATTTCGGCTCAGGGTCCCGTACAGTTTCAGGCGCAGAACGGCGTGATGCACCTGAGTGCGGAGCAGAAACTGACCCTCATCTCTGCCAGCGAGATGCTGCTGGCCGGTAAAAAGCGAATACGCCTGGTGGGGGGCGGGAGCTCCATCCTTATCGAACAGGGACAAATCAAATACGAGACTGCAGGTACTTATACCCGCAAGGCCAGCCGGCTGGATACGGAAGGTGGGGGCAGCCGGCCACTTGTTTTCCCTGAGATGGGCATTTCACATGCTTATTCTGCTGTTTATCAGTTGCAGGATGAGCAGGGCAGGATCCTTGCAGGAAGGCCCTATCACCTGAAAACCCCTTCCGGGCAGGAAGCGAGCGGATTCAGTGATGCAGAAGGCCGGACCGTAGCGATATATACCCGTGAGCAGGAAGCCGTAGACCTGCATGTCGTACCGGACAAGCCGCAGCCGGAAGAGTCTATGTGGTTTATCGGTAATGGCGACCAACAGCAACTGGCAACCGAATACAGGGAGGATGTGTAATGGAACTGCCCGATTTACCCAATACCCCGAGCGCTGACATCCCCACCGGGACCAATAATCAGCCATGGGACTGTACGACAACCGGCGTTGAGATGGTGGAGAAACAGTCGCGTTTGCCGACGAGCGATAACCGGCAATACCTGCACATTAAGGTGGAGTACGCGATGCGTTTTCCACGGTTGTCGGCAGAAATCCGTCGCAACGGCAAAAGCTTTCAAATGAGCCTCAAGCAACTGATGCTGAGTGGGCTTATCCGGGTGGATGAGATCAAACGCGATTATCGGTGGTGGTATAAAGCCGAAGTGCCGTTTGATATGCGAACGACTCCGCCACGCCCGTTTCTCAGCAGCACGTTACTGGACGAAGGTGCAGGCAGGCGGCACACCATCAATCCTTTCCCGGTGCCGGGGAAGGGTAACTACCGCCGTCCGGATATCATTATTGTGAAAAACATGAATGATCGCTGGCCGGGGCTTACCGGCCCGGATACGGAAGGACTGATGCACGCTGATAATCTGGAACGCCTGGTGGAGGTAAAGTTTCCGGGAGATAGGTTGGAGCTCGATCAGTATGATGAATATATGTTTATTGTCGGTGAAGACCCTAATCGCATGACCATTCTTGAGATCCACGACTGTCGGCCTGAGGAACAGCAGTGGAGCGATCAGGTCGTCAATATCACGATGAAAGCCTGGAAGACCAGCGGGGCGAAATACTGGCCACTGTTCCTGTACCCGCCCATTTTCACACCACGTCCACCTGCCACCCCGGTGCCGGCGAAAATTGAGCCCTGGACATATGCCGGGAAAGCCGTGGCAGACCTCAGTGAGGGGGCTGTCAACAATATCGCAGCCGGCTGGCATGCACTGTCAGAAGAGATGCAGCAAAAGCTCAGCCAGACCGCGGGCTGGCTGAATGACAGCGGAGAATGGGTATACTCTGAGGGGCATAAGGCATGGCGTTGGGTCAGTCAGACAGGGTGCTCAGCGGTGTCATGGACAGATGAACAGCTTCGTGCTGCATGGCTTAAAATCCAGAAAACCACCGATATGACGCTGGATATGCTGAAACAGGTCGACTGGGTTCAGGTACTGACGGATGTGGCTGTCACGGTTGGCGTGGTACTTGTCACAGTTGGTGTGGGGGCGTTGGTGGTGACGTTAGGTGTTCCGGAAGCGCTGCTGGCCGCGTTTTTACTGATTATTCGGCTGGCGATTACTGCCTGGGAAGCGCTGGCAGCCGTACTGGGTGCCGGAACTGTCGGTGCGCTGGCAACCCAATAAGGAACGATAATGGAACTGAATGATTTAGAACTGAACTATATTGAAAAATGGTTGCCGGAAGCGTCCGTGAAGTATAAGGATGGTAGTCAGGCGGTGAATCTCGGGCTGATAATCACCGTATTTTTTAAAGATGGCTATTTGCCAGAAGTGCGTCAGAAAATGGTGGGGTGCGTAGATCGCTATTATGCCGAATTCAAACCATATTTGAAGAAAACGCTGACACCAAAATGGGTTGGGATTACGGAAAAAAACTATCAAAAAAAGCGACAGGCTATCCTGGACTCGTCTCCGGAAGAGATCTTTTCCTGGTATCTGGGAAGTGAAGCGACAGATTATCATGCCCCCGAATATGAAATACTCATCATGGGCAAAAGAATTTTCCGCAATGATACTGATCGCTCCGTTATTAAACTGGTATTTCCGTTCTCACTGTTGAAAGAGTCTGATGGCAGGGAGCGTTATCAGGCCTGGCTGATGTGGCTTTGCAGTACCTTCTGTGTTGAAAGTGGTTATGCAGGCCTTTCATTTATTCTGCCTTACGAATTTCATCGTATGTTCCCCTACGAATACAAACTGGCCCAGCGTTTTCCGGGTGTAATGGTGGATTCTATCGGCACACTTGATGGCAGAGTTGTCGTCAACAATCTGAAAAGTGTTTGCTGGTATACGATTCTGGGTAATTCATGGGTGGATAAACTCGGTGGCGCAGAGAGGCTGGCTCATCGTCTGAAACAGACTCCGGAAATTGAACTGCTGCCATATGATGGGGGACTTATCCTAAAGGCTGGAGCGTTACCGCCTGGTTTGGGTGAGGTGCAGACGGAAGAATTACCGCTATTACTGGTGAAAGTAAACCAGATAATTAAGCCTGTTCGCTTTGATGGTAAGCGTTCTCTGCATTTCTACTCCGAACACGAGAATTTCCAGTTCGATGATGAGTCCAGTTCGAAATGGTACAGGCGTTTCGATGAAGCCAGTGCTGCGCTGGATAAAGACGATGAAGGTAAGTCCTGGGAGCCGGTCAGGATCACCTGCTGGAGTGGCGAAACATCACCGTTTGACGGTCGATGGGCCTCCATTGTTAACGGGGCGACGCAGTACACCCAAACCCGCGTTGGGCAGTTTATGCCGCAGTATGAAGATAAGAATGGTCAGAAGCACCCGGCCCGTTGGTCACTGCTGGAAAGGGATGATGGCGGCAGCGTGTTTGACATAGCTCCTGATGAGGGAAATTGATCATGCCGCGCAATTCGCCCTCATTATGCGAGATGCTTTATGGCAATTTTGTCGGTGATCTCGACCTTCAGCATATCAGTGAAGAAAATCAGGTCATTTTGTCGGTTCTGGACAACATGCAACGGATCCTTAACTGCCGTGCAGGCACGCTAGCGCATTTGCCGGACTATGGCCTGCCGGATATGACCACCATTCTACAGGGGCTTCCCGGCACCGCATATAAGCTGATGTCGACGCTGTCTGCGGTCTTGCTGAAATATGAGCCGCGCCTGAAGTCTATTGAGGTGCTACTGCTTGATCAGGAAATTCCTGGTGAGCTCCGCTACGCCATTGATGCAGAACTTAGCGGTATTGGTCTGGTGCGCTATGGCACTGAGTTTATGCCGGAGGGGCGGGTAATGTTACGCCATCTTAAGCAACAGCAGTATATCGATACTGCAACCCGTCTGTAAGGCCAGAGAGCATCATGTCAGTAAAATCACAGTTTCTCGATAAATTGCAGACCAGACAGTCTGCTCCGGCTTCATCTGTCAGTAAGAGTCAGGCCGATATAGCTGAGTTTTGCCTGCGAATGACGCAACTTAAGGAGCAGATGGACGTGTGGCTGGAAGGTACCGGACTAAGCGTGGAGGCGTACAATACATCCGTTACGGATCTGCTGGTGGAGAACGGGGCTTTTGAGATTACCGCCCTCGTTCTGCGTATCGACGACCGGTCTGTAAAATTTGTGCCGGCGTTCCTTTATGGTCAGGGTGTGACCGGGTGCGTGGAGGCGACTTTCCATGATGGGAGGCATACGACTTCACTGGGACGTTTATTCATGCGGTCAGTAATGGTGAACAACTGGACCTTTATTCCGCCTGGTGTTTTATCCCGCCCAGGGCAGGGTTTTGATGAGAGCACTTTTTTTGGTTTGATTCTGGCGCTCCTTCCATAGTGCAACTGGAATGAGCAATAGTTATATATTTTTTTTGCCTGTCAGTCATTGCATAATTACCTGGCGAAACAGTTAATGGCTGACGGAGAACAAAGCCACAAAATTACGGAATAAATTACGGATATGGAAATGAGGAAATTAATCTTCCTTCTGGTTTCAGGAATACTTTTTACGGCACAGGCTGATGCTGCGCGTGGAAGGCAGCCCTGCTCAGGTTCAAAAGGCGGTATAGCGCACTGCACATCGGATGGACGCTTTGTCTGTAATGACGGGAGTCTGAGTCAGTCGAAACGATTCTGTTCCGGGTATGGTTCCTCAGCAACCAGCAATCCGGTAAAACCGTCCACTTCCACCCGCAAAGCTAAGGCGAAAAAAGTGACAACTGCGAAAAAGCAGGAGCCGCAAAGTGTTGCAGAAAACGACGAGCCGGTCAGTACCCAACCCCGACAGCCCACATGCGCTCCCCTCTATATGGCCAGCAAGCCCGGATACACTCATTTACCGATTTGCTCTGGGAATCAGTATTAAAAAGATTCTCTTCCCATTATTCATATTAAATCGTCAGGGTAAACATAAGAAAGGAAAGAAATAAAACATGGCAAGAAGAAAAAAAGATGACAATGCAGCAGGTATCATCCTAGTTATTCTTGGCGCAATTGCCTGGGGTGTTTATGTCGCGGTAAGAGCATTAATCAATCTTAATGAGCAATTTATTGAATTTGTTTCTAATCCGGCTGGCGTAATCGGTCTGTTCTTTGGCTTACTGATAGCAGTTGCGCTGATAATGCGGGTTTTCATTTACCGGGGCTTCCGGAAGAAAACCGCGGAGCTCGAACAGGCTGCGTCTGACCTGGCACAGAAAGAGAAAGCCTTTGAAGAAACGGTCAGTACTGAAGTGGCTCGCGGCCTGTATCAGGAAAAGAAACAGCTTTCCGGCCAGTGGGATGACTTTCACAATGCCAGAAACAAAGCCTCCCGCGCACTGCAGCGTATTGTGGACTCCGCGTATAAATTCAAAGTCAAAACACTGCTTTCCGGCACCACGGTAAATAACTGGCAAAGCAAGTACGACCAGCTCAGGAAGGAAAAAGAGGCTTACGCTGCCATTAGCGAGAAAATCACCTTTCTGGAACTTGAGGATAACGCCGACTGGGAAGGCGTAAAACAGCAGTTTCTGGATAAGGTCGCCATGCTGGAAAAAGCGCAGGAAGAAAAAGAATATCAGGCTGAGCTCAAGCGTCAGATGCGGGAAGAAAAACAGCGTCAGGATGAGCTGGAGCAGCAGCAGCGCGAAGCTGAAGAGGAGGAGCAACGCCTTGCTGAGCAGCAGCGTTTACTGGAAGAAGCCCTGCTCGCTGCTGAAGGTGCTCACAGGGAAGAGCTGGAAAGACAGCGTCTGGCGCTGGAGCAGAAAATCCAGGATGTGCATCAGCAGTATGAACGCGCCAAATCCATGGCCCAGCTTACAAAACAGGGGCATGTGTATGTGATTTCGAATATCGGCTCCTTCGGTGAAAACGTCTTCAAAATCGGCATGACCCGACGACTGGAGCCTATGGAGCGTGTGAAAGAACTGAGCGGGGCAGCCGTGCCGTTTGATTTTGACGTCCACGCCATGATTTCCTGTGATGATGCCCCCGCGCTTGAAAAGACACTTCACGACCATCTGGAAAGCTACCGTATCAACAGGGTTAACCTGCGTAAGGAATTTTTCCGGGTCGAGCTCAGCAGAATTATCGATGAGGTGGAGCGTCACCACGGGCAGGTTGAATATATTGCTGACCCGGTGGCGCTGCATTACCTGCAGAGTCTCGAATATGTAGAAAGCGAAGCTGCATAAGCGTTAATCATCCCTATTCCCGAACGCGTCAGAATGGACAACTGGTCATGAATGACATTACCCAACGTAAGATCAAAACCGGCGGTGACCCGCGCACACTACCGGATTATGCCGCCTTACGTGATGAACTGAGTAAGCTGACGCATCCGGCGCGTCCGGATGTGAACTGGCATTATGTCGAAAAACTCTGTCTCTCACTGTTTGAGCAGAACGGTGTTGAGTTGCAGACGGCAGCCTGGTATACGCTTGCGCGTACGCAACTGGCTGGCTTATTCGGGCTCAATGAAGGGCTGACGATACTCGAGGCCCTGATAAGCCATCAGTGGGGGGCACTGTGGCCTCAGCCAGTCCATGCGCGCATGGAAATTCTCAGCAGTCTGAGTCAGCGTCTGCAGCAACGAATGCGCTCGCTCCCGCTGAATTACAGCAACCTCAGCCAGTTGTACCGGGCGGAGCAACTGCTTACAGGTCTGGGGGAGGTACTGCAGCGTCTGGAGCTTAAGCATCTGAGTCAGCTCGATACGTTGCGTACCCTGATGCACAACAGTGCTGTTCGGCTGGAAAATAGCGATGGCATAACCACTACCGGGTCTAGCATTCAGCCTGGTATCGTATTGCCTGCCACCGTGATGAATGATGCGACAGCATCCACGGGAGACTTTGCTGGTGGACCAGATGAAGATAAGCCAGAGAGTGCAGTGAAGTGGGTTTACGTTGCGCAACCGGAACCGCAGTCGAATGTGGAAGTGCTGTCGACAATGCCTGTTCCGGTTAAAAAGTGGAAATCCTTCGCTGCCGGCATGTGTACCATGCTGGTGATAAGCATAGTCTCAGCGTGGAGCTGGCATTTTCTACACCGTCCAGACCCTCTACAGACTCAGCTTGCTGCTTCACTGGCTCCGTTCCCTGCACCTCTCACGTCTGAACAACTGGGGATGTTGCGTCAGCAAAGACCGTTACCGCAGGATCTTATCGCACAGACACAGCAGCAGCTTACCCGGCTGGATAAATTACCTCCTGACTGGAATATCACTTACGCCAGAAAACTTATCGAACAGGTTCAGTCGTTGTGGCCGGAGCAGGCTAAGCCTCTGACACAGCAGTGGCAGCAACAGCTTAACGTCACAACATTGTCAACTGATGCAATGAATGGATGGCATGAGGGTATGCTCAAACTGCAGGATCTGACGGCACAGCTCAATACCCTGGATAGGCAAAAAGGAAAGTATATTACTGTCAGCGAGCTGAAATCACAGGTGTTTGCTGCTACCCAGGCATTCAGTAAAACTGTGCCCGTTGAAGAACAGCTGCGGCAGATGAGCATTCGGGAAAACTCAGGGATGATCCCGTCCGCGCAAAAAATCCAGACAGAGCTGCGCCTGAAGCAGCTAATCAGTAGCTACTCGACGGTGACGGCAGATCAGTAGGCCAGTACCCGCATTCTGTTATTGTGTAAAAATACACTGGGTTGATCAGATTACTGTCCCTGCCTGCTGACAGAATCTGCTACAGAGCTATCACCGGAGTAAGGATAAGAACCGATGCCAGAGAAGACGCGGCGAGGCCGAAACCATTTGTCCCCATGGACGGTAGAAGAGATGAGTTTTATTGAAAATAATTATGGAAAATTTTCTGCTCAGGACATTGGTGATACGTTGGGGAGAAGCGCAGGAGCCGTCAGAGGAGTAGCGCGAAAATTAGGGTTATCCACTCTCCGGCCTCCGGTGTGGACGGAAGAGGAACTGGCGCTTATTCGTGTGAATTATTACAAGGGTATTATGTTTGTTCATTCGCTTCTGCCAGGGAGAACAATATATGCAATTCGCATTCAGGCAAGCCTTATGGGCGTGACGAACGCCTCCTGGGGCGACGAGGAACTGCGGAATCTTGAGGCGCATCATGGCAGTGTGCCCATTGCGAGAATAGCGGCATCGCTGGGCCGAAGTGCCAAGGGCGTCGCTGATATGGTCAGAAAAATGGGCCTGGCAAAGCGACCTGAAACCGTCAACGTTCCCTGGTCAGAGCAGGAACTGGAAATATTGCGGGCCCATTACGGTTCTGGTGCATGGATAACGCGTGTACAAGCCCTACTTCCGGGACGCACTAAGGGAGCAATCGGTGTACAGGCCAATAAAATGGGGATAAGAGAATCCCAGAACTGGTCACCTGAAGAAATTGAAATTTTGCGAGAATACTATCCTTATCCAGGTTCAGAAGTTGCCAAAAAATTACCCCACCGAACTGTGGCAGCAGTTAAAACTCAGGCCAGTCGGCTGAAAATTAAGAAGTTTCATAACAGGAAAACGATTTTCGATTCCAGTGTGAAGGAGGTTGATGAATAACAAAAAATACGCATCTAAGTGTATCGTTAAAGCCAGCGATGTTGTGCGTTGAAAATTTATAAATTAATACAAGTAAGAATGGATGACTAACTTTTAATTACATATAGAGGTTATGAATTAATGAAAATTCTCTCTTATAATCCAGGACATGATGGTGCTGTAGCATTTCTGGATAATGGACGATTAATTATGTCTATTGAAGCAGAAAAAGATTCTAACCATCGCTATTCTCCACTTGGTATTTCGAACGTATTAGATGCTATTGGTGAAATCGACGATATACCAGATGTAATTTGCGCAGGGGGATGGTGGCCCAGGGATCATGATGAATATTTAAATGGTTCGAAAATTAACGTTGGTTATCGGGGCATCTCAGATACAGATGTCATGGTTTCAGAAAGACGATTCCTAAAGAAGAAAATTAAATATTATTCGTCTTCTCACGAGCGAGCACACATACTTTGTGCATTTGGCATGTCAGACTTACCAAAAGGAACATCCTGTTATGCTTTGGTTTGGGAAGGAGGAATCGGAGCATTCTACGAATTAGATGCAGATCTGAATATAACGCTCATTGGCGATGTTCAAAATCAGCCTGGTAACCGCTATGGTATTGTTTATGGGTTAGCCGATCCAGTTTTTTCCAAAGACAGTGCCTACCCTCGCTTCTCAGATGCCGGGAAACTTATGGCGTTGGCATCTTTTTCAAAGAGAAGTATAGCCTCCCCGGAAGAACAAGAACTCATCGACTTTCTGTTGAATGGCCCTGCCAGAAAACTTAGCGACTATGCGAATATTGAAAAAGCTCCGCACTATAATGTTGGTCTGGACGATAAAGAATTTCGTAACTTTACTGGGATATATAGTGATGCACTGTTTAATGTTTTTTATCAGTTTGCAAAAGACAACTTAAAGAAAAGGCAACCACTTATTATTGCTGGCGGATGCGGCCTGAACTGTGACTGGAATACTAAATGGAGGGAGACAAACCTTTTTTCTGAAGTTTTCGTTCCTCCTGTTGCTAACGATTCCGGTGTTGCTATAGGCACTGCGATTGATGCTCAGTTCTATTTTACAGGTAATCCTAAGATTGAATGGGATGTTTACAGCGGATTAGATTTTAGAGCGGATAATACATTCTGCTCAGAGAAATATGATGTCTATAATGTCGACAATGATCAGATTGCTGACATGCTGGCTAACGATCTCATCCTTGGTTGGGTGAATGGAAAATATGAAATAGGTCCACGCGCGCTGGGCAACAGATCCATCCTTGCTGCTCCTTTTCAGGAAAGTACCAGGGTTCGTTTAAACGAAATCAAACAACGTGAACAGTTTCGCCCAATTGCTCCAGTTTGTCTTTTGGAGGACGCTGAAAAGTGGTTCGGCTGTAATAACGAAAGCCCATATATGCTCTTTACGCATAGAGCAAAGACTGAAACCCTTGCAGCAGTCACGCATGTTAATGGTACTGCGCGTATTCAGACCGTTACAACTGCAACAAATAGTAATCTTCATAAATTACTTTCAGCATTTAAAAATCGGACTGGTTATGGTGTCTTGTGCAATACATCCCTCAACTTCAATGGGAAAGGTTTTATAAACAATATCAATGATCTGGCTGTATACGTTCAGGAGCATCACCTGGATGGGTTTGTGGTAGAAGGTCAGGTATATCTTTTAATTGAATCATCACGTTATCAGGCATACAAGGAAAGCCAGTTGTTTTTATGAAAAATAAAGAGCTACCCTGAGCCAGTTCATTTCATCGTTGAGCGGCAAAATCTGGAGAGGACTTCATGTATGCTGTTCACAAAAGTTGATTTAATAGGGGGGAGTATGAATTCATATCGAACGGGTTTTGAAGAGGATGACGACTTACGCTCTTCATTCATCCGGGATCTTACGCTGCAGCAACTGGAACATCCTGCTTCATTACATACTGATAATCAGGAGTTATCGCCCCTTATTCCCAGGAAACTGATTCGCTACTGGCATGACCAGCACAATGTACCGGAAGACGTTATGGTTTGTCTCAGAAGCTGGGATCGGCTTCTTGATGATGGTTTTGAATGTAGCATGTTTAACGATGAATCGGCAATGGCATATATTGCCGAACGATTTGGCGCTAAAGAGTGTAAAGCCTTCTCCCTTTGCTATCATCCGGCAATGCGCTGCGACTATTTGCGTATGTGCGTTTTACTTGCTGAGGGGGGATTATACGTTGATGCTGACGATGTTTTACTTGGCGACAACTGGAAGTATCTTTTCCATGATGGGACACTCAAAGTACAACCTTTATGTTACGACATTCAGTCCTCTTCAATGGTGCCTGCTGTGGATATCTGGAGAAGTGATTTACCGACGACTGAGCGCATTTTTTACATTAATAATGACCCTATTGTGGCCCCTGCAGGCCATCCGGTTCTACAGAGTGCGCTTATTAGGGCGACCGAAACGCTACTGAGTGATGTACATTCTCCCGAAATTCAATCAACAACTGGGCCTGGGAACTTCACAGCTGCACTGGCAGCACACGCTCACAAATTGATAAGGGAAGGGAAGTCATTCGATTTCGAATTGTTACGTGATTGGGAAAAGATTGCAGAAACGCGCTGGGATCTGTCCTACCGTAATGATGAACGTAACTGGCGTAATATGGGCTCAGCCTGATCCCACATATCAAGGACAGAATTAATGAACCTTCAGGATGCTTCAGGTGTTTTGCGCAAGGTATTATTCAAAATCTCACGTGTAATAATAAGTATCTTTCCTGGTCGTAGGATCCCCGTTTTCGGTTCAGGTCCCGAAATGATCGGTTCAATTGTTGTTATTAATCTCGATCGTCAACCCGGCAGGTGGCGGAGGTTGAGCAGAGAGCTCAAAAGATTCCGGACTTATGATGGTTTTCCACTAGCCTCTATCATACAGCGGTTTTCTGCCGTGGATGCCAGGGATGGTCGCGCGAGTGCCGCAACGGCTGATGTTGATTCGGTCTACTGTATTGGTGATCAGCTTTATGTCCAGCCGGATGCAAGGCTGGAGGCACATTTCAGCAATGATGAACCCATCAAAATGACCAGGCAGGAGATTGCTGTTGCAAGGTCACATGTGGAGGTATGGAAGGCTATTGCTGCCGGGGATAAGGAATATGTTCTTGTCCTTGAAGACGATGTATGGTTTCGGTTGGGGGCTGTTGCGGCTATCACAAGAGGCTGGCGGGCCGCTATACGAGAGTGTTCAGAGGATCACGGGCCGCATTTACTGTATCTGTCTTATGAAGATGCAGGGGGAACAGCTGAACGTATGAATTGCTGTGGTGACCTCTTCAGGCCCGTAAGAGGACTGTGGTTTCTTTCTGGCTATGTGTTATCACGCGATGGAGCGGCAGCTCTGTTGCGGGCAATGCCCGTGGTTGGTCCAGTGGATCTCTGGATGAACTACCGCTTTAATGAACTTGGCGCGCTTGCGCTCTCAAAGCCAGCTATTTTGCAACGACAGGATGGTGCTTCCGATAACGCTTATTCCGTACTTCCTTACCTGGCCCGCGCAGGGATTGTTGATGCCGGTACGGGATTGATGGCTCCGGATCAAATTGACTCATGTTCAGTGATGGCCTGGACTGCTGGTGGTCAACGAGAGGGGCTGGCGATGGCGCTGGCTATGCTGGGGCTGCGGGTTTGTGTATTCGATGCTGATGAAGAGGAAATCCAGCCCCAGGAATTGCTGAATCTTTTTACGGTATTTGATGTTCTTCTTGATGTTCCACTCAATCCTGAAACTTTTAATACTGTGCTTGCAAGGACCGAAATAAAATTCATTGTGGAGGCGGGGACTGAACAGAGGTTTAAATTTGAACTGAAGTCTTTACCTTCATTACGCTCGGCATTCTTATCGGACCTTAAGTCTGATTTTCAAATGTGGGATCCGCTTTGTACCCTGCTCAATCTTTCGAGGCCTGCACAGGGGTACCCTATTGGTGCACCGCGTGGATCCCGATTATTCAGGTGGGATCGGCTCTGTAATTTATCTCATCAGGATCAATTTGAGTCACCTGAAACATGTTTTTTACTGGATGTTTCACCCTGGGTACTACCTCCTCAATATGGGTGGCGACCAGCACACCTCTCAGGTAATGAGATGCATCCTGTGGGCAATTGTCTTTTATGTACAGATATGGCGACTGAAACGCCATCCTTCATTGGGCTTGTCGAAACTTTTCCTGGCAATATGGCTTCGTTTTCTAAAGAAAACCTGGTCTGCGATGAGGACGGTACGCATCTAACTATCAGTGCAATACCTACCGGCAACAGGCCGTACCGTGCGGGAGCCTTCGCATCAAAACAATCTTTTGAATACGGGCGGTTTGAGGCAGAAATTAAAGCTGCTCGCGGTTCTGGTCTGGTCACCGGCTTCTTTCTGCATCGTGATTCACCAAGGCAGGAGATAGATATTGAAATAGCGGGTGATGCTCCTGAGAGCATGTTAGTGAATGTCTATTTCAATCCTGGCGACGAAGGAGCAACTTTAGGTTATGGATACAGAGGGTCCCCATATCGTGTAGAACTTGGTTTCGATGCCTCTCTGGATTTTCATCGCTATACCATTGACTGGCGACCAGACCGGATCGTCTGGTCTGTAGATGGGAGAGTTGTGCACGAGCGCGCCAGTTGGGATCCCACACCAGTTCCGCATCTTGCAATGCGTTTACATGCAAATCTCTGGGCTCCTCGCTCGGAAGAACTTGCCGGGAGAATTGATATTCAGGCTTTGCCAGCAACGACAACCTTTAAAAATATAAAGTTGTGGGAATGATTCATAAAGGACTCGATGAGGACTTTTTTTAACTTGTATCTGAGGTTTGCGATACGGCCACCGGCGGCAGCAGAACAACGCCGATGATAACTGACGACTTGCTAATGATAAAAGGAGGTTATGTGAGCCAAGAAGATGATGAGAAGTATCCAGCCAGCGCCGTATCCTCGTGGAGCGGTTTCGTTTATCAAGGGAAAATTGCGTTATATCACTCCCTTAAACTGATTCACGATAACGATCTGGACTTCGAGCTGCAGCTAGGCTGTGTCCCTTAATTATATAGTCGTTGATAAAAGAGCCGGATGCAGCCCAGCTTCACCATCGCCAGATAATTTCTCGCCGTTTTGTCGTAACGCGTCGCTATGCGACGGTATTCTTTCAGGCGACCAAAACATCGCTCAACAACGTTGCGATTGCGGTACGCATTACGATCGAGCTGTGAACGCCCATCCAATGCCATTTTCTCATTTGATTTTCGGGGAATGACTGCTTTTATACCTTTGCTTTTCAGTTCGTTGCGTAACGCATGCCCGGAGTACGCTTTGTCGGCCAGTACCGCATGGCCACGGCGTTTCATGCTGCCGTTCTGGCGCTGAACACCAATACCGTCGAGAAGACGTTGCGCGAACTGGCTTTCGTGAGCCTGTCCGGGACTCAGCACTATGTTTAACGGAAGACCGTTTCCGTCTGTCGCCAGATGGATTTTGGTGCCAAAACCACCGCGAGAGCGACCCAGCCCATTATCTCCGGCGATATCGGGATGTTTTTTTGAGCCCCGGCAGCACATTTCAACGCCCGGATATTGCTGCCATCCAGCGCCGTAGCAGACCAGTCAACAAGATTGCTGGCATCAAGTAGCGAAAGCAACCTGTTGAAAATAATGTTAATAACACCTGATTTTGACCACCGGTTAAAGCGGTTATAAACCGTTTTCCATGGTCCATATCGTTCAGGTAAATCACGCCACGGAGCCCCGGAACACAACACCCAGAACATACCGTTGATAATTTTACGATGCTCAGCCCATGGGCGTCCGGCCCGTGGAGATACGGGTTCAGCAGGCAATAAAGGCTGGATGATAATCCATGCTTCATCAGGAAGGTCGTAGCGAGCCATAGTTCAATATGTTGTGGAAACAGACAGTTACTATAGCTCAAACGATTAAGGGACACAGCCTAGACAGCAGTGACGACTTCGCTATTTATAAAAACGGAAAACTACACACCGCCCATCAAGTCAAAGCTAAGATAAGTAAATATCGAAGTGGTTATATCAAGGCGCTGGAACAGTCAACTTTAATCGAACACGATAAAATCAAGGGGACAACGCGTTACTTCCATGTGTCTGTCCCGCTAGATGAGACAGGCGATCACAGAGGCACTAGCGGAGAAACAGTAAAATTCTATCGCTATGGAGACAACTATCATTGTGGTTTGGATGAGATTGAAGGACTGACCAAAGAACTCATAAAAAAATTATGTGAAAAACAGTCAATCATTGTCAGCGATAACCTTATAAATTTTAACTACTGCTTACTGTCAGAAAAAATTAGCACCAAGGCAATATATAACCATAAATTGAATCAAGTTGACGGGATCTCAGAAGACAAAGCCGCATACGAGGGGCGTATCAAGGCTAGGCGTATTTTAACTGAACTGCTGACCGAAAACCCCTACCAGAATAGGGATTACTATGCAGTTGAATTAAAGGCCAGGCTCCAAACCCATTTAGAAGAAAGATTGGATCAGATGCTACCAACAATGAGTGATGCCACTTATGAGAGAGCCAGACTTCTGAGTGAGCATATTCGCAAAACGCATATCAAAGAATTAAAAATCCTTTGCCAGATGATGAAACCATCCGAGCGGTTTCAAGACGTTCAGAAGAACGACATCAGGCGATACACCAAGCTGATACAGGCTATTTCGATGGAACCTATATTCAACCATCTTCCGCACTATCTTGACAGCGTAAATCGGTTCTACGTACCTACCGCTCTTGACGTGGATGAAAGCGAAGAGTGTGAGTTTGACATGATCCGTGAAATGAAAAACAACGGAGATCTGCTGAGACTGCTTTTTGAGTACAACCATTTAATCGCCAGTAAAGCGGAAACCTCATTCACTTTTAATACAAAATTCACGAGCTCGGATGACTTTGACAACAAGCAAACCACTGAAAAGTTTGAGAGCAACATCACCAAGTCGCTATGCATTAGTGTCATAACAAAAGACGACGCGGAGGAACGACTGAATGATAAAACAACTAATTAATGAAGCACTTCTGGCCCATGACTTTGTCAGTAAACTCGACATGGACAACACAAGCTTTTATATTCGCGAGTCTGGATCTGCGATCAGGTTCGCAGTCCTACATAATCTTGACGATCTCCTGGATCCGGCCGAACTAAATAACAGAATCAATCAACTTGCTCCTGACGAATTTCTCAGAAACCCAAGCTTTAAGAAAAACTGCGACTTGATTTGTATTCATCGCCTTGATGTTCTGGCCAGGTTTAAGGATCACGAAGAAGAAATCTTCGCAATTGAGGAAGATCCGCACTTTTATAAAAAATATGTCCTCTATTACAGTGTTGCGGAAGAAAGCGTGCTCGCTAATTTTACCTATGACAAACTGTTAACGGTGATTGCTGAC
Source organism: unidentified bacterial endosymbiont (assembly GCF_918797525.1). Lineage (NCBI taxonomy): Bacteria > unidentified bacterial endosymbiont. Next base: position 4,535,729 of record NZ_OU963893.1, on the reverse strand, counting down.
CAAAAGGAATTTCTTGAATATAAAGAAAACCCTCTTGTCGCCACACAATACAGTTTCGCTGCGAAGACCTTTATCAAGCTTCCATTCTTAGAACTACCTAGTCATCAAGGGAACCTTGTGTCCTTGAGGTTGCAAGCTGCTGAAGCTGTAGCTGAAACCGACCTGAACGATATATATTCGACTATCCAGCAAGTCACAGACAAAAACGCTGGCGACTTTATCAAGGAAATGATTCGTAATGAAATGGCAAATATCCAGGATTGAAGTCTCTAGTTTCAAAGCATTCAAGAATATTTTATTGGACCTTGGCGGGGCGTCCTTGCTAACTCTTGACGGCCCAAACGGTTATGGCAAAACAAGCATTTTCGACGCAATCGAACTGCTGCTTACCGGCCAGATCAATCGAATACAAAATCTATTCAATACATTATTAACCAGGAACAAGAGAGACTATGCAGACAATCTCTTCTGGAACAGTCGCTCTGGCGATAACGATCTCTGCATCAAGATTGAATTCATTAATGATGGTCGCAAACTTGTTTTAGCCAGACATTGCCCTGCGGCGATATTCAAAAAACCAGCAAACAATCGTGCAGACAAATATGGGAACTTCAGGCTTTATGAGCTACCAGAATTTGAATCATCTGATTTCACCAAGAACAATCTGCGCGACAACAACTTCCTGGACGAAATTTTCGGAAAAAATTTCAGGGAAAACTTCTCTTTCCTTAACTATCTCGAGCAAGGACAAAACCGACTGTTACACACTCGGGTAGACGAACGTAAGGAGAAACTTGGAAACCTCTTTAATATCAGCGATGTTGAAGCTGAGATCGAAAACTGCAACACTATATACACTAAACTTACAAGGTACATCAACAATCCGGAACGCACGGCAAAAGCTGTAACACTTAAAGAAGAGATAGCCACCCTAAGAGACTCTTTGCAGGCAGAGGCTGTGATCATTGAGTACAAAAAGCTCTCGACGACTGATGTTCAACCTGGATGGGACAAGGAGATACTGTTCTCATCGTATTCTGCGGTAGACCATGCAGCCTACCAGGAATCAGTTCGTAAGATTATTGCCCTTCTGCCACTCAAAGCCACGATAAAAACCAGGGTTCACAACGAGACAATCGATGCTGCCATCGAGCGTAACGAGGAATCACTGAGAAGCCTGGCTCGGTTCGGTAAAGACCTTGGTAAGCTTGATGGGCTTGAAGCTATCAAGCAGGAGATTGATGAATTAGAGCGCTCAGCAAACATCATCAAACGCGGTGCTAAGGTCATCAAGGTCGAAGAAGCCCGATCACTACCAAACTGGGAAGATGGGCGCCTTGAGTGGTTTGAGTTACAAATTCAATCTCGAAACAGACTAGTAGAAAAAAGCAGCACCAATGCGAACGTCGTAGCCGAATTGGAACATCTGAAAAAGCAACTGCTTGAGGAACATAAAAAGTCCTATCCCGACGATAAGATGTGCCCCCTCTGTGGCGCTGACTGGGAAGATCACAAATCAATGGTAGATGCCATTGAAGCAAAAAATAAGCAGATCTCTGATTCGCTAGGGCAGGACGGTAAAGGCTTAGTTATCCTTATCGCTGCTATGGACGCTGAGCTGAAACTCATCAACACCCACATACAAGACCGCCTGAAACTTCTTACGCCTACCTTTGAACCAAATCTTCATGTAGCGCTGAGCAGAATTAAGCTTCGGCTCCCGGCAATTATCCAGCTACTGGAGAAGCTGCAAAGTGAACATATTCAATTTACTTACGCATTCACGGAAATTGATGACGTAGTAGATGAGCGATTTGAAAAGCTTAAGGAGATTCTAAGAAATAAAAAACAGGTTGAAGCTGATGCCTTAGCGCTGCCGGAGGACTGGCGAGAAACCACAAACCGCGCTTTCAAAGACCTACAGGACTTCTATATAGTCACGGCTGAAGACCTGAAGGACAAAGAGAAGTACATATCGATTAAAGCTAATGAGGCTCAACATTCCAGGCTCCAAACCTGTATTACCGATCTTAAAGTTATCGAAAAAGAAACTAAGGCAGCCCAAAAAGCACAAGATAAAGTCGAAAAGCTCCGCAGTACACTGAAGAAGACAGAGCAAAGTTATACCGACCAGACAATTTCGGCTATTGAGTTCATATTCCACATCTACAGTGGCCGTCTGATCCAAAACTACCAGCGTGGCCTGGGCCTGTTTATCGAGAGCCGAGAAGGTACGCAATTGAGATTCCTGACTGCGGAGAAGTCTGAACACGACGCAGTTATGTCCATGAGCTCTGGCCAAGTGTCCGCCCTTAGCCTTGCCTTCTTCCTCTCGCTCAACAAAGTCTATTCGCAGGTGCCTCTAATCCTGATTGATGACCCGTCGCAATCCCTGGATGAAGTCAACGTTGCATCCCTGACCGATCTACTCCGTTGTGAGCTCAAGCATTGCCAATTGGTTGTCTCCTCCCATGAGGACGATATCTCGGCTTATATGCGCTACCGGTTCGACAGAGCGGGTTTGACAACAAGCTCACTCAACATGCAGCTCTTGGCAAAAGAAGCTTCGTAAATCTGTCCATGGCCACATGGCAGAGCTGTGTGGCACTACTATAGAGGTCTTCCGGCAGACCTCTTGGTGAGGACAGAATTTGTCTACGGGGGTCAGTCCAGACAACCAGTTATATTAAGCTGTGAATGCTAACTTTATATGAGTGAGGATGTACTTTTAGCTCAGTGTGTTTTCAAATTCCTTAAAGCTTTTGTAGATCGTCTGTGAATATTTTCTTAGTGCATTATTTTTACGCATCATTATAATTGCTGGCGAAGTTTTGTGAATCATATCACCTACCATCATGTGGATAACGTCACCATTAAATTCCTGACCATGAAGGTCTTTCCAGACCATCGTAGTCCAATAAGTAACAACATCTCCCTGCGTTATGCCCACATCCTGTAACGTTTTATTAAGTGGTGTTTTACGGCCATTAAAGACGAGGGAATGGCTCAAACTGACACGAATTTCTTCAGAAGCAAATTCAGCTGATTTCGGAAGACGGAAAAAATGCCGGAAGATTCCCAGCAAATCATTCACGGTAAATTTATCAGATACCGAAACCCTGAATGTTTTGTCGTATTGATTCGAAAATAAAAAAATGTCAAAGGATGAGGAATCAAGCTGAGCTTTCAGTTGGTCTGAATACTGGCTGATAAACGTATTACCAATCGCATCATAAACACGCTTTCTTGGTATATCGACGAGTTTTCTGAAGTAGCTTTCTGTTTCAGTATAAAATGTTCTACTAAGCTGTACCCACCGGGATTCACTCATGATTTCAATATCGGGCAGGCATTCTTTTAATTTCTTCTCGGCGCTGCCGCTGATGGCGACATTAACACACAGAATATACTTTTCCCATCCGAGTTGATCCTGAATGGCTCTGGCAGCGTTGATAGAATTAATTGCCTTACTAACATTAAAATCGCCACTCTTGCCTGATTCAATACTTTTGCACTGGTAAGCGATTTTGGCAGAAGGATAATACAGATCCACCCCTTGCTCGGGCGGATTACGAACGTAAACCTCATCGGTTTTATGATTAAGATTCAGTAAAGTGCAACAGAAACGCTCCCACGTATCGGAAAAGTTCTGTTCTTCCTGGACATACAGGAAAGGAGGATAAAGACGGTAGTGTGTGCTCATCAGCTTTAATGGTATTTTTAGTATATGATTACAACGATTTATCAGAACTGGTTCTGCAAGGCAAGCTTTACGTATTCTAACCCCTATGACAGCGAATTAGGTAGAGATGAAGTAGTCTAGATTATATCTCCTGAGCACCAGGTATGGTTGGGTAAAGCTCTGAGGGTTACAAAAAAAAGGGATACTCTGAGGCTCAGCCCGTTTATGGGCTGAGCTTTTATACCAGTGTAGTTTTATAAGTATCTTCTTGCCCATAGGAGTAGTCAGCATACCAATGCATCGTTCCCCCTCCTACCAGGCTGTTTTTAATTCGAACCACTATCCTTAGTGAAGTTTCGCAAAGTCAAAGGGGCTTACTGATTTCTCATCATTTGCATCAAGAAACTCCGCTTTATGAGTGTAAGCTGCGCGGACACCATTACGTTCCTGATGGCTCATCTGGCGCTCAACAGCATCCCTCGACCAAAGACCTGATTCAATCAATGAGCTACAAGCCATTGCCCTGAAACCGTGACCACAGACATCGACTTTTGTATCGTAGCCCATCAGGCGTAGTGCGTTATTCACCGTATTTTCACTCATGGGTTTCCACGGATTGTGGTCGCCAGTGAAGATAAGTTCATGCTCACCACTGATAGCCTGAATTTGCTTCAGAATATCTAGAGCCTGGCGGGAGAGCGGCACCAGATGCTCTGTACGCATTTTTGAGCCACGATGAGAATACTTGACCCCCTCAATGGTTTTTCGCTCAGGAGGAATGGTCCACATGGCTTTTTCGAAGTCGATCTCAGACCACCGGGCAAAGCGTAGTTCACTGGAACGGATGAAGATAAGCAGGGTGAGTCTGGTGGCCAGTCGGGTAAGAGGCTGGCCTCTGTAGGCATGCAGGCGTCCAAGAAGCTCTGGAATGCGATTCAGTGCAAGAGCGGGGCGGTGCTGGCGTTTCACCGTAGTTAACGCGCCAGCCATATCCACGGCAGGGTTATAGGTGATAATACCTGACTGGGCAGCATAGCGCATGATTGCAGTGATACGCTGCTGAAGGCGCGCTGCAATCTCATAGATCTCTTTGGCTTCGGCTGCCTTTACTGGAACAAGTAAATCGGGAGTTCTGAGGGTGGTAATGTCACGTGAGCCAATAAAGGGAAACACATGAGTTTCGAGGCTTTTCAGTATCTTCTCACTATGTGAGGCTGACCATTTTTTGTTGCTCTTATGCCACTGTCTTGCGATGCCTTCAAATGTCTGAGCTGTTTCTGGGACTGACTTTTTTATCCGTTTCTGTTCGCACGGGTCAGTTCCCTCAGCTATCAGCTTTCTCGCCGTATCGCGTTTTTCCCTTGCTTCTGATAACGAGACTTCAGGATAGACCCCCAGAGCGAGCGTTTTCTCTTTGCCCAGAAACCGGTAGCGGAGTCGCCAGTAGCGTGAGCCATTAGGATGAACAAGCAAAAACATGTTACCGCTATCGGCAAGTTTATAAGGTTTTTCATCCGGTTTAGCTGCGCGGATTTTAGCGTCAGTGAGCGCCATTGGCGGTATCTCCTGATAGAAAAGGGGTATAAATTTTATCGAATCAGACTATACCCTCAGTTGTACCCTCGCAAGGGACTTGATGCGGGTTGAAGTTGATTGAGTTGGGTGGAGTTAAGGGATTGTAGAAGTGTTGATTTTGGCAGGCTTAGAATGCAAAAACGGACCTCCGTGGAGGTCCGTTGATATGAATTTGGTGCCCGGACTCGGAATCGAACCAAGGACACGGGGATTTTCAATCCCCTGCTCTACCGACTGAGCTATCCGGGCAACGGAGCGCATTAAACCGCAATTGAGCCTGACCGTCAACACTATTTCGGGAAAATCCGTTCAACTGCTTAAGTTTGCGGCAATTTGGCTGTTTATGTGCCAAACAGGTCAAATTATGCTTACGTTAACGCCCCACCCATACGGCACTGAGCAAAACGCAAAATGTCTTCCGCCAGGCGGTGGGCGGTATCCACGTCGGCCTGACTACGGTTTACCAGCATGCGGCTCAGGCAGCCTTCCAGCACCAGTTCCATCTGCTTAGCGACCATGGCTGGATCATCCACTTCCAGGGTGGTCAGTAGCCTGTGGGTAAAATCATGCGCCGCACGTTTTTGCTGCTCTGCCAGTTGATGGATCGGATGGTCGGGATCAGGGTAGAACGAACAGGCGGCGATAAACAGACAGCCTGGATAACGATTGTTACTGACGCATTCGGTCAGGGCGGTATAGCGCGCAAGCAGTTTTTGCTCCGCGCTCAGCTCTTCATTGAGCATAAGTTGCCTGCGCCAGGTATCAACCTGCTGGCTAAGATAGCGCAGGGCATCATAAAGCAGCGCCTCTCTATCGGGCCAGAAGCGCGTAAGGTCGTCCAGCGGGTAATCGATACGGTCGGCTACCATCTCAAGCGTGGTGCTGGCGATCCCTTGAATCTCAAGTAATTGCAGGGCTTGTCCCAGTACGTCTTCGCGTTGCACGGTTTTCTCCTCCGTTATTCCCGACGGTTTGTCCCGTCTACAGTGTTGTTTACAGTTGGCGATCGCGCAAATGAGCGCTGAATGCCGCCGCATCCATAAACCCGGTTACGCGCTGCGTGGGCTGCTCTTCACCCTGCTCATTGAAGAACAAAATGGTTGGCAGTCCCAGCACGTTAAGGTGTTTCAGCAAGGTCTTATCCTGGGCGCTGTTAGCAGTGACGTTCGCCTGAAGCAGAACGGTTTCCTTCAGGGCGTTTTGTACCTGCGGATCGCTAAAGGTATATTTTTCAAACTCTTTACAGGCAATGCACCAGTCAGCGTAAAGATCGAGCATAACTGGTTTGCCCTGCGCTTGCGCCAGGGCGCTGTTGAGCTCATCCACGTTTTTAATTTGCGTGAAGTTCAGGTGCGCCTGCGTATGCGCCGCTGGCGAGCCAAACGCCCAGTCCTGCAGCGGGCGCACGCTCACCAGTGCACAGGCGAGCAGGAGGATTTGTACCAGACGCATCCACGGTTTTTTCGCCCCCAGGCTTGTAATAAACGCCCAGCCGAAGAAGGCCACTCCGAGCATCGCCCACAAACGTAGACCCCAAACGTCACCGATGATCCGCTCCAGCAGGAATACCGGCAGCGCCAGTATTACAAAACCAAACGCAGTTTTCACCGTCTCCATCCACGGGCCGCTTTTCGGCAGCAGGCGATTACCAAACACCGTCACCAGTATCAGCGGCAGGCCCATTCCCAGCGCGTAGAGATACAAGGTACCGCCGCCGAGCCACAGGTCTCCGCTCTGAGCGATGTACAACAGGATCGCGCTCAGAGGCGCTGTGGTACAGGGGGAGCAAATCAGCCCGGCGATGGCCCCCATGACGAACACCCCCCCCGCAGAGCCACCCTGCTGGCGATTACTCATCAAGGTTAAGCGGGTTTGCAGAGAAGAGGGCAGTTGTAGGGTAAACAGGCCGAACATCGACAGAGCCAGCAGGATAAACACCCCTGACAAGCCGATGAGCACATAAGGGTGCTGCAGTGCTGCCTGGAACTGTAGCCCGGCAGCGGCGACCACAAGGCCGAGCGCGGTATAGGTCAGCGCCATCCCCTGCACATAAATAAATGCCAACAGTAGCGCACGGGGTGTGGAAAGGCGTTGCTTACCACCCAGAACGATGCCGGAAATCAGTGGATACATTGGCAGCACGCAGGGAGTAAATGCAACACCGATGCCGATCAGCAAGGCCCAGAGCGCTGAGAAAGGAAGATCAGAAGCGGCTTCGCCTTCCCCTCTTACCCTGGCTCCCTCCCCAGAAGGGAGAGAGGAAAAGGCGGCGGCAGCTTTAACTTCAGTAAGCGGAACGACCTTAGTTTCCGGCGGATAGCAGAATCCGGCGTCGGCGCAGCCCTGATATGTCACCGTCAGCGTGGCGCCTTTATCCGCCTGGTTCACCGTGACGGGCACACTTACGCGCTGGCGATAGATTTCGCTTTTGCCGTAAAACTCGTCTGCATGCCACTCGCCTGTGGGTAGCTGTAATGCCCCCACATTCGCCTGCGCTGGCGTAATGCTCACTTGCTTGCGGTAGAGGTAATAGCCCTCTTTCACCTGCCAGGTGAGATTGAGATCGTGCTGGTTTTGCTGAAAGTCGAAAACAAACGCCTGGTCGGCAGGAATGAAATTCGAACGGCCGGGTGCATCAAATAACCCGGCAAAAACTGATGTGCTGCACAGCAGCAGGATCAGCGTAAGGAAGCGTTGAGCCATGAGAGATAGTCGTTATTGCCGTGGACTACGGGCAGTACCAGCAGTTCCGGGGTTTGGTAAGGATGATGAGATTTGAGGCAGTCGAGAAGCGCCTGCTGATTCACCTGATTGGTTTTTAACAGCATCTGCACTTCGTATTCCTGCTCCAGTTTGCCTTCCCAGTAATAGAGGGAGGTGGCGCCGGGGAGAAGGGTTACACAGGCAGCCAGTTGTTCGGCCAGCACTTTAGCCGCAAGATCCTGGGCAGAGGCTTCATCAGGGGCGGTACAAAGTACGACAACAGCATCATGCGTGTTCACAAGTCGACCTCCTCATCACGAAAGTCTTCACTATATCACGCAGGGCGATGGGGTATTAATGAATCGGGCCGCAGAGCGGCCCAATTTTCACTATTTTTACACCCGCTCAGCGTTTACAGCACAATGCCGCCGATGATAAAGCCGAGGATAACGCAAAGCGAAATCGCGACTACGCCCGGGATCAGAAATGCATGGTTAAACACGTACTTACCGATACGGGTCGAGCCGGTATCATCCATCTCAACGGCTGCAAGCAGCGTGGGATAAGTGGGCAGAACGAACAAAGCAGAAACGGCAGCGAATGAAGCAATAGCCGTCAGCGGGGTAACGCCCAGCATCAGCGCCGCAGGCATCAGCGCTTTAGTGGTCGCCGCCTGGGAGTAGAGCAGCGTGGCGGCGAAAAACAGCACCACGGCCAGCAGCCACGGGTAATTATGCAGCAGGTCACCCGCAACGGCCTGGATATCACCGATGTGCGCTTTGACGAACGTATCGCCCAGCCATGCCACGCCCAGAACGCAGACACAGGCGCTCATACCCGATTTAAAAGTGCTGGCATTCAGCACCTCACTGGTATCAATTTTACAGGTGATGCTGATAAGCGTCGCGATGGTCAGCATGAACACCACAATCGCTTCGTTACGCGGCAGAACCGGGTTTTGGATCAGACCCACGGTGTCGCTGATGGCGGTGGCGTAGAACATCACCGCGATGATACCGATCAGGAACAGTAGCACAGAGCGTTTCGCGTGCGGCTTCAGTTCGAAGACCTGGCTACCGCGCAGTTTTACTTCACCTTTTGCCAGACGCTCCTGGTAAACCGGGTCGTCTTTCAGCTCAGCGCCGAGGAAGTTACACAGTACGGCGGTGATCATCACGGCGATCAGCGTCACCGGGATACAGATCGCCAACAGGGTGAGGTAACTCACACCCATCGGCTCCAGAATGCCAGCGAAGAAGACTACGGCGGCGGAAATTGGCGATGCGGTAATCGCAATCTGGGAAGCAACAACGGCGATAGAGAGCGGACGTGACGGTCGGATACCTTGTTCTTTCGCCACTTCGGTAATTACCGGCAGCGTGGAAAAGGCGGTGTGTCCGGTTCCGGCCAGAATGGTCATAAACCAGGTCACCAGGGGGGCAAGAAAGGTGATATATTTCGGATGGCGGCGCAGCATACGTTCCGCCAGGCTTACCAGGTAGTCCATACCGCCCGCGACCTGCATGGCTGCAATAGCAGCGATAACCGCCATAATGATCTCGATGACGTCAAAAGGGATTGCGCCGGGTTTGATCTGAAAGATAAGGGTAAGAACGAGCACCCCAAGGCCGCCAGCGAAACCGATGCCGATCCCCCCGAGTCTTGCGCCCAAATAAATCGCCAGCAAGACGATGACGAGTTCTGCTCCAAACATAAGTGCCTTCCTTGTTTATTAACAAGTTGATATTAAATTGTTGTGTAATTGATTGCGCTTAAAAAGAAAAAAGGCACGTCACAAGTGACGTGCCTTTCGCAAGCTTAGTCTGAACGGTTACTGTTCGCTTTCATCGGTATAACGTTTCGCTTTATAGGCCGGATGCATCAGGTTCTGTGCCGAGAAAATATCGTCTAATTCGGCTTCGGTCAACAGCCCGCGCTCCAGTACCACCTCACGTACGCTCTTACCCGTTTCAGCACAAATCTTACCGACGATATCACCGTTATGGTGGCCGATGAACGGGTTAAGGTAGGTAACAATCCCGATGGAATTGTAGACGTAGCTTTCGCAAACTGCTTTATTCGCGGTGATACCGTTAATGCATTTTTCCAGCAGGTTGTAGCATGCGTTAGTCAGGATATGGATGGATTCAAACATCGCCTGACCAATCACCGGCTCCATGACGTTCAACTGCAGTTGACCCGCTTCAGAGGCCATGGTCACGGTTGTATCATTACCGATGACTTTAAAGCAAACCTGATTGACCACTTCCGGCACGACCGGGTTCACTTTGGCGGGCATAATAGACGAACCGGCCTGCAGCTCGGGCAGGTTGATTTCATTCAGGCCAGCGCGCGGGCCGGAAGAGAGCAGGCGCAGGTCGTTACAGATTTTAGAGAGTTTCACCGCCAGACGTTTAAGGGCGCTGTGCACCATCACATAGGCGCCGCAGTCGGAAGTGGCTTCAATCAGGTCTTCTGCAGGTACCACCGGCAGGTTAGACACGTCGGCCAGCTTCTGTACCGCCAACTGCTGATAGCCATCTGGCGTATTCAGACGTGTACCGATAGCGGTTGCGCCCAGGTTCACTTCCAGCAGCAGTTCGGACGTGCGGAGCATATTTTTCGTTTCTTCATTTAGCAGCACGTTAAACGCATGGAATTCCTGACCGAGGGTCATGGGTACCGCGTCCTGCAGTTGGGTGCGGCCCATTTTCAGAATGTCCTGGAACTCAACTGCTTTGCGCTCGAAGCCATCTCCCAACTGGTTGATGGCATCGACCAGTTTCACCACCGAGGCATATACCGCGATGCGAAATCCGGTTGGGTAGGCGTCGTTGGTAGACTGGCATTTATTCACGTGATCGTTCGGGTTGAGATACTGGTATTCACCCTTCTGGTGACCCATTAGCTCCAGGCCGATGTTCGCCAGGACTTCGTTGGTATTCATGTTGACCGAGGTTCCCGCGCCGCCCTGGTAGACATCAACCGGGAACTGATCCATGCATTTGCCATTGTTCAACACTTCATCGCAGGCGGCGATGATGGCATTTGCCGCGCTCTTCGGGATGGTTTGCAGCTCTTTATTTGCCAGGGCTGCGGCTTTCTTCACCATCACCATTCCGCGCACAAATTCAGGGATATCGCTGATCTTGCTGTTGCTGATGTAGAAGTTTTCAATCGCTCTCAGAGTGTGAATACCATAGTAGGCATCCGCTGGAACTTCCCTGGTACCCAACAAATCTTCTTCGATACGAATGTTGTTTAACATGTGAACCTTCTTTTCAAGCTGCCGATGGATTATACTAAACACACAGTATATATGTGTTTTTGGATGTTTTCTGACCGACGATTATTCCCTCAATTAGCCAGATGTTCGAGATCATATGCTGATGATAGCGAATTGCCGTAAGCTGGATCACTTATTATCGCCTCGATTTCATGATAATTATTAATCTGTGAAATGAATCACCGCTTTAATATTCTCAAAAAAAATATCCGTGCAAACCGATTGAATTTTCGTTAACCATCTCCATCTCTAATAGACGCGTTTCGCGAACATATCAGACAGGGGCCTGACGGCACCTGCCATACAGGAGATGCCAGTGCGCTGGATACCGTTTATTGCTCTCTTTCTCTATGTTTACATCGAGATTTCGATTTTTATTCAGGTTGCCCATGTCCTGGGCGTCCTGTTGACGCTGATTCTGGTGATCTTCACTTCCGTCATAGGCATGTCGCTGGTGCGTAATCAGGGTTTCAAAAATTTCCTCTTAATGCAGCAAAAAATGGCCGCTGGCGAAAGCCCGGCAGCCGAAATGATCAAAAGCGTATCGCTGATTATTGCCGGTCTGTTGCTTATCCTGCCGGGGTTCTTCACTGATTTCATCGGCCTGCTGCTGTTGTTGCCACCGGTACAAAAGCACCTGACCCTGAAGCTTCTGCCGCATCTGCGATTCAGTCGTATGCCGGGCGGTGGTTTCAGTACCGGGCCGGGCGAGACGTTTGATGGTGAATACCAGCGTAAAGACGAACAGCACGACCGTCTGGACCACAAAGACGATCGTTAATCCTTTGCTGAAGGGGGCGCTTTATTTTAAGGCGCCGCGCTTCGGTAAGAACATCCATAGCCCCGCCAGCATAATAATGGCGTACAAACTCTTCCAGCCCACCATTGCCAGTAGCAGCAGGCAAAGCACGCCCCCGACCGCCGCTAGCGCCTTAAAACGACCTTTCAGCAGCCGACAGCCCGCCAGCATGCACAGCAGATAGATGATGATGAAAATGCCGTTAGCGTAGACGATCAATGCGTCAAGATTGATTTTAAGCCCGTAAATACACAGCGTGCTCAGCACGCAACAGCCCAGCACGACGTTTAGGGCATTTAACGGGAGCTGGCGCGTTGACAGGCGCGCGAGGCGGCTATCGGGCTGATGCAGCGCCTGCGACCAGACCATGCGTGCAAAGCTCTGAATATAGATGTTAAGGCTGGCAAAACAGGCCAGATAGCCGATGACGCAGGCGACCCACAGCGCCTTCACGCCAAACAACTGCACCACGATCCCCGGTAGCGATGCGGCAGCGGCCTTGTCTGCACCGTACGCGTTGAAATGCAATACCAGCACGGTGCAGGCCCAGTAAACCGTGCCAGCCAGCAGCAGGCCAATCATCAGGGCGCGCGGGAAGTCACGTTCCGGTTGTTTAAACTCGGAGGCCAGATGAGCGAAGGCTTCCAGCCCCACAAAGCACCAGAACATCACCGAGAGCGCGGCGAAAAGCTGCGCATGATCGATATCCTTCACCGTCGGAAACGGGATTTCCGCCACGGTAATATCTCCCGCCCACCAGACGGCGGCAATAAGGGCGACGATCAGCACCGCGACGAGCGTTTGCAGGTTGGCGCTTGAGCGAGTTCCACGCGAGCCGACCCACCAGATTATCGCCAGCGTACCCAGCTCGGCCCGCAGCAGTTGCTCGTTATGCCAGCCAAACAGCGCCTGCCCGAAGCCGGTCGCGATATGTAAGGCTGCGGGCAAGCCCACCGGGATCACCGAGAGAAAAAGCCAGCCGGTCACGCGTTCCAGTCGCGGGCCAAACGCCATGCCGACAAAATATGCGACCCCGCCCGCGCTGGGGAAGTGACGCCCGAGTACGGCAAATACAATTGCGACGGGAAAGACCAGCACAATCAAAACCGGCCACGCCCACAAACTGTTGTTCCCCGCGACCAACGCTGCCAGCGCGGGGACGGCGAAGACGCCCGTACCTAACAACGAGGTTGAGAGCAGACCAACGCCCTGCGCCAGCCCCAGCTCCTGCCTGAGTCCACTCATTTACTTCGTCCTGTCACTATCAAAAGAGAGGGCGATGGTAACATTTTCAAAAATTTTTTTTTGGCTACCCCTTGAAGGGGGAAAAAGCTAACCCCATCTCTCAGGGCACTAGCCGGAAAACCATATACGGACCGGCATTATCCATAACTGATAATGACTTTCTCAAAGGAGAGCTATCAATGAGTATTCGTCCGTTACATGATCGTGTGATCGTCAAACGTAAAGAAGTTGAAACCAAGTCTGCTGGCGGCATCGTTCTGACCGGTTCTGCGGCAGCCAAATCAACGCGTGGCGAAATCATCGCTGTCGGTAAGGGCCGCATCCTGGAAAACGGAACTGTGCAGCCACTGGACGTTAAAGTTGGTGACATCGTTATTTTCAATGATGGCTACGGCGTTAAATCCGAGAAGATCGACAATGAAGAAGTGTTGATCATGTCCGAGAGCGACATTCTGGCAATTGTTGAAGCGTAATATACGCACGAGAATTTGAGGAAATAAGAACATGGCAGCTAAAGACGTAAAATTTGGTAACGACGCCCGTGTAAAAATGCTCCGCGGCGTAAACGTACTGGCAGACGCAGTTAAAGTCACCCTGGGCCCGAAAGGCCGTAACGTAGTGCTGGATAAATCTTTCGGCGCGCCAACCATCACTAAAGATGGTGTTTCTGTTGCACGTGAAATCGAGCTGGAAGACAAGTTCGAAAACATGGGCGCACAGATGGTGAAAGAAGTGGCCTCTAAAGCGAACGACGCTGCAGGCGACGGCACCACCACCGCAACCGTACTGGCTCAGGCTATCATCACCGAAGGTCTGAAAGCCGTCGCTGCGGGCATGAACCCAATGGACCTGAAACGTGGTATCGACAAAGCGGTTATCGCTGCCGTTGAAGAGCTGAAAGCGCTGTCTGTGCCGTGCTCAGACTCTAAAGCCATTGCTCAGGTTGGTACAATCTCCGCTAACTCCGACGAAACCGTCGGTAAACTGATCGCTGAAGCGATGGACAAAGTCGGTAAAGACGGTGTGATCACCGTTGAAGACGGTACTGGTCTGGAAGACGAGCTGTACGTTGTGGAAGGTATGCGTTTCGATCGCGGCTTCCAGTCTGCATACTTCATCAACAAGCCAGAGACGGGTACTGTTGAGCTGGAAAGCCCGTTCATCCTCATGGCTGACAAGAAAATCTCTAACATCCGCGAATTGCTGCCAGTGCTGGAAGCCGTTGCGAAAGCAGGCAAACCGTTGGTTATCATCGCTGAAGATGTTGAAGGCGAAGCGCTGGCGACCCTGGTGGTTAACACCATGCGCGGCATCGTGAAAGTGGCTGCAGTTAAAGCACCTGGTTTCGGCGATCGTCGTAAAGCCATGCTGCAGGATATCGCTACTCTGACCGGCGGTACCGTTATCTCTGAAGAGGTCGGTATGGAACTGGAAAAAGCGACTCTGGAAGACCTGGGTCAGGCGAAACGCGTTGTGATCAACAAAGACACCACTACCATCATCGATGGTATGGGTGAAGAAGGTGCAATCCAGGGCCGTGTTGCTCAGATCCGTAAGCAGATCGAAGAAGCCACTTCTGATTACGACCGTGAAAAACTGCAGGAGCGCGTAGCGAAACTGGCTGGCGGCGTTGCGGTAATCAAAGTCGGCGCGGCTACTGAAGTAGAAATGAAAGAGAAGAAAGCACGCGTTGACGATGCCCTGCACGCGACCCGTGCTGCGGTAGAAGAAGGCGTAGTTGCTGGTGGTGGTGTCGCGCTGGTGCGCGTTGCCGCGAAACTGGCTGGCCTGACCGCTCAGAACGAAGATCAGAACGTCGGCATCAAAGTTGCGCTGCGCGCAATGGAAGCGCCGCTGCGTCAGATTGTGTCCAACGCCGGCGAAGAGCCATCTGTTGTGACCAACAACGTGAAAGCGGGCGAAGGTAACTACGGTTACAACGCGGCAACTGAAGAATACGGCAACATGATCGACTTCGGTATCCTGGATCCAACCAAAGTGACCCGTTCTGCTCTGCAGTACGCGGCCTCTGTAGCGGGTCTGATGATCACTACCGAGTGCATGGTAACCGACCTGCCTAAAAGCGACGCACCTGATTTAGGCGGCGCTGGCGGTATGGGCGGCATGGGCGGAATGGGCGGCATGATGTAATCGTGCGCTATCCGTCGTAGAATACGAAAAACCCCCGGGCAGAAATGCGCGGGGGTTTTTCTTTTGGTCATCTTTTCGGTATAAGGTTTACACACGGACAACTACTGTCCAGCTTATTGAAAACGAGGAATAACATGCGCGTAAAAGTCTGTGCAGGGATCGTGGGGGTAGCGTTGCTGCTGACGGGTTGTAGCTCGAGCAACGAACTGTCGGCAGCGGGCCAGAGCGTTCGCTTTGTAGAAGATAAGCCGGGCAGTGAGTGCCAGCTGTTAGGTACCGCCAGCGGCGAACAAAGCAACTGGATGTCGGGCCAGCATGGCGAAGAGGGTGGCTCTATGCGCGGTGCGGCGAATGCGCTGCGTAACCAGGCTGCCGCCATGGGCGGCAACGTGATTTACGGTGTGAGCAGCCCAACGCAGGGTATGCTGTCCAGCTTTGTGCCCACCGCCAGCCAGATGAACGGCCAGGTTTATAAATGCCCGAACTGAGTATTTTCCCTCTCTCTTTTTGGGGAGAGGGAAAATTAGCGCTGTCGCAGCTGCAAATCCAGCGGGGTTTTGCTTGGCTCACCGCCAATTTCTCGTGCCAGCTTCGGCACCATATAACCTGAAACCAGCGTTAACAGTTCACGCATAATCTGCCGGGCTTCTTCATCGGTAACCATGAAATGCGCCGCGCCCTGGACGCGATCCAGCACGTGCAGATAATAGGGCATCACGCCCGCATCAAACAGCGCATTACTGAGTTCAGCCAGCACGCGGGCATTATCATTCACGCCACGGAGCAATACGCTTTGATTCAACAGCGTCACTCCCGCTATACGCAGGCGTGCCATTGCCGCACGAAACGCATCATCAATTTCATTGGCGTGGTTGATGTGGTTCACCAGCAGGATCTGCAGGCGCGATCGTTCAAAACGTGACGCCAGCCCCTCGGTGATACGTGCCGGAATGACTATTGGCAGACGGCTGTGAATGCGCAGACGCTTAACGTGCGGGATAGCTTCCAGTTGGGTCAACAACCAGTCCAGCTCATGATCTTTTGCCATGAGCGGATCGCCGCCGGAGAAAATAATCTCATCCAGCGCCGTATGGGCGGAAATATAGTCCAGCGCAACCTGCCAGTTGCGTTTATTGCCCTGGTTTTCGGCATAGGGGAAGTGTCTGCGGAAACAATAACGACAATTTACCGCGCAGCCGCCTTTCACCAGCAGCAGGGCGCGATTGTGATATTTGTGCAGTAAACCTGGCACGACGCTGTTCTGTTCTTCCAGCGGATCCGTACTATAACCCGGCGCAGTCACAAACTCATCCTGTAGGGTAAGTATTTGTTTTAATAAGGGGTCGTCAGGATTGCCTTTCTCCATACGGGCAACAAAAGCACGGGGAACGCGCAGGGCGAAAAGCCGCTTCGCTTCACGTCCGGCGAGCAAGGCTTCATGCCGATCGAGGTCTAACAGATACAGCAATTCATCAGGACTGGTGATTACATCGGCAAGTTGCGATAACCAATCTTCTCTGGATGGGGTGTTTAGGGTTACAATATGCGCCATTTTGTGGCTTAGCTACCAGTTAACAAATTTAGAGGGCCTTATGGCAACGTACTATAGCAACGATTTTCGTGCTGGTCTTAAAATCATGATGGATGGCGAACCGTATGCGGTTGAAGCTAGCGAATTCGTTAAACCAGGCAAAGGCCAGGCTTTCGCACGCGTTAAGCTGCGTCGCCTGCTGACCGGCACCCGTGTAGAAAAAACCTTCAAGTCTACTGACTCCGCTGAAGGTGCTGATGTTGTTGATATGAACCTGACTTACCTCTACAACGACGGTGAGTTCTATCACTTCATGAACAACTCTACTTTCGAACAGCTGTCTGCTGATGAGAAAGCAGTAGGCGACAGCGCGAAATGGCTGCTGGACCAGGCTGAATGCATCGTTACCCTGTGGAATGGTCAGCCTATCGCAGTCACCCCACCCAACTTTGTAGAGCTGGAAATCGTTGAAACCGATCCAGGTTTGAAAGGCGATACCGCAGGAACCGGTGGTAAGCCCGCTAAGTTGTCTACTGGCGCAGTGGTTAAAGTGCCACTGTTCGTACAGACTGGCGAAGTGATCAAAGTGGATACCCGCTCCGGCGAATACGTTTCCCGCGTGAAGTAATCCTCTTTGCGATTCAAGGCGCAGCGCCCGCTGCGCCTGATTCATCTCTGACGTTGCCCGGCTAAATTCGTCTATTTCTCCTAAAATTTCTTCCTGAGCCATCAAATGACGGGATCTTGTCTATCCTTAATTTGCTATACACAAAATAACTTTGGCTATAAAAGGAAGATATTATGGTTAAGAAAACAATTGCAGCGATCTTTTCTGTCCTGGTGCTTTCTACAGTACTGACTGCATGTAATACCACCCGCGGCGTTGGGGAAGATATTTCCGACGGTGGTAATGCTATTTCTGGTGCAGCGACAAAAGCTCAGAACTAATGAAGCATTGACGGTGCGGTGGGTTATACCGTACCGTCAACTCTCCGCTTCCTGCAGAGATAAAAACGGAGAGAAGCGCGTATCCATATGCAACTTCATGCGGATATTGCGTTTGTAGGTGTACACCGTTTTCCCGTTGATGTTCAGGTAACTGGCAATCTTTTGATTACTTGCACCATCCATCCACAACGTCAGCACTTTCGCCTCCTGAGGCGTTAGCAGGGGCGCCGCGACCCTTGGGATCTTAATGCTTGCGCGGGACGTCAATGCGTCGTTGATGACCGTCGCCAGTTCATTAAGGCCCGCTTTTTTCAACAGCGAAGACCAGACCGGGAATTGCGCCAGGTAGCAGGACATTCCCTGTTCCTCACCCGACTGCAGTAAAATAAAAGGCACTGCTTCGCTGGCATTAAGCAGGGTAGAGAGTTGCTGAAAATGGTGGATATCTTGCCTGAAGCCATGCAGGTCCGCTATAACCAGCGTCGGTTTCCACTGCAAAATATGCTCCCTGGCAAGGATAAGATTATTCAGCCCGGTCACGACGAAGTGGTCAGGGAATAAACCGGAATGATTGAGCCACGCTTCAAACCCTGTACGGGTGAAGTGACATCGGTCAATCAACAGAATTTTGAACATAATAGATTCGCAGTTGGCTAGAGTTTTGGCTTCCTGCCATCAGAAAGCACATCATCATAAAGAAGTCCGATGAGTGATAAATGCCTGAACTACGCACCATACTGAGGCTATTTCTTGCTTTAACACCTTCAGCACAAAAGGATTGAAAAAAAATCGCACGTTAACCAAACTATAAAGCCTAACCATGGCCTTACGGGACGACCCGTAAGCGCTTACTTCATCGGGGACGGCCCCAACTTGCCTTTAAGTTAAGGAGCCTGAAATGCCCTGGATTGTTCTGTTCATTGCCGGTCTGCTCGAAGTGGTATGGGCGATTGGTCTGAAGTATACCCACGGGTTTACCCGCCTGACGCCGAGCGTCATTACCGTTATCGCGATGATTGTGAGTATTGTCATGCTGTCATGGGCGATGCGCACCCTGCCAGTGGGTACGGCTTATGCCGTCTGGACCGGTATTGGTGCCGTAGGCGCCGCCATCACCGGCATTCTGCTGCTGGGAGAGTCAGCGAGTCTGGCGCGTATCGCCAGCCTCGCCCTGATTGTGGCCGGTATTATTGGGTTGAAACTCAGTACCCATTAATGCGCTTGTCTGGTCCGGGTGAGCCCGGCCGTGTTTTATTGCAGAGCGTTCAAAATACGATAAGCCGCAGCGACCCGCGCCGGGTTAGGGTAACTCTTATTTGCCAGCATCACGATACCGAGGTTCTTTTCAGGAATGAAGGCCACGTAGCTACCAAATCCGCCGGTCGAACCTGTTTTATGTACCCATGAGGCTTTTACAGGCGGCGCGGGGGGATCTACTTCTCTCGCAGAGAAGGGGGCGAGTGCCACCTTGTTGTCGCTGCCATCGACCACCGTTTTAGCCTCTACCGGCCAGTTCAGCATCTCCCAGCCCAGCCCCTGATACATTGATCCTATGCGCCAGTAGCGCGACTGAGCCAGCGCAACGCCTTGTTTCAATGTAGAATGCTGTATAGTATCGGGGGCCATGTTGGCCATTACCCAGCTTGCCATATCTTGCACGTTGGTTTTCACGCCATAGGCTTCGGCATCCAGCATGCCCGGTGAAACATGGACAGCCTTGCCATCGCGGTAGCCCCAGGCGTAGTGCTGTTCCTGGTTTTTGGGAACGTCAAGCCAGGTATGGAACAGCTTCAAAGGCTTAAAAACGCGCTCTGTCATCGCCTGCTTAAAGCTCATGCCGGAAGGCTGAACCGCCAGAGCGCCAAAAAGACCGATGCTGGCATTAGCGTACAGACGCGTGGTGCCCGGTTGCCACTGCGGCTGCCATGTCTGGTAGAAGTGCAGCAAGGAGGCGTTATCCGTCACGTTATCTGGCATCTGCAACGGCAGGCCGCCAGCGGTGTAAGTCGCCAGGTCCAGCAGGCGGATACCTTGCCACTGTGTGCCCGTCAGTTCAGGCCACAATTTTGCTACCGGGTCGGCCAGCGAAATTTCACCGCGGGCGATAGCATCGCCGCCCAGTACGCCGGTGAAGGTTTTGCTAACAGAGCCAAGCTCGAACAACGTTTGCAACGTGACGGGCTTGCTGGCGGCGACATCGGCTTTACCAAAGGTGAAGTAGTGCGGCTGGCCCTGATAAATTACCGCAACCGCCATGCCTGGAATGGCCTGGGCAGATATCAGAGGGGTAACAGTATCCGCTACAAGCTCAGCCAGCTGTTTTTCTGATGCCGGCGCGGCAACGCTTGTGCATGAAACGCCGAGCAGCAGGGCGCAGCAAAGGTTTTTATTCATCATCAGTTATCTTCCGTAACAGGGAGGCGGGTGAGTGTCCGGACCCGTCAGATAAACATAGTCTGTTGAAGTAGACTGTACCTGACAAATAGTTAAATGGCGTATGTGCTGATAATTTTTCTTACCGCTGAGCCTGTAAGACGCTCGCAATGCGTGAATTTGCCCAGTGGCTGGTGGGGATGCTGCAGAAAATAGAGGCCCGCCGGATGGCGGGCCGACAGGTTTAGATGGTCACTACGGCAATCAGCGTCACCACGGTCAGGATGGCCGCCAGACCATAGAACACCCATTTTCCGCTCGGGATGTGGATTTTCAGGTCGTGCATCGCATGGTGAATACGGTGTAAGCCACACCACAGCGGCAGGACGATCATCAGGAAGATGAACACGCGGCCAATAAAACTGTCCGCGAACGCCAGCACGCGCTCATAGCTCAGCGCATCGCCCGGAAACAGCCCCAGCGGCAGCATAATACCAACCAGCAGGATGATGACCGGTGCAATAATAGCGCTCCACATGCCGCCCGCGCCGAACAGGCCCCAGAAGACCGGCTCGTCAGAACGTTTTGGATTTGGATTGATCACAGTTGTCTCCTTACCAGAACAGTGCGACAAACAGAATGACGACAGTGACGACAATCGTCACTGCCCACAGCCCTTTAATGACTGGCCCGGGCCCCATTTTTTCGCCTTTAACAATAATGTTCGCCGCTTTTGGCGCCAGTTCAAACCAGGTTTTGGTATGAAGCAGCGCGGCTGCCAGCACGATCAGGTTCAGCACAACGATGATCGGGTTTTGCAGGAACCCGACAAAACTGGCCCAGGTTTCAGGGCCGTGTTTGAGGGCGAACAGGCCGTACATCAGTTCCAGGCTGAACCAGACCGCCGGTACTGCAGTGCCTTCACGCAGCATATAGAAGCGATAAAACGGCAGTTTTTTCCACCAGGTGGACGGCATCGGCCGCACATAGGCTTTGCGTTTAGTCGTCATCATGCACTCCTTAGCGTGGTTTCAGGGTAGCAATAAGAAAGTCTTTCGAGCTTTCTACTTTACCCTGCTGAATAGCGGCGGCCGGGTCGACATGCTTCGGACAGACTTCAGAGCAGTAGCCGACAAAAGTACAGCTCCATACGCCGTTCTGGCTGTTAAGCTGCGCCATACGTTCCTTTTTACCGTGGTCACGGCTGTCTTCGTTATAACGGTGCGCCAGGGTAATGGCGGCCGGGCCAATGAACTCTTGATTCAGACCAAACTGCGGACAGGCGGCATAGCACAGGCCGCAGTTGATGCAGCCGGAGAACTGATGGTATTTCGCCATCTGCGCGGGCGTTTGGGTATTGGGTCCCTGATCCGGCGTGCGCGGGTTGCCAATAATGTAGGGCTTAATGGCTTCAAGGCTTTCGATAAAGTGAGTCATATCGACCACCAGATCGCGCTCGATTGGGAAGTTACCCAGCGCTTCTACCTTGATGCCTTTGGTATATTCGCGCAGGAAGGTTTTGCAGGCCAGTTTTGGCACATTGTTAACCATCATGCCGCAGGAGCCGCAAATAGCCATACGACAGGACCAGCGATAGCTCAGGTCTGGCGCCAGGTTATCTTTGATGTAGCCGAGCGCATCCAGGAGGGAGGTTTGCTCGTCGTAAGGGACTTCATAGAAAGCGCTGTGCGGGGCGGTGTCCACTTCCGGATTGTAGCGCACCACTTCAACTTTCAGTTTTTGCATATCAGCCATTCGCCTTCTCCTTCTTCTCGGCGGCTTCTGCTTCTGCACCGTATACGCGTTTCGCCGGTGGCAGCGTAGTGATCTTCACGTCGCTGTAATCCAGGCGAGTGGTACCATCCGCATCGCGCCAGGCGAGGGTGTGTTTCAGGAAATTGACGTCGTCACGTTCGGTACAACCTTCATCCAGACGCTGGTGCGCGCCGCGTGACTCTTTACGTGCCAGAGCGGAGTGCGCCATACATTCCGCTACATTCAGGCCATGGCCTAGTTCGATGGTGTACAGCAGGTCGGTATTGAACACGCTGGAGGTATCGGTAATGCGGACTCGCTTGAAACGTTCCTGCAGCTCCGCCAGCTTGTCGACGGTTTTTTGCATCAGCTCTGGTGTACGGTAAATCCCACAGCCTTCTTCCATCGACAGACCCATTTCATCGCGGATTTTTGACCAGTTTTCGTTGCCCTGTTGATTGACCAGATCCTTCAGGCGTTTTTCAACGTCAGCGACCTGAGCATCCAGCGCGCTGCTGTTAGCCTCGCCTACGGTTGCGGCCCGTTCCATCGCCCGCTCGCCCGCTATGCGGCCAAAGACGACCAGCTCTGCCAGTGAGTTCGATCCCAGACGGTTGGCACCATGGAGACCGACAGAGGAACACTCGCCCACGGCGAAGAGTCCTTTAATACGGGTTTCGCACTGCCGATCGGTTTCAATACCGCCCATGGTGTAGTGGGCCGTAGGGCGCACTGGAATCGGCTCTTTCACCGGATCAACGCCCACGTAGGCTTTGGCCAGTTCACAGATGAACGGCAGACGTTCCAGCAGTTTCTTCTCGCCGAGATGGCGCAGGTCAAGGTAGACCACATCCCCGCGCGGCGTGGGAATGGTGTTGCCTTTGCGCCATTCGTGCCAGAAGGCTTGAGAGACTTTGTCGCGCGGGCCGAGTTCCATGTATTTGTTTTTCGGCTCGCCGAGCGGGGTTTCCGGACCCATGCCGTAATCCTGCAGGTAACGGTAACCGTTTTTGTTGACCAGGATGCCGCCTTCACCGCGGCAGCCTTCCGTCATCAGAATGCCGGAACCTGGCAGACCGGTCGGGTGATATTGCACAAACTCCATATCGCGCAGCGGCACGCCGTGACCGAGCGCCATGCCCATGCCGTCACCGGTGACAATACCGCCGTTGGTGTTATATCGATAAACGCGGCCCGCTCCGCCTGTGGCCATCACCACCGCATGGGCACGGATTTGCATCAGCGTGCCTTCCATCATGTTCATCGCCACCAGACCACGGGCCTGGCCGTCATCAACCAAAATGTCGAGGACGAAATGTTCATCAAAGCGCTGAATTTGTGGGAACTGAAGGGACGTCTGGAACAGGGTGTGCAGCATATGGAAGCCGGTTTTATCGGCGGCAAACCAGGTGCGTTCGATCTTCATCCCGCCGAAGCGGCGAACGTTAACGCTACCGTCCGGACGGCGGCTCCACGGGCATCCCCACTGCTCAAGCTGGGTCATTTCGCCAGGACAATGGTGTACGAAGTCGTCAACCACATCCTGTTCGCAAAGCCAGTCGCCTCCAGCGACCGTATCGTGGAAATGGTATTCGAAGCTGTCATGATCCTGCGCCACGGCGGCGGATCCTCCTTCTGCGGCAACCGTGTGGCTGCGCATCGGGTAGACTTTTGAAATCAGTGCGATTTTAGCGTTCGGATTAGCCTGCGCTGCAGCAATTGCAGCACGTAATCCAGCCCCGCCAGCGCCTATAACGGCAAGATCGACTTGAAAAGTTTGCACGACATTCCTCCAGATTTTTGTTTTTTCGCAACCCACAGGACTAAAAGTAGCCCACCTGTCCGAATGGACGATTGCGAAAGCGTTTCCACTGCTCCTTTATGGGTAAAACAGTATAACCGCATGGATGTGAGGGAAATTTGACGCGTTCGATTTTTTTGCTGTTATGTGGCGAGATTTATCACTGTTATTGATATATTTCGTCACGAAATTACCCTCTTGAATGAAAAGAAGGCTTTTACGGTGCAAAATTTGTCTCCGCCCCGGCTTACGAGTAGACTTCGTGCCCTTGTATGAAATAGGAGAAAAACCCATGAGCGAAACGGCCACCTGGCAGCCGAGCGCATCCATCCCAAACCTGTTAAAACGCGCAGCAATTATGACGGCGATCCGCCGTTTCTTTGCCGATCGCGGCGTCCTGGAGGTGGAAACGCCGTGCATGAGTCAGGCAACGGTAACCGATATTCATCTGGTCCCGTTTGAAACCCGTTTCGTCGGTCCTGGCCATTCTCAGGGCATGAATCTCTATCTGATGACCAGCCCGGAATACCACATGAAGCGCCTGTTGGCGGCGGGATGTGGCCCGGTTTATCAGCTGTGCAGAAGTTTTCGCAATGAAGAGATGGGGCGTCACCATAATCCGGAATTCACCATGCTGGAGTGGTACCGCCCGCATTACGATATGTACCGCCTGATGAACGAGGTGGACGATCTTCTCCAGCAGGTACTGGACTGCCCGGAAGCGGAAACGCTCTCTTATCAACAGGCTTTCCAGCGTCATTTGAACATCGATCCGTTGTCAGCAGACAAAACCCAACTGCGAGAAGTGGCGGCAAAACTGGATCTGAGCAACGTGGCGGATAGTGAAGATGATCGCGACACGTTGCTACAACTGCTGTTCACCTTTGGCGTTGAACCGCAGATTGGCAAAGATCGTCCGACCTTCGTCTATCACTTCCCGGCAAGCCAGGCGTCGCTGGCGCTCATCAGCACCGAAGACCACCGTGTGGCAGAGCGCTTTGAGGTCTATTACAAGGGTATTGAGCTGGCGAATGGTTTCCACGAGCTGACTGACGCGCGTGAACAGCAGCAACGGTTTGAGCAAGATAACCGCAAGCGCGGCGCACGCGGCTTACCCCAGCAGCCTATTGATACTCATCTACTCGAAGCGTTAAAGGCTGGCCTGCCGGACTGCTCCGGGGTGGCGCTTGGCGTAGATCGTCTGGTGATGCTGGCGCTGGACGCAGAGCAACTGGGCGATGTGATTGCTTTTACGGTCGATCGCGCCTGATAATTTGCCGGGTGGCAGCGTGTTTACCCGGCAAACATCTTCTCTGTACAATTTCCTTTTTCTAACTTTGCCCCTTATAGCCACATTATCTGTCTGGTCATCTGCTACCATCCGCGCAGTTTACTTCTTCTTCGGATGGTTATATGTCCCACTCACTTAAAAAGATGACCCTGACGGGGCTCATCCTGATGATTTTTACTTCCGTCTTTGGCTTTGCGAACAGCCCGTCGGCGTTTTACCTGATGGGTTATAGCGCGACGCCGTTCTATATCGTTTCTGCGCTGTTCTTCTTCATCCCCTTTGCGCTGATGATGGCGGAAATGGGCTCGGCCTATCGCAAAGAAGAGGGCGGGATCTATTCGTGGATGAACAACAGCGTGGGTCCGCGCTACGCTTTTATCGGCACCTTCATGTGGTTTTCCTCCTACGTCGTCTGGATGGTCAGTACCGCGGCCAAGGTGTGGGTACCGTTTTCGACATTCTTATTCGGAGCAGATAAAACGCAGGTCTGGTCGCTTGCAGGACTCAGCGCCACGCAGGTAGTGGGTATGCTGGCAGTGTGCTGGATGGTGGTGGTGACGCTGGTGGCATCAAGGGGCATCAATAAAATTGCCCGTATTACCGCCGTGGGCGGGATTGCCGTCATGTGCCTGAACCTGGTGCTACTGCTGGTGAGTATCGCCATTCTCTGTCTGAACGGCGGCCATTTTGCACAGAAGGTAAACTTTGTTTCTTCCCCCAATCCGGGCTATCAGTCCGGGCTGGCTATGCTCTCCTTCGTGGTATTTGCCATCTTTGCTTACGGCGGTATCGAGGCCGTGGGCGGCCTGGTCGACAAGACCGAGAATCCGGAAAAAAACTTTGCCAAAGGCATTATCTTCGCCGCGATAGTGATCTCTGTTGGCTACTCACTGGCGATTTTCCTCTGGGGCGTCAGCACCAACTGGCAGCAGGTACTGAGTAATAACACCATCAATCTGGGCAATATCACCTATGTGTTGATGAAAAGTCTGGGCATGACGCTGGGTCAGGCGATGCACCTGACGCCAGACGCGGCGACAACGATGGGAAGCTGGTTCGCGCGTATTACCGGATTATCAATGTTCCTCGCCTATACCGGCGCATTCTTCACGCTTATTTACTCTCCACTGAAAGCCATTATTCAGGGTACCCCCAGAGCGTTGTGGCCTGCGCGTATGACGCATCTCAATCGTACCGGCATGCCGGCTAACGCCATGTGGATGCAATGTCTGCTGGTGTGCGTGTTCATTCTGTTGGTGTCATTTGGTGGGGATACCGCGTCGGCGTTTTATAACAAATTAACGCTCATGGCGAACGTGTCGATGACGCTGCCTTACCTTTTCCTGACGCTGGCCTTCCCATTCTTTAAGGCGAAACAGGATCTCGAGCGTCCGTTTGTGATGTTTAAAACCCGTGCGGCAACACTGCTGGCAACGGCGCTGGTGGTGCTGGTGGTGGCGTTTGCCAATATTTTTACCATTATTCAGCCAGTGATTGAGGCGAATGACTGGAACAGTGCGCTATGGATGGTCGGTGGGCCGATCTTCTTTTCGCTGCTGGCGATGGGGATTTATGAGAACTATCGCCGTCGCTCGACTGTCCGTCTTGCGCAAGTGGCGTAGCGGATGAGAAGCCCTCCCGTACGGGAGGGCGGATCATTATAAACTTCCCGCCGGACGCTTACGCCCTGCTGACGACAAGGTTCTTGAGGTTTTTGTTCCACCCAGCGTTTCCAGACGCATCTGGAACGGTGGGAATGGCATATCAATACCGTGCTCGCGGTAGCCTGCCAGAATAAGCTGGTGGATCTCATGGCGCAGCGGCATACGGTGCCCCATTTCGGCGGCGTAGATACGCAGCTCGAAAATCTGGATCCCCTGCTGCAAATCAACGAGAAATACTTCCGGCGCCGGGTTGTCGATCACCAGAGTACAGCGCTCGGCCGCAGTGTAGAGGATCTGCGTCACCTCTTCGCTACTGGCATCCGACGGAGCAGGTACGGTAAGCACCACGCGCGTAACGGAGTCAGACAGCGACCAGTTAATAAACTGCTCGGTGATGAAGGCCTTGTTTGGCACGATGATCTCTTTGCGATCCCAGTCGCTGATGGTGGTGGCTCGGGTGTTGATCTTGGTGACGCTGCCGGTCAGGTCGCGGATCGTCACCGTATCGCCGATACGGATCGGCTTTTCAAACAGGATGATCAAACCGGAAACGAAGTTGGCGAAGATCTCCTGCAAACCAAAGCCCAGGCCCACCGTCAGGGCGGCGACCAGCCACTGCAGCTTCGACCACTCAATACCAATCATCGAGAAGCCCACCAGCCCGCCAAACAGCATGATGAGATACTTGGTGATGGTGGTAATGGCATAGCCCGTGCCCGGGGTTAAATCCAGATGCTGCAGCAGCGCCAGCTCCAGCAGTGCCGGGAAGTTACGTACCAGCTGTGTGGTAATGATCAGCACCAGAATCGCAATCAGCACAGCACCCAGGGTTATCGGCTCCAGACTCTCTACACCCTGCGCCGTGGAGGTTACGTCCCACAGGGAGATATTTTCCAGGAAACCAAACGCGGAATGGATTTCTGACCACAGAAAGATAACCGACAGCAAAGCAATGAGCATCAGGATGGAGCGCACCAGCCGTAAGGACTGCGTACTGATGGCATCCAGATCCAGCTCGACTTCATCGGCATCCGTTGCCCCTTCGGTGCTGTTAACGTGGTTTGGCTCTTCCTCGCCCCGCGCACGCTGGGCAAGAATTTCTGCCCGCCGATGTTTAGCGCGGTCGAACGCCAGACGACGCCGCTGGATAAGCATCCAGCGGCGGATAACATGATAGACCACCAGAAGCAGGAACCAGATGGCGACCGAGGTTTCCAGGCGCGCCAACAGCGCCTGCGCGGTGGCAAGGTAACCGACTGCAGCGGCCAGCATCGCAACCAGCGGGGCGGAGAGCATCAGGTTCCACAGCAGACGGTTAAACATGTTATCGCCGCTGCCCGTTTTATCAACATAGAGCGGAATACCGGCGCGTTTCAGGCTGAGCTTGACCACCGCCAGCGCGCCGCAGATCAGTATAAAGCAGAGCCGACCGAGCGAACCGGAGAACTCCCGGTCGTTGAGATTATCGAACATGATGAGCGCCATGATCAGCGGCACGATAAATCCGATGCTCATGAGATAGTAACGCATGCCACGCGCGACGCGGTTACGCGGCCAGCCAAAGTGGGCGACAAACAGGCCGTTTGGACGGGCAAAGGTGGCACAGATCATCACCACCCACAGCAGCGGCACGGTGGCGGTCACGCCATCGCCGATCGCCACCGCGAGCGGGAAGGGCCAGGCTTCACGCAGCCCGTAGCCGAGCGTCATCCACAGCACCGGCAGCGGCGAGGCGACGAGTATCGACCAGAAGACCGTGCGTAGCGTCAACCAGAAGTGATCCTGCGTCACCTTGCCTACGCGAGCGCTGGAACGTTCCAGGAAACGGTTGAAGTGCCTGCGCGAGTAAATGCTGAAGCCCACCAGAATCACCGCACCCAACAGCGGGATGATGGTCTCTTTGCTGGTGAGCATCATCACGCTGGCCTGGCCCATCTGGTTGACGGTGTCCAGTGAAATCAGGCGGCGCAGATCCTGGACGATGTCTATCGGCCAGGAGAAGGTCATTGGACGCACGTCGGAAGTCCAGAACAGATAACGGTGCGTTGCTTCGTTGACCTCCCTTAGCGCGTCTTCAAGCTGGCTGTTGGACACTTTCAGCTTGGTCAGTTCCAGAATCAGCGTATCACCGCCCTGCAGCAGGGAGTTCAGTAGTTCACGCTGGGTGCGCATCTGGGCTTCCAGAATACGGCTCTGCTCGCTGGTTAGCGCCTGCCCGTCCGCCTGGCGGATCTGGCGGATTTGCGGCTGTTTATTAAGGAGGTCTTCATAGTGCAGACGTTGAACCCGCAGTTGCGCCATCTCGGTGTCTAACTGTTGAGGTTTAGGCATCTCCGGCAGGCGGGCTACCTGGGCGCGCAATGCTTCCCCGAGCAGGTTTGAGGAGCCTAGCCACTGAGACTGTTCGCGCAGGGTATTCAGAGCCTGGCGAACCTGCAGGGTTTGATTGGTCGCCTGACGCTGCTGCGACGCCACAAGATCCATTCGCTGCGCCTGTTGATTCAGGGCGGCTGAAAGCTCGCGGTTAATTCTGAATTGTTCGTTAATTCCGTCAGGCAGGTTTTCGCTGTTTTCCGCCAGCAGTTCCGTACTTTCCAGCGCCCGTTCAGCTTCACGCTGGCGCTGGCTGTTCAACTGATTACGCAGGGACTGAAGGTAAGCATCCAGCTGTTCACCCTGCTTTTGCGCCAGCTCGGCGCGCATCCGCGACAGTTCCTGACGATTGTTGGCGGAAAGTTGTGCCAGCTCCAGTTCATCGACCAGCGCTTTAAGCCTGGCGGATTCCGCCTGCAGTCCGAGATTCTGAGCCTGATTTTGCGGCGTATTGCCGGATTGCGTACCGACACGGCGCTCCACGTCGTTTAACTGACGCCGGGCATCGGTTTGCTGTTGCGGAAGCTGGCTAAGCGAATCGGCAATTTCGCGCGCACGTTCCTGCTCCTGCTGCGCCTGGCGGCTCTTTTCCAGAAGCTGGCTGCTGACCTGCAGGATCTCCTGATTCAGCGCGTCGGACGTCATGCCCGCAGGAATGTCGCGCGGTTCATCGCGTAGGTTATTGAGTTGCGAGCGCAGCGTTTGCGAAAGTTTAGGGAAATTGTCGATAACCTGCTGATATTGCTGAGCACGCTCAAGAGAAGCTTTACGTTCTTCCAGCGCGTTCAACGCGGACTGAAGCGCCTCAACGGTCTCTGGCTGGGCGGGTTTTGCCGCCTTTGCCTGCTCCAGTTCCTGGGTTATCTGTTTGGCGTCGGGGGCTGTCGCGGCGTACGCCCCCATGCTGAGGCACCAGGCCACCAGTAATACGATAATCGGGCGCACGTCAGCGATCCTTCTGTTATTAGCCTTGGTCTTTTTTGTCGTCAACCAGCGGGCTGGCGTCGTGTTCGGCGGCGATCTCTTCTTCTGTCAGCAGCGCAGGCTCTGCGTCCGGTGTCACGAAGGACGCGGTAGACACGGCCAGCGGCTGACCCAGTTTTGTGACCGACAGGCTTTCCAGCGATTCAGCCAGGTTGACTTGACCCGGCGCGAACAGGTTGATAACGGTAGAGCCGAGCTTGAAGCGACCCATCTCCTGACCCTTCAGCAGCGCCACGGCGCCTTCGGCCTCACCGGCAGGCCAGGTCCAGCGCTTGATCACGCCTTCACGTGGCGGGGTGATGGTGCCTGCCCAGACGGTTTCGATGCTGCCTACAATGGTTGCCCCCACCAGAATCTGCGCCATTGGGCCAAATTCAGTATCAAACAGACAGATAACACGTTCGTTACGGGCGAACAGGTTCGGCACGTTTTGCGCGGTCAGGTGGTTCACAGAGAACAGATCGCCTGGCACGTAGATCATTTCGCGCAGAATACCGTTACATGGCATGTGAACGCGGTGGTAGTCGCGTGGTGACAGATAGGTCGTCGCAAAGACGCCGTTGCGAAACAGATCCGCCATCAGGTAGTTACCTGCCAGCAGCGCTTCCAGACTGTAGTTGTGGCCTTTCGCCTGCAGAATTTTGTCGCCTTCGATTTTACCAAGCTGGCTGATGACGCCATCAGCAGGCATGACCAGCACGTTAGGGTCGGTATTTAACGGGCGCACTTCATCACGCAGCGGGCGGACGAAGAATTCATTGAAAGTACGGTAGCTGGCGGTATCCGGCTTCTGCGCTTCTTTCATGTCGACCTTGTAATACTTCACGAACAGGTCGATGACCAGTTTAGTCAGCCAGCCAGCTCGTTTGCTTGCGCCCCAGCCCGCCAGGCGAGTGAGCCACAGTTTTGGCAGAATGTATTGAAGCGAAAGTTTAAATGAGTTTAACAAGGTAGCCTCCAGGCCATTGTTTTGTCGTTCCTGATCCGGCATAACGCTGCCGGAACCTGAAAAAAGGGAACGATTTTAGCGATGCTTAGCTTAGTTGTCAGTTATCAGAATCAGAAAAGTTTTTACGCGTTTTTACCTGATCCATGCTCTCCAGAATGCGGTGGTAGTTCTCGAAGCGGGTTTCTGCAATCTCACCGTTCTCCACCGCTTCGCGGATAGCGCAGCCTGGGTCATTATCGTGTTTACAGTCACGGTATTTGCAAGCGCCTAAATACTCATGGAATTCGACAAATCCGTTGAAGATTTGTTCCGGCTCAAGGTGCCACAAACCGAATTCACGAACTCCCGGGGAATCGATCACGTCGCCGCCGTGCGGGAAGTGATACATGCGTGAGGCGGTGGTAGTGTGCTGGCCCAAACCAGATACATCCGACACATCGTTGGTCAGGATCGCTTGCTGGAGGCCGAGAAGGTTGTTCAGCAGGCTCGATTTACCCACGCCGGATTGACCCGCAAAAATGCTGATGCGATCGGTTAATGCTTCCTCTAACGGCTTCAGGCCGTCTTTGGTGTGGCTGGAAACCATCAGGACGCGATAACCGATATTGCGGTAGATATCCATCTGCTTATTCACAAAGGCCATGCCTGCGTCATCCAGTAGATCGATTTTGTTCAGCACAATGATTGGCTCAACGTGCAGCGTTTCGCAGGCAACGAGGTAGCGGTCGATAATATTGAGCGACAGCTCGGGCAAAATGGCTGAAACAATGACAATCTGGTTGATGTTGGCCGCAATAGGCTTAACGCCGTCGTAAAAATCGGGACGGGTGAGCACCGACGTACGTTCATGTACGGCTTCAACGATACCTTTTACCGTTACGCCTTCCGCAGCCTCTTTGCCTGGCCGCCAGACCACGCGGTCTCCGGTAACCAGCGAACGGATGGTGCGGCGAATGTTGCAGCGGTGGGTTTGACCGTCGGCGGATTCCACGTCGGCATGCATACCGAAACGGCTGATCACTACGCCTTCAGTCGGCTCGCCAAACAGGTTGTCGTCGTAATCGACCTTCTCCGACGTGGTTTTAAGACGACGCTGATGATTGGCATTTACGCGGCGCTGCTGCCCTTTGGAGAGTTTATTTTTACTCAATCGCACTGGCTCCTGGTCGCCCGTAAGGGGCAAAACCTCTATGATACACTCTAATTAATACTAGTTAACCTGCTACAGCCGATTATGCGAGAAGGGTGGAAAATAACATGAGCGCGGATGTAAACAACCTGATTTGGATCGATCTTGAAATGACCGGGCTGGATCCCGAGCGCGATCGCATTATTGAGATCGCTACGCTTGTCACCGATGCCAACCTGAATATTCTGGCGGAAGGGCCAACCATTGCGGTTCATCAGTCCGATGAACAACTGGCGCTGATGGACGACTGGAACGTGCGTACCCATACCGGCAGCGGGCTGGTGGAGCGCGTAAAGGCCAGCACTCAGGGTGACCGTGAGGCGGAGCTGGCGACCATAGAATTTCTGAAGCAGTGGGTTCCGGAAGGAAAATCGCCTGTCTGTGGCAATAGCATTGGCCAGGATCGTCGCTTCCTGTTTAAGTATATGCCGGAGCTGGAGGCTTATTTCCACTACCGTTATCTGGATGTCAGCACCCTGAAAGAGCTGGCGCGCCGCTGGAAACCTGAGATTCTGGATGGCTTTAAAAAGCAGGGTACGCACCAGGCGATGGACGATATTCGGGAGTCCGTGGCGGAGCTGGCGTACTACCGCGAAAACTTTATTAAGCTGTGATTTTGCGACCTCTCGCCTTGCGCAGCCGGGGGGGTTGACGTTAAATTGTTCAGCTTGCCGAATAATTAAGCACTTGAACTGAATTTCAAAAAAATAGCCTTACGGGGGGTTGCAGCTAAACGAATTTCTCGTATAATGCGCCTCCCGTAACGACAGAGAATTACAGGTTACGGCAGCAGCAAAAGCAGTGCAGATTTGCGGGAATAGCTCAGTTGGTAGAGCACGACCTTGCCAAGGTCGGGGTCGCGAGTTCGAGTCTCGTTTCCCGCTCCAAAATTTGAAAGTATCGTAAGATACACACAGCATCAGAACCACCCAAGCGGGAATAGCTCAGTTGGTAGAGCACGACCTTGCCAAGGTCGGGGTCGCGAGTTCGAGTCTCGTTTCCCGCTCCAAAATTTGAAAGTATCGTAAGATACACACAGCATCAGAACCACCAAGCGGGAATAGCTCAGTTGGTAGAGCACGACCTTGCCAAGGTCGGGGTCGCGAGTTCGAGTCTCGTTTCCCGCTCCAAATTCTTCTTCTTAATCTAAAATATCCACAGCGAAGTTTTTCGTTGGGGACGATTTTTATTTCATCTGAAATACGCTTTTAAACAGAGTTATCCACAGGACGCGTGAGCTGGACGACTATAGCGAAAGCATAGCAGGGTGAGGTGGTATCACATAACTCATTGAAAATAATCAATTAAATTTTATTTCGTAATGTCAGGAAGATCGCTTGATCTGTTAGCCAGGCCCGATGGCGCTTGAGTTTCGATTTTTATTCACAGGCTGTGAATAGTTCAGGCGTCCCGCGTAAGCCCTTTTTCAATCACCCTGACCAGACGCTGTTTCTTCGGTAGCTGTACTTCGACCACGCAGGCATTCCGCTTGTCAATTTGCTGCGCAATCGCCCAATCTATGTGTTCATCGAGAAGTGGGTGCTCACCTTTTCTGCTTTCGAGCGCCTGGATATTGGCGTCATCCCACGGAGCATTACCCAGCGCAACGGCGACGTTTCGCAGCCAGCGCAGATGGCCGATACGGCGTATGGCCGAGCCTTCCGTCACTTTCAAAAACCAGGCTTCGCTCCAGGCGAACAATTCAATGAGCCGGGGGGCGTGCAGCGCTTTACGCGGGCTGAAGTCTTCTTCGTCGGTGAGCTGTGAATAGCGGTTCCACGGGCAGATGAGCTGGCAGTCGTCACAACCGTAGATACGGTTGCCGATAAGCGGACGAAACTCCTGCGGAATTGCACCCTCCAGTTCGATGGTGAGGTAGGAGATACAACGGCGCGCATCCACGGTATAAGGCTCGACAATCGCACCCGTCGGGCAGATGGTCATGCAGGCCACGCAGCGGCCACAGCCTTCCTCGACCGGGCCGTCTATCGGCAGGGGTAAATCAATCAGTAATTCACCCAGGAAGAAGAACGACCCGGCATCGCGGCTGAGGATAAGTGAGTGCTTACCTGTCCAGCCAAGCCCGGCTTTTTCAGCGATCGGGCGTTCAAGAATAGGCGCAGAATCCACAAAGGGTCTAAAATTCAGCGAAACACAGTGCCGCTGAATAGTTTCCCCAAGTTTTTTTAAGCGGTTACGCAGAAGCTTATGATAATCACGCCCAAGGGCGTATCTGCTGACGTAGCCCAGAGAGGGATTTTTTAGCGTGCGCGCAAAGGCCGCATTGGCGGGCAGGTAGTTCATGCGCACGCTAATAACGCGTAAGGTACCCGGTAACAGTTCGTGTGGGCGAGCCCGCATCATGCCATGACGTGCCATCCACGCCATTTCGCCGTGGTACTGTTTGTCGAGCCACGCCTGCAGTTTAGGTTCGCTGGCGGAGAGGTCGGTATCGGTAATACCTACCTTCTGGAAGCCAAGCTCAGCACCCCACTGTTTAATATTTTGCGCTAACTGATTGAGATCGAGGGGCTGTGACATGACGGACCATAGTGTGAAGAAAAACCCCGCAAGTATACCACATTCCATCTGGCATGCGGATGACCTCCGATACGCCGAAAAAGAGGCTGCAGACAGTCTCGGCATCACGCTTTATGAACTGATGCAGCGAGCGGGCGAGGCGGCGTTTCGCGTTGCTCGCGCGGCATTTCCGGGCGCCTCACGCTGGTTAATTTTATGCGGACACGGCAATAACGGCGGCGACGCCTGGGTTATCGCTCGTCTGGCCGCTGCTGCCGGGCTGCAAGTGACCCTGCTGGCGCTGGAGAGCGATAAGCCGTTGCCGGACGAAGCCAGCGCGGCGCGGGAAGCCTGGCTTAACGCTGGTGGCGTGATACATGCGCCAGACAGTATCTGGCCGGATAATATTGATTTAATTATTGATGGCCTGTTGGGCACTGGCTTGCGCAGTGCGCCACGCGACGCTATTGCCGCACTGATTGAGCGCGCTAATGCGCATGCCGCGCCCATTGTTGCGCTGGATATTCCCTCTGGCCTGATGGCGCAAACCGGTGCAACGCCAGGCGCGGTGATTTGTGCCACACACACCGTGACCTTCATTGGCCTAAAACCGGGGCTGCTTACCGGTAAAGCGCGGGATGTGGTGGGCACACTGCACCACACTGCGCTGGGCCTTGAAAGCTGGCTTGCAGGGCAGGATACGCACCTCACACGCTTTGACGCCTCGCAGCTTGCGCAGTGGCTCCCGCCACGTCGTCCGACGTCGCATAAAGGCGATCATGGCAGGCTGGTGATTATTGGCGGTGACCAGGGCACGGCCGGGGCGATCCGCATGACCAGCGAGGCAGCGTTGCGCAGCGGCGCAGGGCTGGTTCGCGTTCTCACGCGCAGTGAAAATATTGCGCCAATGCTTACTGCTCGCCCTGAACTGATGGTGCATGAGCTTACGCCGCAAACGCTTGAAGAGGGTCTGGAATGGGCGGATGTCGTGGTGATCGGCCCAGGGCTAGGACAACAGGCCTGGGGCAAACAGGCCCTGCAAAAAACCGAGAATTTTCGTAAACCGATGCTGTGGGATGCCGACGCGCTGAACCTTCTGGCAATCAACCCGGATAAACGTCACAATCGCATTCTGACACCTCACCCCGGCGAAGCCGCGCGGCTGCTTAACTGTAGCGTGGCAGAAATTGAAAGCGACCGCTTACTTTCTGCCCATCGTCTGGTAAAACGTTACGGAGGTGTTGTGGTTCTGAAAGGGGCGGGAACCGTTATCGCCAGCGACGAAGCGCAAGGCATTATTGATGCCGGAAATGCGGGAATGGCGAGCGGCGGAATGGGCGATGTGCTTTCCGGCATTATCGGCGCATTGCTTGGACAGAAACTTCCGCTTTATGATGCAGCCTGTGCGGGCTGTGTTGTCCACGGCGCAGCGGCCGACAGGCTGGCGCGTTACGGCACACGCGGTATGCTGGCCACCGATCTTTTTTGCACGCTACGACGTGTTGTTAACCCGGATGTGATTGACGTAGAAAATGACTAATCGAGCGATTTCTTTACCTGATGAACAAGCCACTTTAGATTTCGGCAAGCGCGTGGCGCAGGCCTGTCAGGGGGCAACCGTCATTAATCTGTATGGGGATTTGGGCGCAGGTAAAACCACGTTCAGCCGGGGTTTTCTGCAGGCGCTAGGCCATAACGGGAATGTGAAAAGCCCAACTTATACCCTGGTAGAACCCTACACCCTTGGAAATATCGTGGTGTACCACTTCGATTTATACCGTCTGGCGGATCCTGAGGAACTGGAATTTATGGGGATCCGTGATTATTTTGCTAACGATGCCATCTGTCTGGTGGAGTGGCCGCAACAAGGAGCGGGTGTGTTGCCTGATCCGGATGTCGAAATTCACTTAGATTACCAGGCTCAAGGGCGTGAGGCGCGCATCAGCGCTGTTTCCTCATCAGGCGGTTCCTTACTGTCGCGTCTGGCAGATTAAGCGTGAGGATGACGGGATGGTAAATCGTGTTAAAGGATGGTTGTTGGCCGCTACGCTGCTGTTCTGCGCACAGGCTGGGGCGGCAAATCTCTCGGATATTCAGGTCTCAAACGGGGAGAACCAGGCCAGGATCACCTTCAGCTTTATGGGCGATCCTGAGTATGCGTTTTCTCAACCCGATAGCCACAGCGTGGCGCTGGATATCAAACAGACTGGGGTTATCCAGGGATTGCCGCTTCAGTTTAGCGGCAATAATCTGGTAAAAAGCATTCGTTCCGGGACGCCGAAGGACGCCCAGTCACTGCGCCTGGTGGTTGATCTGACCGAAAAAGGGAAAACCCAGGCGGTCAAGCAACAAAACGGTGCGAACTACACGGTTGTCTTTACCATCAAAGCCGATGCGCCGCCGCCGCCGCCTCCTCCGCCAGCGGTTGTGGCAAAGCGCGCAGAGGCGCCGGTTTACACCCCGCGTCCTTCTGAACCTGCGCGTAATCCGTTTAAATCGCAAAACGACCGGATGACCGTGGCCACCAGCAGCAATACGGTGACGCGTCCGGCAGCCAGTGCGCGGCCATCCGTCAGCGGTGAGAAAGTCATTATCGCCATTGACGCTGGTCACGGCGGACAAGATCCAGGCGCTATTGGCTCGGGCGGTTTGCGCGAGAAGAATGTGACCCTTGCCATTGCCCGTAAGCTACGTACGCTGTTAAACGACGATCCCATGTTCAAAGGGGTGCTGACCCGTGACGGCGATTATTTTATCTCTGTGATGGGGCGTTCAGACGTTGCGCGTAAACAGAATGCCAACTTCCTGGTGTCGATTCATGCGGATGCCGCGCCAAACCGTAACGCCACCGGCGCCTCGGTTTGGGTGCTTTCGAACCGCCGCGCCAATAGCGAAATGGCTAATTGGCTTGAGGAGCATGAGAAGCAGTCTGAACTGTTAGGCGGGGCGGGTGATGTTCTGGCAAACAGCCAGTCCGATCCCTACCTCAGCCAGGCGGTTCTGGATTTACAGTTCGGTCATTCTCAGCGCGTCGGGTATGATGTAGCGACTAACGTATTGAGCCAGTTGCAGAGCATTGGCGTGTTGCATAAACGTCGGCCTGAACATGCCAGCCTTGGGGTTCTGCGTTCGCCGGATATTCCGTCCATCCTCGTAGAGACGGGCTTTATCAGCAATAGCGGTGAAGAGCGCCTGTTGGGCAGCGATGGCTACCAGCAGCAGATTGCCGACGCAATTTATAAGGGTCTGCGTAACTACTTTAACGCGCATCCGCTCCAGTCCGCACCGCAGAGTGGGGCAGGCCAGACGGCCAGTGCAGCGCTGCCTGGTGAAATGACTGCGACCAACTAAGGAGAATTCATGCCGATTCAGATTCTACCGCCGCAGCTCGCGAACCAAATCGCCGCCGGTGAGGTGGTGGAGCGCCCTGCATCGGTGGTGAAGGAGCTGGTGGAAAACAGCCTCGATGCGGGCGCAACCCGTATTGATATTGATATCGAACGCGGCGGCGCAAAGCTTATCCGTATTCGTGACAACGGCAGCGGCATCAAAAAAGACGAGCTGGCGCTGGCGCTGGCGCGTCATGCCACCAGTAAGATTGCCTCGCTGGACGATCTTGAAGCCATCATTAGCCTCGGTTTTCGCGGTGAAGCGCTGGCCAGTATCAGCTCCGTTTCACGGCTAACGCTAACCTCACGCACCGCGGAGCAGCAGGAAGCCTGGCAGGCGTATGCTGAAGGACGCGATATGGACGTCACGGTTAAGCCCGCGGCGCATCCTGTCGGGACTACGCTCGAAGTGCTAGATCTGTTTTACAACACCCCCGCCCGACGCAAATTTATGCGTACCGAGAAGACCGAGTTTGGCCATATCGATGAGATTATCCGCCGTATCGCGCTGGCGCGCTTCGATGTCACCATCAACCTCAGCCACAACGGCAAGGTGATGCGTCAGTATCGCGCGGTGGCGGAAGGTGGACAAAAAGAGCGTCGCTTAGGCGCTATTTGCGGGACACCGTTTCTGGAACAAGCGCTGGCGATTGAATGGCAGCACGGCGATCTGGCCCTGCGCGGCTGGGTTGCCGATCCCAGTGCGAGCAGCGCCGCGTTTGCTGAGATCCAGTATTGCTATGTAAACGGTCGGATGATGCGCGACCGCCTGATTAACCACGCTATTCGCCAGGCCTGCGAAGATAAGCTCGACGCAGATCGGCAGCCCGCGTTTGTATTGTATCTGGAAATAGATCCGCATCAGGTTGATGTAAACGTTCATCCCGCCAAGCACGAGGTGCGGTTCCACCAGTCGCGTCTGGTGCACGATTTTATCTATCAGGGTGTGGTCAGCGTTTTGCAGCAGCAGGCCGAACCGACACTGCCGCTGGAGAACGCAGAGCCCGCGCCGCGTCCACTTCCTGAAAACCGTATTGCCGCAGGACGCAACCATTTTGCTGAACCTGCCGTTGCGCGCGAACTGGCCGCGCCGCGTTACGCTGCGGCGGGCGGTGCAGGTGCGGCACGCCCAACCGGTGCGAACTATCCAAACGCCCAGCCCGGCTATCAAAAACAGCAGGGGGCACTGTACCGTAAATTGCTGGACACGCCTGCGAATGAGCGAAAAGAGCATACCGTGGCGACCACGCCTTCCCTGGACGGGCATAGCCAGAGCTTTGGCCGGGTATTGATGATTGTGGCGCCGGATATGGCCTTACTGGAACATGAGGGTAAAGTGATGTTGCTGGCGCTGCCGGTTGCAGAACGCTGGCTTAAACAGGCGCAACTCACGCCGGGGCAAAACGCAGCCTGCGGGCAGCCGCTGCTGATCCCGGTGCGGCTGAAAATATCCCAGGAAGAATCAAAGGTATTGCAGCGCGTAGCGGCGCAGCTTGCGCAGATGGGCATTGAAATCGTGCTGGAAGCGCAGCATGTGACAATTCGCGCAGTGCCTTTACCCTTACGCCAACAAAATTTACAAAACTTGATTCCTGAACTGATAGGCTACCTGGCGCAACAACCCTCGTTTGAGGCCGCTGACATCGCGCAGTGGATTGCCCGCCATCTGGCTTGCGAACACGCTACCTGGAGTATGGCGCAGGCGATTAACGTGCTGGCGGAGGTTGAACGACTTTGTCCGCATCTGGTAAAAGCGCCGCCGGGTGGATTATTACAACCTGTTGATTTAAAAATGGCGATGACCGCCCTGAAACATGATTGATGCACGTACGGCGAGCCTGCCTAAGGCGATTTTTTTAATGGGGCCAACGGCCTCCGGCAAAACGGCGTTAGCCATTGAGTTACGTAAAGTTTTGCCCGTAGAGTTGATTAGTGTTGATTCTGCCCTCATTTATCGGGGAATGGACATCGGCACGGCGAAGCCTGACGAGGAAGAGTTGCGTGCGGCACCGCACCGTTTGCTGGATATTCTCGACCCGGCCCAGGCTTACTCCGCAGCGGATTTCCGCCGTGATGCCTTAGCCCAAATGGCCGAGATAACCGCAGCGGGGCGTATTCCGCTGTTGGTTGGCGGAACTATGCTCTATTTCAAGGCGTTGCTGGAAGGGCTATCACCTCTTCCATCAGCAGATCCCGACGTCAGAGCGCGAATAGAACAGCAGGCGGCAGAGCAGGGTTGGGACGTTTTGCATAAGCAACTAACAGAGATTGATCCGGTTGCTGCAGCACGGATCCATCCAAATGATCCGCAAAGGCTTTCCCGGGCACTGGAAGTTTTTTTCATTTCGGGTAAAACTTTAACGGAACTGACGCAAACGTCAGGAGAGGCTCTGCCGTATCAGGTGCATCAGTTCGCTATCGCCCCGGCGAGTCGTGAACTGCTGCATCAGCGAATTGAGCAGCGTTTTCATCAGATGTTGGCTTCAGATTTTGAAGCAGAAGTGCGGGCGCTTTTTGCCCGTGGAGATTTGCATACGGATATGCCTTCCATTCGTTGTGTGGGGTATCGCCAGATGTGGTCGTATCTTGAAGGTGAGATTTCATACGATGATATGGTTTATCGAGGTGTTTGCGCCACGAGGCAGTTAGCGAAGCGCCAGATCACCTGGTTACGCGGTTGGGAGGGGGTTCACTGGTTAGACAGTGAAAAACCGCAACAGGCGTTAAACGAAGTGATTGAGGTTATTGGTGATATCGCTCACTGAATGTGTACAATTAAGTCGTATCGTGCGCAATTTTTCAGAATCGCAAGGTTCTAAGTACAAAACAAGCATATAAGGAAAAGATAGAATGGCTAAGGGGCAATCTTTACAAGATCCGTTCCTGAACGCATTGCGTCGGGAACGTGTTCCAGTTTCTATTTATTTGGTGAATGGTATTAAGCTGCAAGGTCAGATTGAGTCTTTCGATCAGTTCGTGATTCTGTTGAAAAACACGGTCAGCCAGATGGTCTATAAGCACGCTATTTCTACCGTTGTTCCGTCTCGTCCGGTATCTCATCACAGCAATAACGCTGGCGGCGGCACAGGTAGTAACTATCATCATGGCAGCAACGCGCAGGGTTCTTCTTCTCCTGCGCAGGACAGCGAAGATACCGAATAAGGTTTCTTGCTGTTATCCACACGGGGAGCCAGGGATCCTGCGTTCCCCGCTGATTTTTTGAGGATTATACAGCTTGTTTGACCGTTATGATGCCGGTGAGCATGCGGTGCTGGTACACATCTATTTTTCGCAAGACAAAGATATGGAAGACCTCCAGGAGTTTGAATCTCTGGTCTCTTCCGCTGGCGTCGAAGCGATGCAGGTGATCACCGGAAGCCGTAAAGCGCCGCACCCGAAGTATTTTGTTGGTGAAGGTAAAGCAGTCGAAATTGCCGATGCCGTTAAAGCAACCGGTGCATCAGTCGTGTTGTTTGACCATGCGCTGTCTCCAGCCCAGGAACGTAACCTGGAAGCGCTTTGCGAATGCCGTGTTATCGATCGTACGGGGCTGATTTTAGATATTTTTGCTCAGCGTGCGCGTACCCATGAGGGTAAGCTGCAGGTTGAACTGGCGCAATTGCGCCATCTTGCAACGCGGCTGGTGCGCGGCTGGACCCACCTTGAAAGACAAAAAGGCGGGATTGGTTTGCGCGGTCCGGGGGAAACCCAGCTCGAAACCGACCGCCGTTTGCTGCGTGGCCGTATTACCCAGATCCTTTCACGTCTGGCTAAAGTTGAGAAACAACGTGAGCAGGGGCGTCGGGCGCGAACGAAAGCCGATATCCCAACGGTGTCGCTGGTGGGATATACCAATGCCGGTAAATCCACCCTGTTTAACCTGATCACCGAGGCTCAGGTTTATGCCGCAGATCAGTTGTTTGCGACCCTGGACCCCACGTTGCGCCGTATTGACGTCGCCGACGTCGGTGAAACCGTATTGGCAGATACCGTAGGCTTTATTCGCCACCTGCCGCATGACCTTGTGGCCGCGTTTAAAGCCACCCTGCAGGAGACGCGACAGGCGACCTTGCTGTTGCACGTGATTGATGCTGCAGACGTACGTGTGCAGGAGAACATCGATGCGGTAGACGTGGTGCTCGAAGAGATCGAGGCCCACGAAATTCCAACGCTATTGGTGATGAACAAGATCGATATGCTGGACGATTTTGAACCACGTATCGACCGTGATGAAGAGAACAAACCGATTCGGGTCTGGCTTTCAGCTCAGACCGGTATTGGCGTGCCACTTCTTTTCCAGGCTTTAACAGAACGTCTTTCCGGTGAGGTCGCCCAGCATACGCTGCGATTACCGCCAGAGGAAGGCAGGCTGCGCAGCCGGTTTTATCAGCTTCAGGCGATAGAAAAAGAGTGGATGGAGGATGACGGCAGCGTGGGGATGCTGGTGCGTATGCCGATCGTTGACTGGCGTCGCCTCTGTAAACAAGAACCTGCGCTGGTCGACTATATCGTCTGATCAGAAAGGGGATGCCTGAATAATTCGCCCTTGCATAACAAATATGGAGCATATACATGGCGTGGAATCAGCCCGGTAATAACGGACAGGACCGCGACCCGTGGGGAAGCAGCAATAATCAAGGCGGCAACTCTGGGGGAAATGGCAACAAAGGTGGTCGCGAGCAGGGGCCGCCGGATCTCGATGATATCTTCCGCAAGCTAAGCAAAAAGCTTGGTGGTCTTGGCGGGGGTAAAGGTTCCGGTTCGGGTGGAAATTCCACCCAGGGGCCACGCCCGCAAATGGGTGGCCGCATTGTGGGCATCGTGGCTGCTGCTGTGGTGATTATCTGGGCAGCCAGCGGATTCTACACCATCAAAGAAGCCGAGCGCGGCGTGGTGACACGTTTTGGTAAGTTCAGCCATCTGGTTGAACCGGGCCTGAACTGGAAACCGACCTTCATTGACAGCGTCACCGCGGTAAACGTGGAGTCTGTCCGTGAACTGGCTGCTTCCGGCGTGATGCTCACCTCTGACGAGAACGTGGTTCGCGTTGAGATGAACGTCCAGTATCGCATTACCGATCCGAAGAATTACCTGTTTAGCGTGACCAGTGCTGATGACAGCCTGCGCCAGGCGACTG
The DNA here is from genome assembly GCF_918797525.1 of unidentified bacterial endosymbiont. Lineage (NCBI taxonomy): Bacteria > unidentified bacterial endosymbiont. The sequence continues at coordinate 4,492,384 of NZ_OU963893.1, read as the reverse complement.
ATAGCGCCCTGCGTGGCGTGATCGGTAAATACACCATGGATCGTATCCTGACGGAAGGTCGTACCGTTATTCGTAGCGATACCCAGCGTGAGCTGGAAGAGACCATTCGTCCATATAACATGGGTGTCACTCTGCTGGACGTCAACTTCCAGGCCGCTCGTCCGCCTGAAGAGGTAAAAGCGTCCTTTGACGATGCGATTGCCGCACGTGAAAACGAGCAGCAGTACATTCGTGAAGCAGAAGCGTACACCAACGAAGTGCAGCCGCGTGCTAACGGTCAGGCGCAGCGTATTCTGGAAGAAGCGCGTGCATACAGAACCCGTACCATCCTCGAGGCGCAGGGTGAAGTGGCTCGTTTCGCCCGGATCCTGCCTGAATATAAAGCGGCGCCGGAAATTACCCGCGAGCGTCTGTATATCGAGACCATGGAAAAAGTGCTGAGCCATACGCGTAAAGTGCTGGTTAACGACAGCAAGGGTGGAAACCTGATGGTGCTGCCGCTGGATCAGATGCTGAAAGGCGGTTCTGCACCAGCGAAAGCGGAGAACAGCGGTGCCAGTAACCTGCTGCGCGTCCCACCTGCGTCATCCGGTAATTCCAGCGCGAACACAACGCCTTCTTCGAACGATGGTGACATTATGAACCAACGCCGTGCTAATGCGCAGCGTAACGACTACCAGCGTCAGGGGGAATAAGGATGCGTAAGTCAGTTATTGCGATCGTCATCATCGCGCTTGTCGTGCTTTATACCTCTATTTTTGTGGTGAAAGAGGGCGAGCGTGGGATCAAGTTCCAGTTCAGCAGTGTTGTGCGTGACAGCGACAAACGTCCGGTAATTTATCAGCCGGGTCTGCACTTTAAGGTTCCTTTTATTCAGTCAGTCAAAACGCTTGATGCCCGCATTCAGACTATGGATAACCAGGCCGACCGTTTCGTGACCAAAGAGAAGAAAGACCTGATTGTTGACTCCTACATCAAATGGCGCATCAGTGATTTCAGCCGTTACTTCCTGGCAACGGGCGGCGGTGACGTTTCTCAGGCGGAAGTTCTGCTGAAACGTAAGTTCTCTGACCGCCTACGTTCTGAGATTGGTCGTCTGGATGTGAAAGACATCGTAACCGACTCCCGTGGTCGTTTGACCCTGGAAGTACGTGATGCCCTGAACTCGGGTTCAGCGGGTACTGAAGACGAAGTCGAAACGCCAGCAGCGGATGACGCGATTGCTAAAGCGGCAGAACGTGTTCAGGCTGAAACCAACGGTAATGTACCGGTGGTCAACCCGAACAGTATGGCGGCGCTGGGTATTGAAGTGGTTGACGTGCGTATCAAGCAGATCAACCTGCCAGCGGAAGTGTCCGAGGCAATTTACAACCGTATGCGCGCTGAGCGTGAAGCGGTCGCCCGTCGCCACCGTTCACAGGGCCAGGAACAAGCTGAGAAACTGCGTGCCGCAGCGGACTACGAAGTAACCAAAACGCTGGCAGAATCTGAGCGTGAGGGTCGTATTCTGCGTGGTGAAGGTGACGCTGAGGCCGCGAAACTGTTTGCCGATGCCTTCAGCCAGGATCCGGACTTCTACGCCTTCATTCGTAGTCTGCGTGCCTACGAGAATAGCTTCCAGGGCAACCAGGATGTGATGGTTCTCAGCCCGGACAGCGATTTCTTCCGTTATATGAAGACGCCAGCTAACGCGACGCGCTGATTCTAAAAAAACTAAAAAGCTAGCCTAACGGGCTGGCTTTTTTTTTGCCGTCAATAAATATTATTTTTATTTACTTCTGTATTAAATAAAACTTAATTGGTTTTAGGATTATATTTAGCCTGTTACACTTTACTGTAATTAACCATTCTTGTATTGTTTTTTTGTTGTATAAGCATAACAGGAAAATAATTTAAGGATAATCTATGAAAAGAATGAATGAAAATGAAGCAAATGCCATTGTAGGTGGCGATGACTGCAGCTATAAAAATTATCGTTGGGAATGGTCTAATGGCTATAAAAATTGCATGGCCGATTATTATTGCTCTGACAAGCATGGTACAAGCTACCAGGAGACTAATAATGTAGGCCCTGCCGCATGTCTTGCTCGCGGTATGTAATGCACTAAACCAATTGCACAGTAAATGCTGTGCAATTGGTTTCATGATCCAGGTAAAGGACGACTACAGTGGATGATAAAAAAAGGAAGTTCTTTGTATTGCAGGCGCTTTATACACTTTTAGTTATTATTGCTTCCGCCGTAGTGACAACATTTTATATCTTTCAGGTGGTGCTGGCTAAACCTGATATTGAAGTATTACGCCACGTTGATAATGACAAAACTGCACAGGTGGCATTCACATCCTCCTCCTCTATTATCGAGGTATTTTCTTACGGTTGTCATTATTGCGAAAAAGCAGAGCCTGACCTTAGCGCTTTTGAAAAAACGTTGCCTAAAAACATTAAACTTATTCGACTGCATATCGGGCAAAGCGATGGATTAGGGCGCTACGCACCGCTGTATGCCACATTAACGGTAATGGGACTGGAATCGAAGCTGCACCAGGCGGCATTTAAAGCCGTACTGGAAGACAATCTGGATCTCGCTGATGTTGCTGTTCGCAATCAATGGCTCACTGAGCAAGGTGTTGATATTGCGCAATATGAAGAAACGGAAAAATCAGCGCGTGTGAAATCGCTGCTGGCGATGTTACAGCAGGTGACAGGCGCTTACGGCGTTTCTGCGACGCCAGCTTATATCGTCGGTAAAAATTGGGTGACGTTAACCGACCGGGACTGGCCAGCCATGGGGGAGCAGCTTAAGTCATTACTGCTTACTAACAAACCGTTGGAAAAATAATGAACATCGCGATTCTACGGGTATGGTCCAGTTACCACCGGGTTCGGGATTGTCTAAGCCATAGCGTAGCCAGGGTACGAAAAGAGGGGGCAATTGCGCGATTTCGCATTGTGAGAAAAATCCCGCTCCGCCTCGCTTTCCTTTGGGCGCATGCGCGGCGAAGTTTAGGCCTTTACGGCAAAGCGTACCGTCTAAGAGAGCAGGTCGCCATCGCCAATCAGCGCTGCCTTCTGCCCAACGCTTCGCTTCACTATACCTGGACTGCGCAACGAAGAGAGCTACTTGAGTTTTATGCAACCTGGGGCCAGTCTCCTCAGTTGCAATCAGAAATTGAACGTTGCGCCGAATTACTGGGCGCCAGGGCGCAAGCGCTCGTTGAGGCTGGCAAACCGCTGATCTTCGCACCTCTGCACATGACATCCGATGTGGTCTCCGTGATTGTTGCCAGTAAAGCGACATCATTACACACCACCGTCGTGGTCTCCTCTAATGCCAGCCAATGGAACGAACAGGCCAGGGCACTGGGAAAGGTGGATGTCGACTATTGCTCTGTTGAAAGCAGTAGTAAGGAGATTGGTTTGAATCTGGCAACGGCCTGTATGGATGTCGCTGAAAATAAACGGGACCTTGTGGTATTTGCTGACATGGTACCCGATTACACTTTTCATAATAGCGAGACGGTACAGGACAAATTATCCTGCCATCTTTTTGGCCGCCCTGCATATCTGCACAGTGGGTTATTGCGTTTAGCGAAAGTGACAAAGGCTAACATTCTCTTTTTTTATCTCTATTACGACCGGGGTTTACAGATCAGTATTTTCCCCGGCGTGGAGTACCGTCATGCTTCGATAATGATGCCGCAGATAATTGAACAGGCAATAACAGAATCACCCAATGATTGGCTGCTTTGGCACCGACATTGTCTCTATTTTCTTAACGAAGGATAATCATTGTGAGAAAAGGAATTCCCACAATTGTCATGCAGAATGAAGTCAGTGAATGTGGGTTGGCATGTATTGCCATGCTGGCGAACTACCATGGCATTGATGCTCCGCTGGAGAAACTTCGTGACCGATACCCGGTTTCCGTGCATGGCTCAACTCTCTCCAGGCTGGGTACGATACTGAGTGACGTTGGGATCCCAGGTATTCCCGTTCAGTTTGATTTTAACGAGCTGAATGCGCTGCCCTTGCCCGCGATCCTCCACTATGGTGCCGGGCACTATGTGGTTCTTGCATGGCGTAGTGGGGATAGGGTTTGTGTGCTGAACCCTGCTCTGGGCGCGCAGATGCTGAGCTTCGATGCCTTGAAGCAAGAAATCAGCGGCTATGCGCTTATTGTAGAAGAGGGCGAAAAAATTGCACCCAAAGCGGGATGGGTCTCAAGGGCAAAACAGCCTCGCCTTCCAGCCTGGATAAGCGTAAAAGCGACGTCCGCTGTACCTTATGTCTATCGTCTTATGCTGAGCACTTTTGCCATTTCGCTGGCGGTGTTTATCATTCCGGCAATAATGAGCTCTTCCCTGAACAGCTTATATAACCATAGTGGCCCCGTTGAGGTCCCGTGGAAATATTATATCTTTGCCTTTTTTGCTATTGCTGGCGTGGAGCTGCTAAACGGTATTTTCTCTGCGAATGTAATTAAACACTTTTCGCACACCAGTAGTGCTAAGGGATTTATGCGTTTAATGCAGCAACCGCTGCGTTATTACCACAAGCGTAATTCAGGTGAGATATATAGCCGCTTCACCCACTGGTGTGGAGCCTTGAACCAGAAAATAACGCTGGATAATACACTGCGTATCGACTGGGTAGTGGCTGTTATCGCATTTGGCGTCATGTTCTGGGTCAGCCCCCTGCTGTCACTGATCTCCTTTTTGAGCGTAATAGTGATGGGCCTTATTAGCCTCTGGGCCACCTACAGAGACCGTGTATATACGCAAAAAATAGAAATCCTCGGTGCTGAGCAGAATGATTTTATTATGGAGACCATCAGCGGTATCCATACGATTAAATCCGCGGGCTTGCAAACTCATCGCCAGGTAGAATTTGCAGCGCAAAACCATCAGATGCTTAAACTGCTACGTGACTACGCCGTTTATAACAAGGTTAAAAACACGCTTTATCAGCTGACAAATAATGGTGAAATGCTGCTGTTTATTGCGATTTCGCTCCCTTTGATTCAGAGCGGAGCGATGAATTTAGGCGCATTTGTCTCCTATGGGCTGGTGAAACAGATCTACGGTAACACCATGACCAGGCTGTTCTTTACTGCGCTGCAAAAGAATGAAATTAGCGTCATCGATAAACGCGCCGATGATTTTCTTCACTGCGAAAGCCTGCTCACGCAATCACAGGAGAAAACAGAATGCTTCAGTCATTCAATTCAGATGAATGATTTATGTTTCGGCTGGAACGCGCAAGAGAGGTTGTTCAATGGTTTGACGATGTCGCTACGTAAAGGAGAGTGTCTGGCTATTGTAGGGCCGTCCGGAGAGGGGAAAACGACGTTTCTGTCGATCGCGGCCGGACTGCTGGCGCCTGAAAGCGGAAGTCTGTCTATCGACGGTATCGAACAAACGCCGGGCCAGTGGGCGAGCATGGCCTTTATGAACAGTACCGATCATATTCTTCTGCAAGGGGATGTCCGGGACAACATTACGCTTTTTAAAAGTACCGGTACGGCAGGGGAAGAGCGCCAGATCTGGCAGATCCTGAGTGCGCTGGGAATTGCCGAAGCTATTGAAAATCTCCCGGGCGGGCTAAATGCACGGATACGGGAAGGTAACAGCACGCTCTCTGCCGGCCAGCGTCAGCGTCTGCTGCTGGCGAGAGCATTCTACTGCCATCATGAGTTAATTATTCTTGATGAACCTACCGCTAATCTGGATCACGCCGCTGCGCAGCAGACCATGACGGCCATCCTGGCGCAGTGTCGGCAGCAAAATAAAACGCTGATCGTAGTCACCCACAATTTGTCGTTGCTGGGGGACTTCGATGCGGTATATCGGCTGTCAGGGGGCGGTCTTGTACCGCAAGGACGTGATCATGCGCATTAAACTCTACGCGGCTGGTCTTTGCCTGCTGCTGATGATATGCGGATGCGGGTATCTGCTGGTAGGCAGCCAGCAAGATGACCAGGCACAGGGTGATGAACTGCAGACCGTGGTACGTGGCGACATTCAGGAAATGGTCATGCTCACGGGTACCGTAAAACCTTATCGCAAGGTGAAAGTGGGCGCGCAGGTGACGGGGCAACTAAAGCGGCTATATGTACACGATGGTCAGCATGTTAAGCAGGGCGATTTGTTGGCGGAAATTGATCCGTCGATTCAACAGGCTGATTTACGTAAAGCCGAGGCCAGTCTGACACGGGCGCAAGCGCAGTATGAGTCGGCAAAGGTCATGCTGTGGCAATACGACGCGGAGTTTCGGCGCCAGAGCAGGATGAAACGCGATGATGCAACACCACAGAAAGAGTATGAACAGGCGAGAAGCCAGTTTGAATCTCAGAAGCAGCAGTTGCGTATTGAAGCGGCCAATGTGGTTCAGGCACAGATGGATGTTGAAAGTGCCAGAACCAACCTGAGCTACACCAAAATTCATGCACCGATGGAGGGGGATGTTCTCGCGATTGTGACAGAAGAGGGCCAAACCATTGTGTCATCGCAAACCGCGACCACGATTCTGGTACTGGCGAATCTCACGAAAATGACGGTGGGAGTGAATATCCCGGAAGTGGACATTCTAAAAATACACCCAGGCCAGCCGCTCACGTTCTATACCGTGGCTAACCCTGACAAAATCTGGCGGGGCAAGATGGGGCAAATTCAAAGCTCACCTGACAACGCTAATAAAGAAGATGCATCATCGTCCACGACCTCAGGGCAAAGCACTCCCGTTTATTACACCGGTAACTTTGATGTCGATAATAGCTGCCGCTGTTTTCGAACCTCGATGACAACGCACGTGTTTGTCACCAGCGCAGAGGCTAAAAACGTTTTGCTCGTTCCTCTGACCGCATTATTGCCTGCGACGGGAACCGCCCGAACGCGGGTCCGAAAACAAGTCGGCGATCGGATTGTTGAAACGCCAGTAACAACCGGGCTTCATGACGAACGCATGATTGAAATCACCTCGGGACTATCAGAGAAAGATCGGGTCGTTATTGGTCGCCGGGAGGATGTCAGTGGAGCGTGAGATGCCTGTTGCCATCCATCTTGAGAACATCCGCAAGGATTATGTCATCAATGGCGAAACCAATACGGTACTGTCAGAGATCAATCTGACAATTCATCAGGGAGAGATGGTCGCGATTGTTGGCCCTTCGGGGTCGGGTAAATCCACGTTGATGAACATCATAGGCTGCCTGGACAAACCAGATGCAGGGCATATGGTGCTGTTTGGTGAAGATACCCGGCGGATGTCTCACGATCGTCTGGCTGAGTGTCGGCAGAAATATATTGGTTTCATTTTTCAGCGCTATCAGCTTTTGCCCTGGTTAACGGCGATTGATAACGTGACGATGCCTGCCCGGTACACGACTCAGCCGAATTCGCAAGCGCAGGAGCGAGCACAGCAACTGATGACGCGTTTGGGAATGGCGCAAAAAATGCGTCATTTACCCAATCAACTTTCTGGCGGCCAGCAACAGCGTACCGGCATTGCCCGGGCATTAATGAATGGCGCCCCTATCATTCTGGCCGATGAACCCACTGGCGCTCTGGACAAACAGAACGGGCAGGAGGTCATGACGCTGCTGGATGAACTGCATCGCGAGGGGCATACGATAGTGATTGTGACCCACGATGCCCACATTGCCGCGCAAGCGCAACGGCAGATCTATCTGGAGGATGGCAGGATCGCTGCAGTGCGTACAACGGACAGGCAGGGCAGCGCCACGCTCCTCTCTTTACCACACGTGCAGTGCGCCCGCTTTAGCTTCCGCGATGCCATTATCACGGCCTGGCTTGCTCTCACAGGGCACCGGGTACGTGCCTTTCTCTCTATGCTCGGCATCATTATCGGCATTATGGCGGTGGTCAATACCGTGGCGATTGGTGAAGGCGCGAGAGAAAAAGTATTGAGCGATATTGCTCGTCTGGGAGCGCACAAAATTGATATCCAGCCGGGTACCGATCCACAAGGCAATTATTACTACGACGTGCTGAATGAAGAGGATGTGCGCGAGTTAAAGCGCTGGCCTTTTGTTCGTGAAGTTTCTGCGCTGATCGGGCAGAACATGCCGGTAGCGAGTCTGTCGCGCACAAGCTCAATGAGCATTCTGGGGGTGGGACGAGAGTGGTTTGCGATGAATGATCGGGAAGTCCTCCAGGGGGCGCTCTTTTCGGTCGCAGAGCAGTCGGCCGCAAGCCCGGTGGTCGTTATCGATGAGAATGCACGCGACAAACTGTTCCCGGCGGCTGCGGATAATGTGGTTGGACAGCTTGTCACTATTGATAACACGCTCTGGCGTGTCGTAGGCCTTATCAGAAACGCGGGACAGGCGGGAGATGGGCAATTTTTTGTCCCTTTTACCGCCATGATGCAGCGAATTGCCCCGGGCGCTTCGGTTAATCAGATTGATGTCCGGGTTATAGACAGCTATCCGGAGAGCAAGGCGGCCAACAATATTGCCGCTGCGCTGGCTGCCAGACATGGCAGCGACCGCATCCAGGTCAAAACGAATCAACAGGTCCTGAGTGCGGTGAGCAGTGCCTCATCTTCATTAAGTTTATTGATTACGGCCATTGCCTGTATCTCGTTAGTGGTGGGTGGCATTGGCGTGATGAACGTGATGCTCGTTTCCGTTTCGGAACGCACCCGGGAAATCGGTATACGTCTGGCCGTGGGGGCAAACCGGCATGACATTCTGCGACAGTTTCTCACTGAATCAGTGGTGCTCTGTCTGCTTGGCGGCTTGCTGGGGATCCTGCTTTCACTGCTGACGTCTGCGATCGTTGGGCAGGTGGCCCCCAACATCGCCATGATCGTGGGGCTTACGCCGGTTCTTGGCGCATTTATCATTTCGACATTGACGGGGATTGTGTTCGGTTTCTTCCCGGCACGTAACGCGGCAAGGCTCGATCCTGTAGAGGCGATATCCAGAGAATGAAGCGCGGCATATTACTTCTGACGGCACTGCTGTTTGGCTGTGCGAGCCCTACGCTGCCTTCACCCGACGGGAAACAGGACGACTGGCGTTCAACCACCAGCGGAAAAAGCGTGATGCAGCAGGCGACACGGGTAACGGGGCATTTTAACGATCCGGTTCTGTCACAACTCATCCAGGACGTATTGTCCAACAATAATGATTTAGCCGTTGCCGGGTTTCGCTTGCGCCAGGCATGGCTTGCGGCCGGGCTGGCGGACGAAGCCCGTTTTCCCGGTATTTCTGCAACTACCACCGTGGCTAACAGCCAACAGTTAAAGCCTAAGCAATACAGCACCGAAAGCTGGCAAAGCGACACGTCATTAAGCTGGGAGATTGATTTATGGGGCAAACTTGCCCGCCAGCGTGACCAGAGCGTATGGCAAGCTCAGGCCAGTGATTACGATCGAAGCGCAACGGCGTTGTCGTTAATCAAAACCACGGCGGAGCTCTACTGGACGATAGCGTTAAGTAATGCCCAGTTGGAAAATTACGATGCGCAGATTGCGATTAGCCAACAGCTGGTTAACCTGGTTGAACAAAAATACCGTGCGGGGGAGGTTTCAGCCAGCGATTGTTATCGCGCAGAGCAAAGCGTCCTTCAGTTAGCGCTGTCGCGCGATGCGTTGCTGGCGAAGCGTAGCCGCGACAGGCATGCGTTATCCATTCTCTTTGATAGCAGTCCACGTCAGCAACAGCCTGAGAGAGTCGGGTTGCCGGATGCCGGGACGGTTTCTGGCCCAGAGGCGATCCCCTTACAGGCACTTTCCAACCGGCCGGATGTACGTAAAGCCGAGATGCAGCTCCGGGCGTCCCTGGCGGGATCGGATGTCGCCAGGCTTAATTTCTATCCGACCCTGAGCCTGAGCAGCGCGCTGGGATCGGCCAGCAGCATGTTTTCGCTCTGGTTTGCCCATCCGTCCCGAACTGTATCAGCAAGCGTGGCTCTTCCCTTCCTGCAGTGGGATAAGGTCATGCTGACCGTTGAGAACGCCGATCTGGATGTTAAGGCTGCACAAGCGGACTTTCGCACCGCCATCTGGAAAGCATTAGCTGATACAGAAGATGCCTATTCCGACAGCCGGCACGCGCTTAACCAGTACAACATGAACAACCGTAATCTGGAGCTTAGCCAGGCGTTGTGGCAGCAGGAAAAAATGCGCTATGCGCAGGGAGAAACCAGCCTCCAGGATGCGCTAAATGCAGAAAGCGCATGGCTACTGGCGAAGAATACGCTGCAGAGTGTGAACTACGACTATCTCACCAGCGCTCTGACGTTATGGCTTACGTTCAATCAGGAAGAAACAGGAACATCCGTCAACCGGAATAATGAGGGAACATGATTAAACAACAGATACGCAGGGTCGTCGTAACAGGATATGGCGCCGTTACGCCGCTGGGCATGAGTGCCGCACAGAGCTGGCAGTCCATTATGGATTATCGCTTAGGCTACCAAAAACACAATCTTTCCGCCGCAGGTATTCATTCCTGCTTTTATGGTGAGCTGGAAAATGAACCCGAGATTCGCTTTGTTCCGGCATCTATTCGCCGACGTTTACCCCGGTTTGCCCGCCTGTCCATGGCGGCGGCAAAAGAGGCGATAGAACAAGCGTTTGGCGATGGCCATCCTCAGGACTATTACCCCGATACCGCATGCGGCGCGATCATCGGCACCGGCTGGGCTGGGCAAGATGAATCGATTGCCAATCACGATCAATACCGTGATACGGGACTCGGCTCGACCTTTGGTTGTATTTTTTCGATGCCCAATGTGGCAACGGCGGCATGCAGTCAGTTTTGGGGATTGAGGGGATATCAAAATACTCCCGTGGCGGCCTGTGCCACGGGGACTATTGCCATCGGCGACGCCTTTGAGGCTATCCGCTCTGGACGGGCATCCATGATGCTGGCGGGCGGCGGCGAGTCGCTGCGCAGTAATACCTCTATCTGGAATATCGATATTCTGCGTGCGCTGAGCCGCGAGCAGGAGGACATCACCCGGGCGTGCTGCCCATTCAGCCTCAACCGCAGTGGATTCGTCTTATCGGAAGGCGCAGCCGTAGTGTGTCTGGAAGAACGGGAGTCTGCTATTGCCCGCGGCGCGACGCTGTTGGGCGAAATTGTGGGGTATGGAAATTTCTCCGATGCCACCGACTTTACCGCACCAGCGGACGATAAACTGGCAAGAGTGGCGACGATTGCGTTTGCTCTTCAGCAGGCGGGCATAGCGCATGATGACGTTGATTACATTAACGCTCACGGCACCTCAACCCAGCTCAACGATAAGAACGCATGTGAGGCAATCAAACTGGCTTTTGGCGACGCGGCTTATCGTATCCCCGTCTCTAGCACAAAATCCTACTCAGGGCATTTGATCGCAGCGGCCGGTAGCTTTGAAACCATTGTTTGCCTGCAGGCAATACGGCACGGCACTGTGCCTGCCACTCACCATTTGAGTAGTGCCGATCCGCAATGCGATCTCGATTTCGTCGCCGAGGGGCATCGACAGGCCACCCTTACCTACGCTCTGAATCTCAGCTTTGGCTTTGGCGGCGCCAATGCGGCACTGGTTCTGAGGCGGGCTGAACAATGAAATGGACGTCAGAAGATGCGCAGCGCTGGGCTGTTTTTTCCGGGGATCACAACCCCATTCATTTCGACCGTGCGGCCGCGCAGGCGGCAGGCGCTGACGATGTTACCGTTCACGGTATGCGCGCGATGTGGGATCTCAAACAGCAGATGGCGCACTCGTGGAAAGCGACCCGCGCAGGCGAGCTGCACTGTGGGATCCGTTTACGTCAGCCTTTGTTGACCGATACCTCCTACGCGCTGACGGCATTGCCCGACACCAGGGGCGTTCAAGGCGAAATCCGTCATTCCTCAACGGGAATCTGTTGTTTCAGCGGCCGCCTTGAGGAGAAAGCGAACCCGTTTGTCACACCAGCGGACCTGTCTCTAAGGCCGTTAAAAACCGATAACACGTTCCGCTATCCCTTCTCGCGACGCGACTGGTGTTATCTCGATGCACTGCTTTTTAAACTGATCGTTGATGCCCCGGAATCAATGGCTGTCGTCCACCGCGTGCTGCCTGAACTCCAGGCCCAAACGCTGGGGGACGTCTTTCTGTTGCTACCCATCGTGCAAACTCACCACGACATCTGGCTTACGTACGATCTTTTTTCTTTACCGGCCCTTCCCCCTGTTCTGACTTGTGCTCCCCTCCCATCGCTGGTGATGGGCGACCGCCAGAATGGTTTTATTTTACAGATGCGTGCCGCCTGCCTGTCTGAAGGAAAAATGGTGATGACGACAGCCGTGACGCTAAAAACCTGGCCTGTGGCCGTTTCAAACTAATAAGGACATTACATGGAAAACTCTTCGCAAGTGTGGGCCAACATTGTTGGTCTGCTGGCCGACGTCAAAGATTTAGAGGCAGAAACGCTGGCACCCGAGACCCGGCTCAGCGAGCTGGAGCTTGATAGCCTGGACTATGTCGAAATGATGGTTACGGTGAAACGTGATTTTGCGATCACGCTGACGCCTGAACTCTTTATTAATCACCCGGACATTACGCTGGGACAGCTTTGTCAGGTCATTGCCGATGGTAAAGCATGATTTCTTACGGCCCTGGGTGCTGATAACCGGCGGAAGCAAGGGGATAGGCCGGGCTTTGGTCACGGCGTTTTCAACGCAGGTGCATGTCGTCTTTACTTGGCATAACGATCAACAAGCCTGCCTTGATACCCTCGCGCACTGCGCTGAAGCAGGCGGGTCGGTTGAGGCCATACAATGCGATGGCGGCAACGATGCATTGGTTGGGCAAACGGGAGCCATGCTGGTAGAGCGCCTCGGGGCACCCGTCGGGGTTGTACATAATGCAGGCGTTACGCTGGATGCTTTACATATCTCGCAAACGGGGGAGAGATGGCGCCAGGTAATGAACACCAATCTGAATGCGTTATTTTACTGGAATCAGGTTTTGCTGCCCTCAATGATGGCGCAGGGCAAGGGGGCTGTGGTCTTTATCTCGTCTGTGTCGGGCGCGGTGAGAGGCAATGTGGGCCAGACTGCTTACAGCGCGAGTAAAGCGGCGATGATTGGCTTATGCCGTTCGCTGGCGCTGGAAGTGGGACGTTTCGGCCTGCGTGTCAATTGTGTGGCGCCCGGTATGATTGACAGCGAGATGTTAAAGACAATGCCAGCCGACAAGTTTAAAGTACTGGCTCGCCAAATTCCTCTTCGGCGTATCGGTAAGCCGGAAGATGTGGTCTCAGCCGTGCAGTTTTTAATGTCAGATGAGAGCCCGTGGATAACCGGTCAGTGCCTGACGGTTGACGGAGGGATGAGCCTCTAGCTATCACGACTGCCTGCACCGCAGGCAGTTTTATAAAGGAAGCAATATGAATTCAACGATCTGGCTGGCGCTGGCCCTCGTTCTGGTCCTTGAAGGCCTTGGCCCGATGCTTTATCCCCGCGCATGGCGGCGGATGATCGCTACCCTGAGCCAACTGCCGGACACGATTTTACGCCGCTTTGGCGGTGGTCTTGTGGTGGCTGGCATCGTGATCTACTACATGTTGAGGAAAACGATTGGCTGAACGAAAAGTAGACGAATGTGGCGTATTTTAGGGTCAAAAAGTGCTGTATATCTGAAAAAGCGATGGTAGAATCCATTTTTAAGCAATCGGTGATTTTGAAAATGGGTAACAACGTTGTCGTACTGGGCACCCAATGGGGTGACGAAGGTAAAGGGAAGATCGTCGATCTTCTGACTGAACGTGCTAAATATGTTGTACGCTATCAGGGTGGTCATAACGCTGGCCATACTCTCGTAATCAACGGTGAAAAAACCGTCCTCCATCTTATTCCATCAGGTATTCTTCGCGAAAACGTCACCAGCATCATCGGTAACGGCGTTGTGCTGTCTCCTGCAGCGCTGATGAAAGAGATGAAAGGTCTGGAAGACCGTGGTATCCCGGTTCGTGAGCGTCTGCTGCTCTCAGAAGCCTGTCCGCTGATCCTTGACTATCATGTTGCGCTGGACGTTGCGCGCGAAAAAGCACGTGGCGCGAAAGCGATTGGTACTACCGGTCGTGGTATCGGCCCGGCTTACGAAGATAAAGTCGCTCGTCGCGGTCTGCGCGTGGGCGATCTCTTCGACAAAGCCACCTTCGCTGAAAAACTCAAAGAAGTGATGGAATATCACAACTTCCAGCTGGTGAACTTTTACAAAGCTGACGCCGTTGACTACCAGAAAGTCCTGGACGATGTCATGGCGGTGGCCGACATTCTGACCGGTATGGTGGTGGATGTGTCCGATCTGCTGGACCAGGCGCGCAAGCGTGGCGATTTCGTTATGTTTGAAGGTGCACAGGGTACCCTGCTGGACATCGACCACGGTACCTATCCGTACGTCACCTCTTCTAACACCACCGCCGGTGGTGTGGCGACCGGCTCTGGCCTGGGCCCACGTTATGTGGATTACGTTCTGGGTATTATCAAAGCTTATTCCACTCGCGTGGGTGCAGGTCCATTCCCGACCGAACTGTTTGATGAAACCGGCGAGTTCCTGTGCAAGCAGGGTAACGAGTTTGGCGCGACCACCGGTCGTCGTCGTCGTACCGGCTGGCTGGATGCTGTTGCCGTGCGTCGTGCGGTGCAGATCAACTCCCTGTCTGGCTTCTGCCTGACCAAGCTGGACGTGCTGGATGGCCTGAAAGAGGTGAAAATCTGCGTGGGCTACCGGATGCCAGATGGCCGCGAAGTGACGACCACTCCGCTGGCCGCTGACGACTGGGAAGGCATTGAACCAATCTACGAAACCATGCCGGGCTGGTCTGAAACGACCTTCGGCGTGAAAGAGCGTAGCGGCCTGCCGCAGGCGGCGCTGGATTACATCAAGCGTATTGAAGAACTGACGGAAGTGCCGATCGATATTATCTCTACCGGCCCGGATCGTACTGAAACGATGATCCTGCGCGACCCGTTCGACGCCTAATCTTCGTTACCGCTGGCCTGCGGGGAGACCCGTAGGCCAGATAAGCTTAGCGCCACCCGGATCCCCCACTTTTTAGTCCCGCCTGTCAAATAAATTAGCCGCCAACTATCTGGCTGGTTTATCATCATTAATGAATATCTCAGCGGTTTGACCGCGTTTTCCCTTTTCCTGAGGTTGATGTGCAGTTAACAAGTTTCACCGATTACGGCTTACGTGCGCTGATTTACATGGCGTCGTTACCCGATGGGAGGATGACCAGTATCTCTGAAGTGACAGAGGTCTACGGTGTGTCCCGTAATCATATGGTCAAAATAATCAATCAACTTAGTCGTGCCGGATACGTTGCTGCCGTTCGCGGGAAGAATGGGGGAATTCGCCTTGGTAGACCGGCACAGAGTATTTGTGTCGGGGATGTGGTCCGTGAACTGGAGCCATTGTCTCTGGTGAACTGCAGCAGCGAGTTCTGCCACATTACCCCCGCTTGCCGCCTGAAAAAGGCACTTTATAAGGCCGTGCAAAGTTTTCTCAAGGAACTGGATAACTACACGCTGGCCGATTTGGTTGAAGAGAATCAACCGCTTTATAAATTATTGCTGGTGGAATGAAGAAAATTTCCACCGGAGCTGACAACGGAGGAACCGACATGTCACATGATCCTTTCCAGGAGCGCGAAGCTGAAAAATACGCGAATCCTATCCCCAGCCGCGAGTTCATCATCGAACACTTAACAAAACGCGAAAAACCCGCCAATCGTGAAGAACTTGCCGTTGAATTAAACATTGAAGGTGAAGAGCAACTTGAAGGCCTTCGCCGTCGCCTGCGCGCCATGGAGCGTGACGGGCAACTGGTCTTTACCCGCCGCCAGTGCTACGCGCTACCAGAACGCCTCGACCTGCTGAAGGGCATCGTCATTGGTCACCGCGATGGCTTCGGTTTCCTGCGCGTGGAAGGCCTCAAGGACGATCTCTATCTCTCATCTGAACAGATGAAGATGTGTATCCACGGTGACCAGATCCTGGCCCAGCCGCTGGGTGCCGATCGTAAAGGCCGTCGGGAAGCGCGCGTGGTACGCGTACTGGTACCAAAAACCAGCCAGATTGTGGGCCGCTATTTCACCGATGCGGGCGTGGGCTTTGTGGTGCCGGACGACAGCCGTCTGAGCTTCGACATCCTGATCCCGCCTGAAGAGGTAATGGGCGCACGCATGGGCTTTGTGGTGGTGGTTGAACTCACCCAGCGTCCAACCCGGCGCACCAAAGCGGTAGGCAAAATTGTTGAGGTACTGGGCGATAATATGGGCACCAGCATGGCGGTCGATATGGCGCTGCGCACCCATGAGATCCCCTACGTCTGGCCGACAGCCGTTGAAGAACAGATCAAAGATCTTCAAGAACAGGTACCGGAAGAGGCTAAAGCAGGCCGCGTGGATCTGCGCGATCTCCCGTTAGTTACCATCGATGGTGAAGATGCCCGTGACTTCGATGATGCCGTCTACTGTGAGAAAAAACGCGGCGGCGGCTGGCGCTTATGGGTAGCGATTGCGGACGTCAGCTATTACGTACGTTCAAATACGCCGCTGGATAACGAAGCGCGCAGCCGTGGCACATCGGTGTACTTCCCGTCTCAGGTGGTACCTATGCTTCCGGAAGTGCTCTCCAATGGGCTGTGCTCCCTGAATCCGCAGGTTGACCGCCTCTGTATGGTCTGTGAGATGACCATCTCGACCAAAGGTCGTCTGACCGGCTATAAATTCTATGAAGCGGTGATGAGCTCTCATGCGCGTCTGACCTACACTAAGGTCTGGCATATGCTGCAGGGCGACCGGGATCTGCGTGAACAGTACGCGCCGCTGGTGAAACACATCGAAGAGTTACATAACCTCTACAAAACGCTGGAGCAAGCTCGTGAAGAGCGCGGCGGGATCTCCTTTGAGAGCGAAGAGGCGAAGTTCATCTTCAACGCCGAACGGCGTATTGAGCGTATCGAGCAGACCCAGCGTAACGATGCGCACAAGCTGATTGAAGAGTGCATGATCCTGGCGAACATCTCAGCGGCACGCTTCGTTGAGAAAGCCAAAGAGCCGGCGCTGTTCCGTATTCACGATAAGCCCACGACGGAAGCCATCACCTCGTTCCGTTCCGTGCTTTCTGAACTGGGTCTGGAGCTGCCTGGCGGCAACAAGCCAGAGCCACGCGATTACGCTGAACTGCTGACGTCCATCAGCGATCGTCCTGACGCAGAAATGCTGCAGACAATGCTGCTGCGCTCTATGAAACAGGCGATTTACGATCCGGAAAACCGCGGCCACTTTGGTCTGGCGCTGCAATCCTATGCCCACTTTACCTCGCCGATCCGCCGTTATCCGGACCTCTCTTTGCACCGGGCGATCAAATATCTTCTGGCGCAGGAGCAGGGTCATAAAGGGAACACAACTGAAACCGGCGGCTATCACTACTCAATGGAAGAAGTGCTGCAATTGGGCCAGCACTGCTCCATGGCTGAACGCCGTGCCGATGAAGCGACCCGCGACGTGGCTGACTGGCTGAAGTGTGACTTTATGCTCGATCAGGTCGGTAACGTCTTCAAAGGCGTGATTGCCAGCGTGACCGGCTTTGGCTTTTTCGTCCGCCTCGATGAGCTGTTTATCGACGGTCTAGTGCACGTTTCCAGCCTGGATAACGACTATTACCGTTACGACCAGGTTGGCCAGCGCTTGATTGGCGAATCAGGCGGCCAGACCTATCGCCTGGGTGACCGCGTGGAGGTGAAGGTTGAAGCCGTGAATATGGACGACCGTAAAATCGACTTTAGCCTCATCTCCAGCGAGCGCGCCCCGCGTAACGTGGGCAAAACTGAGCGCGAGAAAGCGAAAAAAGGCGGAAACGGTAATGCAGGCGGTCGACGTCGACAGGCCGGTAAAAAGGTAAACTTTGAGCCTGACAGCGCGTTCCGTGGCGAGCAAAAACAGAAGCCTAAGGCGGCGAAGAAAGACGCCCGGAAAGCGAAAAAGCCGTCCACAAAGACGCAGAAAATAGCGGCGGCGACCAAAGCGAAGCGCGCCGCGAAAAAACAGCAGGCGGAGTAATTCCTCCTCACCCTGACCCTCTCCCGGTGGGAGAGGGAAAAGAAAAGTCATAACGAGAACTATCAATGAGTGAAATGATTTACGGCATCCACGCGGTGCAGGCCCTGCTGGAGCGCGCACCAGAGCGCTTTCAGGAAGTGTTTATTCTGAAAGGGCGGGAAGATAAACGTCTGATGCCGCTGATCCATGCGCTGGAAGCTCAGGGCGTGGTTATCCAACTGGCGAACCGCCAGTTCCTGGATGAGAAAAGTGAGGGCGCGGTTCACCAGGGCATTATTGCCCGCGTGAAGCCGGGCCGTCAGTATCAGGAAAACGATCTGCCGGATCTGATAGCCGAACTGGATAAACCGTTCTTCCTGATCCTTGACGGCGTGACCGATCCGCACAACCTCGGTGCATGCTTGCGTAGCGCCGATGCCGCTGGCGTGCATGCGGTGATCGTACCGAAAGATCGCTCCGCGCAGCTCAACGCGACGGCCAAAAAAGTGGCCTGTGGCGCGGCGGAAAATGTCCCGCTGATCCGCGTCACTAACCTGGCGCGCACCATGCGTCTGCTGCAGGAGGAGAATATCTGGATCGTCGGTACGGCTGGCGAAGCGGATCACACCCTGTACCAGAGCAAAATGACCGGTCGTCTGGCGCTGGTGATGGGTGCGGAAGGCGAAGGGATGCGGCGTCTGACGCGCGAGCACTGCGATGAGCTGATTAGCATTCCGATGGCCGGTAGCGTATCGTCTCTGAACGTTTCTGTTGCAACGGGTATCTGTCTGTTTGAAGCGGTGCGCCAGCGCGGGTAGCCTGTTTCGCCCGGTAAGCGCAGCGCCACCGGGCAAAATTCATTTCACCAATGGCCCTCAGCGCACCGCGATCGCCATCCTGTGATCTTCCTCCCATGCAGTAAGCCTGCAGCCTGTCCATACTTATCTCCATTGCCACTGAAGGAGGGACACAGCATGCACTGGCAGACGCATACCGTTTTTAATCAACCCGCCCCGCTCTCTAACAGCAATCTTTTCCTCTCTGATTGTGCCCTGCGCGATGCCATTACTCGCGAAGGGGCCGGGTGGGATAGCGAGCTACTCGCCAGTATTGGACAACAGTTAGGCACGGCGGAATCGCTGGAACTTGGCAGGCTCGCCAATGTTAACCCGCCGGAGCTGTTACGTTTTGATGCTACGGGAGCGCGGCTTGATGACGTTCGTTTCCACCCGGCATGGCATTTGCTGATGCAGGGGTTGTGCGCCAACCGGGTACACAATCTGGCGTGGGAAGAGGAGGCCCGTAAAGGATCCTTCGTCGCCCGGGCGGCTCGCTTTGTTCTGCATGCCCAGGTGGAAGCGGGAACGCTGTGTCCCATCACCATGACCTTTGCCGCCACGCCGCTGCTGCAACAGTCGCTACCTAAACTCTTCCAGGGCTGGATAGATCCCTTACTGAGCGATCGTTATGATCCGCATTTCGTTCCCGGTGGGCAAAAACGCGGTCTATTGATCGGCATGGGGATGACGGAAAAGCAGGGCGGATCGGACGTCCTCAGCAATACCACCAGAGCGGAAAAATGCAGTGACGGCAGTTATCGGCTGATGGGTCACAAATGGTTTTTCTCTGTACCACAAAGCGATGCCCACCTGGTGCTGGCCCAGGCTAAGGGGGGTTTGTCCTGCTTTTTTGTGCCGCGCTTTCTGCCTGACGGGCATCGCAATGCCGTGCACCTGGAGCGCCTGAAAGATAAGCTGGGCAACCGCGCCAACGCCAGCAGCGAAGCGGAGTTTTTCGATGCCTCAGGCTGGCTTCTGGGTGAAGAGGGCGAAGGCGTGCGGCATATCCTGAAGATGGGCGGGCTGACGCGTTTTGACTGCGCGCTTGGTAGCCACGGGCTGATGCGTCGGGCGTTATCCGTCGCGCTCTATCATGCTCATCAGCGCCAGACCTTCGGCAAAAATTTGATTGAACAGCCTTTGATGCGTGAGGTATTAAGCCGCATGGCGTTGATGCTGGAGGGGCAAACCGCGCTGTTATTCCGCCTTGCCCGCGCGTGGGATAAACGCGCCGACCCGCAAGAGGCGGCCTGGGCGCGGCTTTTCACACCTGCGGCGAAGTTCAGCATCTGCAAAGCAGGTATTCCCTTCGTGGCAGAGGCCATGGAGGTGCTGGGCGGGGCCGGGTATTGCGAAGAGAGTGAACTGCCACGGCTTTATCGTGAAATCCCGGTCAACAGCATCTGGGAAGGTTCGGGCAATATCATGTGTCTGGATGTCCTGCGCGTGCTGGCGAAGCAGCCCGGTATTCTTGGCCTGCTCAGCGACGATTTTGCGCAGGTGAAAGGGCAAGACCGGCACTTCGATCGCGCCTGGCGTCAACTGCAGCAAAACGTGCGTAAACCGCAGGAGGCGCAGGGCAGGGAGATCGCACAACAGCTCTTTTTACTGGGCGCTGGCAGCCAGATGCTGCGGCACGCATCACCGCCCGTGGCGCAGGCGTGGTGCCGCATGATGCTGGATACCCGTGGCGGAACGTTGCTGAGCAAACCGGTACAGAATGACCTGCTGTTGCGCGCCACGGGCAGGGTCGGTTAGCCTTTAAGCTGGAACAGACTGACCAGGTGTGTGAGGTGTGAACCTTTCTCGCGCAGCGTTTGTGCCGTCTGTTCGCTACGTGATACGCGGTCGGCATTAATGTGCGACGCTTCACCGATATGGGTCATGGCCAGATTCACCTGTCCAATCCCGGCGGATTGCTCGCGGGAGGCGTGGTTAATTTCCGTGACCAACTGGCTGATGTTATCAATGTGCGCAATGATGGAATCCATCGCCATGCGCGTCTGCTCAGACAGCGCGTGGCCTTCGCTCACTTTATTCAGCGTATCGCCAATCAGTTGCTCAATCTCCTTCACCGCGTTGGCGCTGCGTGCCGCCAGGGCGCGAACTTCCTGCGCCACCACGGCAAAGCCTTTACCGTGCTCACCTGCGCGTGCGGCTTCTACAGCGGCATTTAGCGCCAGAATGTTGGTCTGGAAAGCGATAGATTCAATCACCCGCGTAATGTCTTCGATACGTTTCGATGCGTCGCGAATATCATCCATGGTGGTAACCGCGCGCGTCACCGTCTCGCCGCCCTGATGCACCGCGCGCGAGGTTTCACTGACCAGTTGCTGCGTTTGCTCCATATTCGCCGCATTTTGCTGCACGGTCGCCGCCAGCTCTTCCATACTGGCGGACGTCTCTTCTACGCTGCTGGCCTGCTTGTTAATTTGTCCGGAGATCTCTCCGGTGTCGGCTGCCAGCGCGTTTGTCCCCAAATGGATCTCGCCTGCGGCGTCGCGAACCTGGAGGACAATTTTTTGCAGTCCTTCACCAATTCCATTGATGGCGAAAATAAGTTGACCCACTTCGTCCTGGCGCGTTACGGGCAGGTTGGCCCGCAGGTCACCTGCCGCATACTGGCGAGCCAGGTGAATGACATCGCGCAGGGGACGCGTCAGAAGCCGACGGATAATCACCACAAACAGACCAGCGAAGAGGGCCGAAAGTAGCACGCCTGCCAGCAGGAAACGGTCGCGCATGGTGGTTACACTTAATAGCAGGGCGGATTTATCCACTTCACCCACAATGGTCCAGTTCCAGCCGGGTAGCGGGGTAAAGGCCATTTTAAGCGTGCGACCATCAGCACTGACCCGTTCCAGGGTGCCGGATTTATCGCTCAGCAGCCGTTGCTGAGTGGCGCTGTCCCACGCTGGCGTTTGCCCTTCCGCGCTCGGGTGGAAGAGAAAGTGGCCGTGGTTCTTGCCGCTACTGCGATCCAGAACAAAGAAATGTCCGCTCTCGCCCAGGCGTCGGTTGAGGATTTTCTCGCGCATAACGTTCCAGGAGTGGGTAATGTTCACCCCGACAAAGATGATCCCAATGACCTGACCCTCCGCATTTTTGATCGGCTGATACTGGGTGATGTAGCGTTTACCGAACAGCAGCGCCAGACCCCGGTAGACGTCTCCCTTAGTGACGGCTGCGAAAGCCGGACTGGACGAGTCCAGAACCGTACCCATAGCGCGATCGCCATTTTCTTTGCGCAGGGAGGTGGCGACGCGGACAAAATCGTTACCGCAGCGCACGAAGAGCGTGGAGATCGCTCCCGTACGCTTCAGGAAGTCGTCAGAAAAGGTGTTATTTTCATGGAGTTCAACATCGCCACCTTTTAGCAGGGGCATGCTAAGACCATTAATCGTCCGCGGCTCGCTATTATCGACGTTAAACGGCTGAGGCAGGAAGGTCGTGAACAGCCGGGTATAACTTTCAACCTCTTCGCTCAGGCTGGTGTTAAACATCTGAACCATATCGACCATGCCGGTAGATTGATTATGCAGATCTTCTACGGCGAGAGCTTCAAGCTGCTGGCTGGCTTTATGGCTGAGCAGAAACGTAAAAAGCAGAAACAGAATGGCGACACTCACGCCAGTTAGCAGCGATAGCTTAGTGCCCAGACCTGCACGGCGGAAAAAATTGATCATAATTGCTCATCATTGAAAAGGTATGGCTCTTCAACGGCAAAGACACGATAACATTTATTCAATTAATGTAACAATTTGTTAATTACTTATTTTTAAAGAAATGTTTGGCGGGTAAAAAATTTGCATAAACGAAAAGCCACTAAAAATAAGTGGCTTTTATCCGGGAGAGAATCAGGCATACAGAATGGCTTGAACCCGCCAGCGATCGACATGGCTATCTTCCTGCATCTCAATGATCCGATACCAGGAGGCGCCCTGTTCATCGGCCTTTAATGCAACGACACGTTCAACATCATACGGGCTCCCTGTAATGTTATTTACGCAGATCTGGCCAATTTCATTCAGGCCCGTTACGCAATCAGCGCTCGCAAATTCAGCTGACTGCGCGGTCGTGCTCAACAGACCTGCGGAAAGCAACAGCGTGGTCAAAGCAAGAGTTCGGTTCATCGTAAGCTCCATTTCACATGTCTCCGGTATCCGCCGGGCAATCCTTCGCGAATAAACTCACTTCCATTGGTGCGGGCATGGAGTTTATTGTGGACAGGAAAATGTCTATAGACGCAAAGCCGTGTAAATGCCGTTCAAATAATGACCTCTACTTACGATACAAAATAGCCTGTGAATACCACTGTCCCGTAACGATAGTTTCATCGATCATAATGACGACATAGTAATCCGCTTTGGCGGCAACGGCCTGTGCTTTTATTGCTTCTTCCGCGTCATCCGGGGAACCGCGAACCAGCGCGGAGATCGTTCCCATTCGCTGTAATCCTTCTGTCTGATTACGTCGAATTTCCTGCGGATGATCGGCAACCGGCGGAGCGGGCTGCGGTGTCCCCTGTAGGGCGTTACAGCCGCTGAGCAGAGAGACCAGCAATAAAGCAGTTAAACTGCGCATAACCTTATCTCTTTTCCTGATAGCCATAGTGTAGTTGTCTATAAGTTTAGTTGGGGGGGAATGTTCCCGAAGTGTTATCTGGGCCGTGAAATTCGAATGAAAATAGCGTGAAAGCGTAACCCAGTTCTCAACATTATGAATCATTCATAAGCACAGGAGCGACAATGATTGAACTTGAAACATGCCGTCTCGGCGGCCATGAAATATTACATGCCATCCCCGCAGGAAAAGGCGATCATCCCCTGCCTGTGGTGGTTTTTTATCATGGATTTACCTCATCAAAGCTGGTCTACAGCTATTTTGCCGTGGCGCTGGCCCGGGCCGGGTTCCGTGTCGTTATGCCAGATGCGCCCGACCACGGCGCACGGTTTAGCGGTGACGAACAGGCGCGGCTTGGTCAGTTCTGGCAAATACTGCACGCTAGTCTGGACGAATTTTCCGGGCTGCGCGATGCGCTTTATCAGGCTGGATGGGTGGAGGGCGAACGTCTGGCGGTAGCCGGGGCATCCATGGGAGGCATGACAGCACTGGGGATCATGACGCAGTATCCTGAAGTGAAGTCCGTTGCCTGTCTGATGGGTTCCGGCTATTTCACCACGCTTTCACAAACGCTATTTCCACCGCAGGACTTCATGAAAATTGAAGGGTTACTGGCACAATGGGAGGTCTCCCGGGCCTTGCCGCGTCTGGCCGACCGCCCGCTGTTGTTATGGCATGGCGATGCGGACGATGTCGTTCCCGCAGCCGAAACCTTTCGCCTGCAGCAGGCTCTGCAGCGTGAAGGGCTGGACAACAATCTGACCTGCCTGTGGGAAGCGGGCGTTCGTCATCGCATCACGCCGATGGCGCTGGATGCCACGGTCGCTTTTTTCAGCCAGCATCTTTAAACGAGCAGAATTTTCACGCCCTGATCTTCCAGCTTCTGGAGAACCTTCGGGCTAGCGGTTTTGCCGGTGATCACCATGTTGATCTGCTCTGCACGGCTGAACAGCATGCCCGCGCGCTCGCCGACTTTGCTGCTATCGACCAGCACCACCAGCTTGCCAACCACGTTAAGCATGTTTTGTTCCGCCATCGCGGTCAGCATATCGGTTTTATACAGTCCATCAGCGGTAAGGCCTTTACCGCTGGTAAACATCCAGTGTCCGGCATAGAGGTGGTTTTCGTGGTCCTGGGGGCTGAGGGTAATGGACTGGCTTTTATTGTACTGGCCGCCCATGATCACCACGCTTTCATGCTCTTTGTCGATGAGATAGTTAGCGAGCGGCAAATAGTTGGTGATGATCTGCACCGGTTTCCCGCACATCTCCTGGCCCAGAAGAAACGCCGTGGAGCCGCAGTTGATCACGACGCTCTCTCCAGGGTTTACCAACTGAGAGGCCGCTCTGGCAATCCGTACTTTTTCGTCGTGATTTTGCGCCTGATGGATGTTCATCGGCGTCCAGCGGGGACGCTGCTGGCTGATGGCTTCCGCACCGTTACGCACTTTTTTTAGCTTACCGCTTTCATCCAGCTTGTTGATATCCCGACGCGCCGTCGCCGGGGAAATTCCCAGACGATCGATCACTTTCTCGACGGTGACAAACCCGGATTGCGCCAGGAGATCCAGTAAAATTTGATGCCGTTGCGCTTCCGTCATGAGCTATTCCGAAAAAAATTGATTTTAAAAGATGATATTTGAAATAGCGTGAAATTACTAAAATAAAAATGAAATTGCCAGACGCTGGGGTCTGGCGATCTGGCTTGACTGTCAGAGGAATGATTTGAACGGCAGGTCGGGCTCAAGGCTAAAACAATCATCAAAGCCGCGCGGGTAGTGGTACTCGAAATTGTCTTTATCCAGTGGCCAGGTGAACTTGCCTCCTACCTGCCAGATGAACGGCTTGAAGCTGTATTTCAGGCGATCTTTTTTCATCTCCCACAGCACGCGAATTTCCTGAGGGTCGGCCTGGAAGTTAGACCAGATATCATGGTGGAACGGGATAACCACTTTGGCATTCAGCGCTTCCGCCATTCGCAGCATATCGGCGCTGGTCATTTTGTCGGTGATACCGCGCGGGTTCTCGCCGTAAGAACCTAGCGCTACGTCGATGTGATGCGCGTTGCCGTGTTTCGCGTAGTAGTTGGAGTAATGTGAGTCACCGCTGTGATACAGCGAACCACCGGGGGTTTTGAACAAATAGTTTACCGCGCGTTCATCCATACCGTCTGGCAGCACGCCAGCCGCTTTCTGGTCGGCGGGCAGGGTAATCAGGGCGGTACGATCAAAGGCATCCAGCGCGTGGATTTCAACGTCTTTGATTTTTACCACATCGCCAGGCTTCATTACGATGCAGCGCTCTTTCGGTACTCCCCAGCCGACCCATAAATCCACGCAGGTCTGCGGCCCGATGAACGGCACATCGTCTGCGCAGTTTTGCATGACCGCTGCCGCCACGTTCACGTCGATATGATCGTTATGATCGTGTGTAGAGAGCACGGCGTCGATCTGGCGAATGGCGAAGGGATCCAGCACAAACGGCGTAGTACGCAGATTAGGCTGCAGTTTTTCAACCCCTGCCATACGCTGCATCTGATGGCCTTTTTTCATCAGTGGGTTACCGTGGCTCTGCTTGCCCGTGCCGCACCAGAAATCGACGCAAATATTGCTGCCACCTTCTGATTTCAACCAGATGCCCGTGCAACCCAGCCACCACATCGCAAAGGTCCCAGGCGCAACCTGTTCCTGCTCAATCTCTTCATTCAGCCAGCTACCCCATTCCGGGAAAGTGCTCAAAATCCATGACTCACGGGTGATAGTGTTCACTTTACTCATCGTTTTGACTCCTGGTATTAATCAAAAATAATCATGTGGTGACTTGTTATGATTAATGCTGGCACCATTCGATGCGCTTTGCAACGGCTAAATTACGCGATTTAGCTCGCAAATCCTGAAGGTGTACCCACTTCCAGAAGTTTACAATAGCATTTTATGTGAATCAATTGCATGAATTGTAAGTGTTTTTATGTTTTTATCAGGCGGGATTGAAAATCATTACTACCGGCAGGGAAATAATTTGCGTGATAGCTCACAAATAATCAAATTCAATCTTGTGGTGATTATTTGTGATTAATAGAGTGATGGCACCAACCACGCTGGGATTAGCCCGCCGTGTTCTCATTTCTGGAGAGAGTTATGGAGATCCTCTACAACGTCTTTACCGTATTCTTCAATCAGGTAATGACTAACGCCCCCTTGTTGCTGGGTATCGTGACGTGTCTGGGCTACATCCTGCTGCGTAAAAGCGTCAGCGTTATCATCAA
This sequence comes from unidentified bacterial endosymbiont, assembly GCF_918797525.1. Classification (NCBI taxonomy): domain Bacteria; species unidentified bacterial endosymbiont. The sequence goes on along the minus strand of NZ_OU963893.1, from coordinate 4,465,606 downwards.
GGGCACCATCAAAACCATCATCGGTTTTATGTTGTTGCAGGCGGGTTCAGGCATTCTGACCAGCACCTTTAAGCCGGTGGTCGCCAAAATGTCGGAGGTGTATGGCATTAATGGCGCAATCTCAGACACCTACGCCTCAATGATGGCTACCATCGATCGCATGGGAGAGGCCTACAGTTGGGTGGGATACGCCGTACTGTTGGCACTGGCGCTGAATATCATTTATGTTCTGCTGCGCCGCATTACCGGGATTCGCACCATCATGCTGACGGGACACATCATGTTCCAGCAGGCGGGGCTGATTGCGGTCTCTTTCTATATTTTCGACTACCCCATGTGGACCACCATTATCTGCACCGCAGTGCTGGTATCGCTTTACTGGGGTATCACCTCCAACATGATGTACAAGCCCACGCAGGACGTGACCGACGGCTGCGGCTTCTCTATCGGCCATCAGCAGCAGTTCGCCTCGTGGATTGCCTGGAAAGTTGCGCCGTATCTGGGCAAAAAAGAAGAGAGCGTTGAAGATCTCAAATTGCCGGGCTGGCTGAATATTTTCCATGACAACATCGTCTCGACGGCAATTGTGATGACCATCTTCTTCGGTGCCATTCTGCTCTCCTTTGGTACTGACGTTGTGCAGGCCATGGCGGATAAAACGCACTGGACAATTTACATCCTGCAAACCGGTTTCTCCTTTGCCGTGGCGATTTTCATCATTACCCAGGGCGTGCGCATGTTCGTCGCCGAACTGTCTGAAGCCTTCAACGGTATCTCCCAGCGCCTGATCCCCGGTGCCGTGCTGGCCATTGACTGTGCGGCAATCTACAGCTTTGCACCCAACGCCGTGGTTTGGGGCTTTATGTGGGGCACCATCGGTCAGTTGATTGCGGTCGGTATTCTGGTGGGCTGCGGCTCCGCAATTCTGATTATCCCCGGCTTTATCCCGATGTTCTTCTCCAACGCCACCATTGGCGTTTTCGCTAACCACTTTGGCGGCTGGCGCGCGGCGCTCAAGATCTGCCTGGTGATGGGCATGATTGAGATCTTCGGCTGCGTGTGGGCAGTCAAACTTACCGGGATGAGCGCCTGGATGGGCATGGCGGACTGGTCAATTCTGGCTCCGCCGATAATGCAGGGTTTCGCCTCCGTCGGCCTGGTCTTTATGACCGTCATCATCCTGATTGCACTGGTTTATATGTTCTTCGCTGGCCGCTCGCTGCGGGCTGAAGAAGATGCGGAAAAACAAACAGCAGACGTGTCTGCTCATTAAGGAGTTTCGATTATGACCGTACGTATCCTGGCCGTGTGTGGCAATGGGCAAGGTAGCTCCATGATTATGAAAATGAAAGTGGATCAATTTTTAACCCAGTCGAACATAGACCACACGGTAAATAGCTGCGCGGTAGGAGAATACAAAAGTGAGCTGAGCGGTGCGGACATCATCATCGCCTCTACCCATATCGCCGGCGAAATTACCGTGACGGGTAATAAATACGTGGTGGGCGTGCGCAACATGCTGTCGCCTGCGGATTTCGGCCCAAAACTGCTGGGAGTGATCAAAGAGCATTTCCCGCAAGACGTGAAGTAAGGAGGCTGTATGAAACTACGCGATTCGCTGGCCGACAATCATTCCATCCTGTTACAGGCCGAGGCCAGTACCTGGCAGGAAGCGGTAAAACTGAGCGTGGATCTGCTGGTGAAGGCTGACGTGGTGGAGCCACGTTACTACCAGGCCATTCTCGATGGCGTGGCGCAGCATGGGCCCTACTTTGTGATTGCGCCGGGTCTGGCAATGCCGCATGGCCGCCCGGAAGAGGGGGTCAAAAGGACTGGTTTTGCGCTGGTGACGCTGAAAACGCCTCTGGTGTTCAACCATGAAGATAACGATCCGGTCGATATTCTCATCACCATGGCTGCTGTTGATGCCAATACCCATCAGGAGGTGGGCATCATGCAGATCGTCAATCTGTTTGAAGACGACGCCAATTTTGACCGTTTACGCGCCTGCCGTACTGAGCAGGATGTTATTGATTTGATTGATGAAACAACGGCGGCGGCCGTTTAAGAGGAGTTGAAAATGTCATTACCCATGTTGCAGGTCGCGCTGGATAACCAGACGCTGTCTCACGCTTACGAAACCACCCGTCTGATTGCGGAAGAGGTGGATATCATTGAAGTCGGTACCATCCTGTGCGTAGGCGAAGGCGTTCGTGCCGTTCGCGACCTGAAGGCGCTCTACCCGCATAAAATCGTGCTGGCGGATGCCAAAATCGCTGACGCAGGCAAAATCCTCTCCCGGATGTGTTTTGAAGCGCATGCGGACTGGGTCACGGTGATCTGCTGTGCCGATATCAATACCGCCAAAGGTGCGCTGGAGGTGGCAAAAGAGTTCAACGGAGACATACAGATTGAACTGACCGGCTTCTGGACCTGGGAGCAGGCGCAATCGTGGCGTGACGCCGGTATCCAGCAGGTGGTTTATCATCGCAGCCGTGACGCTCAGGCCGCAGGGGTGTCGTGGGGAGAGGCGGATATCAGCGCCATCAAACGCCTGGCGGATATGGGTTTCAAAGTCACCGTCACCGGTGGGCTGGCGCTGGACGATCTGCCGCTGTTTAAGGGTATTCCCATTCACGTATTTATAGCCGGTCGTAGCATTCGTGATGCCGCGTCACCGGTGGAAGCGGCACGTCAGTTCAAACGTTCAATCGCTCAGCTTTGGGGCTAAGGAGCGGGTATGCTGTCTAAACAGGTTCCGCTTGGTATCTATGAAAAGGCACTTCCTGCTGGGGAGTGCTGGCTGGAGCGGTTACAGCTGGCGAAGCAGTTGGGTTTCGATTTTGTCGAAATGTCAGTAGATGAGACGGACGAACGCCTCTCCAGACTCAACTGGAGCCGTGAACAGCGCCTGGCACTGGTAAGTGCGGTCGCTGATACGGGCGTGCGTGTACCTTCTATGTGCCTGAGTGCTCACCGTCGCTTTCCGCTCGGTAGCGAGGATGATAGCGTGCGTGCGCAGGGGCTGGAGATTATGCGCAAAGCCATACGCTTTGCGCAGGACGTGGGCATCCGCGTAATTCAGCTGGCGGGTTATGACGTTTATTACCAGGAAGCCAACGATGAAACTCGCCGACGCTTTCGCGACGGCCTGAAGGAGAGCGTTGAGATGGCAAGCCGCGCGCAGGTGACGCTGGCGATGGAGATCATGGATTACCCGTTAATGAACTCTATCAGCAAGGCGCTGGGCTATGCGCACTACCTGAATAACCCGTGGTTCCAGCTCTATCCCGATATCGGTAATTTGTCGGCCTGGGATAATGACGTACAAATGGAGTTGCAGGCGGGTGTCGGCCATATCGTGGCGGTACATGTCAAAGATACGCGCCCGGGCGTGTTCAAGAATGTGCCGTTCGGTACCGGAGTGGTGGAGTTTGAACGCTGCTTCCAGACGCTTAAACAGACCGGTTATTGCGGGCCGTATCTGATTGAGATGTGGAGCGAAACGTCAGATGATCCGGCTGGCGAAGTGGCAAAAGCGCGGGATTGGGTGCGCGAGCGTATGGCGCGGGCAGGGCTGCTGGAGGCTGAACATGCTTGAGCTCAAACGGCAGGTCTTCGACGCCAACCTGGATCTGCCGCGTTACGGTCTGGTGACCTTCACCTGGGGCAACGTCAGCGCTATCGATCGTAAACAGGGATTCGTGGTAATTAAGCCCAGCGGCGTGGCGTATGACACCATGACCGTTGACGATATGGTGACGGTCGATCTTGAAGGAAACGTCGTGGACGGCAAATGGCGGCCCTCTTCCGATACCGCCACGCATCTGGCGCTGTACCGGCGTTATCCTTCTCTGGGCGGCGTGGTGCATACCCACTCGACGCATGCCACCGCCTGGGCACAGGCGGGGCTGGCGATCCCGGCACTGGGCACCACGCATGCGGATTACTTCTTTGGTAATATTCCCTGCACGCGTGCGCACACCCAGGCGGAAGTGGAGGGCGAATACGAACTCAACACCGGTAAGGTGATAATCGACACGCTGGGCGAGCGTGAGCCGTTGCATACGCCAGGTATCGTGGTGTATCAGCACGGTCCGTTCGCTTGGGGAAAAGACGCTCACGACGCCGTACATAACGCGGTAGTCATGGAAGAGGTGGCGCGAATGGCGTGGATTGCCCGCGGAATTAACCCGCATCTCCACGGGATTGATGATTACCTGATGAACAAGCATTTCATGCGCAAGCATGGCCCGAATGCCTATTACGGGCAGAAATGATCAACTGCTCTGGAATACCGAAAACAGGTGATACTGCTGGTATTTCAGAGTCATTCATAACACTCTTTCGTCCTGCTTAAACTGATCCTAACCACGTAATGTGGACACAGCACTAAGCGAAGGTCTGGTTTTCAAACTGTTACGGACTGAGGCCGCCACGGGCAGGGGGCAAGGCAAACTATGGCAATATTCTCTTCGTTGGCATTCCTGGTGCTGGCATTAAAGCGTTATCGGTAAATATCTGCACTGACGTGCATATTTCCGTTGCTGCCAGGCTCACGCATCAGTATCACGTGATAGTATTTTGCGCCCTTCGCATCGGTTTCTTCATTAAGTGCCTGATCTGCCTCACTCTCGGTGGCGAAATTATGATTGATGTAGATTACGCCTAAGCTTTGTACATCATCCATGTTTCTGGCCTGCCGGCCGTCTATCTTGATGGCTGCTATCGCGTTTGCACTAAGCAAAAGCGCAGCTATTACGGCGATTGCGATTTTTTTCATGATATACGCTCCACGACTGCATGCTGTGTGACGGTTAACGCTTCTCCTTTGGTCCTGTAAGTTCTCTGATTAAAGTTTAATCGTTTATCTGACGGGCATTGATGACCATTTCTGATGCAGTTGTTCAAAAAAAACGACGCTTCATGCCGGGAGTGAGGGTAAATCACTTACTTAGCCCCGCTTCGCGCGGTGTGCGAATTATTTGCGCAATCAGCTTGAGTTTCCCGGGGCGCGCAAGTATTATGACGCGTCAATTTTTCAGCCGACCTTTAACACGTTCCTTGCCTCCCCGGGCCTCGGCTGACCCAGACAGGAGGCTGAATAATCCGTAAGGAGCAATTCGATGCGTCATTACGAAATCGTTTTTATGGTCCATCCTGACCAGAGCGAACAGGTTCCGGGTATGATCGAGCGCTACACTGGTGCAATCACTGCAGCAGAAGGCACGATCCATCGTCTGGAAGACTGGGGCCGCCGTCAGCTGGCTTATCCGATCAACAAACTGCACAAAGCTCACTACGTTTTGCTGAACGTTGAAGCGCCGCAGGAAGCGATCGATGAGCTGGAAACTAACTTCCGCTTCAACGATGCCGTTATCCGCAGCATGGTTATGCGTACTAAGCACGCAGTTACCGAAGCATCTCCGATGGTTAAAGCGAAAGACGAGCGCCGTGAGCGTCGCGATGATTTCGCAAACGAAACCGCAGATGATTCTGATGCTGGGGATTCTGAAGAGTAATTTCTGATGACCAACCGTCTGGCGTTGTCTGGCACTGTGTGCAGGCCTCCCCTTCGAAAGGTCAGCCCCTCAGGAATTCCTCATTGCCAGTTCGTGCTTGAGCATCGTTCTGTGCAGGAGGAAGCCGGGTTTCACCGGCAGGCGTGGTGCCAAATGCCCGTTATTATTAGCGGACACGAAAACCAGGCCATTACTCACAGTATAACGGTCGGCAGCCGCATAACGGTTCAGGGGTTCATCTCTTGCCACAAGGCAAAGAACGGCCTGAGCAAAATGGTTCTGCATGCCGAGCAGATTGATTTGATAGATTCTGGAGACTAGCCATATGGCACGTTATTTCCGTCGTCGCAAGTTCTGCCGTTTCACCGCGGAAGGCGTTGTTGAGATTGATTACAAAGACATCGCAACGTTGAAAAACTACATTACCGAAAGCGGTAAAATTGTCCCGAGCCGCATCACCGGTACTCGTGCAAAATACCAGCGTCAGCTGGCTCGCTGCATCAAGCGCGCTCGCTACCTGTCCCTGCTGCCGTATACCGATCGTCATCAGTAATCGGCCGCCGTCTATTAACGACTTTAAGAGGATAAGGTAATGCAAGTTATTCTGCTTGATAAAGTAGCAAACCTGGGTAGCCTGGGTGATCAGGTAAACGTTAAAGCGGGTTACGCTCGTAACTTCCTGGTACCACAGGGTAAAGCTGTTCCAGCTACCAAGAAAAACGTAGAGTTTTTCGAAGCACGTCGCGCTGAACTGGAAGCCAAACTGGCTGACGTTCTGGCGGCTGCTAACGCTCGCGCTGAGTCAATCAACGCACTGGGCACTGTTACCATCGCGTCTAAATCTGGCGACGAAGGTAAACTGTTCGGTTCCATCGGTACCCGCGATATCGCTGATGCAGTTACTGCAGCTGGCGTTAACGTGGCTAAGAGCGAAGTTCGCATGCCGAACGGCGTTCTGCGTACCACAGGTGAGCACGAAGTTGACTTCCAGGTTCACAGCGAAGTGTTCGCTAAACTGGTTGTTAACGTTGTAGCTGAGTAATTTTTTACTCTGCTCGCGTCAACGCGCCGGCCTTGTGCCGGCGTTTTGCGTTTTATGCCCGGCAAAATAGTCTTTTGTTGTTGTCGGGTCGCTATTCCGGGCGCATTCTCTAATAATAAATTGAAACGCAATTTTATTTATGAGATTTGTCATGGATACTGCACTGCCTACGCCTGTCTTTGCCCGTCGAAATGTAGCCTATGCCTGCGCCACGCTCTGCTGTTTGCTTTGGGGGAGTTCCTACCCGGCCATTAAAAGCGGCTATGAACTCTTTCAGATCGCGACCGATGATATCCCGTCGAAAGTGGTGTTTGCCGGATACCGTTTTCTGTTTGCCGGCGCACTGCTCCTGTTGTTTGCATTAGCGCAGCGCAAGCCGATTGCGAGGCTAACGCCCGCACAGTTTGGTCAACTGACGATTCTGGGGCTGACGCAAACGTCGATTCAATACACGTTCTTTTATATCGGCCTGGCTTACACCACCGGCGTGAACGGCTCGATCATGAATGCCACCGGGACCTTCTTCAGCGTACTGCTGGCGCACTTTATCTACCACAACGACAAGCTCAGCTACAACAAAACCCTTGGCTGTATCCTGGGGTTTGCCGGGGTGATGCTGGTGAATTTTCACAGCGGGTTAAGCGAGTTCAGCTTTGTTTGGTACGGCGACGGGTTTGTGGTGCTCGCCGCCTTTATCCTTTCCACCGCTACGCTTTACGGCAAACGTATCTCCCAGACGGTAGATCCGACGGTGATGACCGGCTGGCAACTGGCTATCGGCGGCCTGGTACTGGTGGTGGGAGGATATCTAACAGGCGGCACGCTGGAAGTGCACAGCGCGACGGCGGTCGCCGTATTGGGGTATCTGACGCTGCTTTCATCGGTCGCTTTCGCGCTCTGGAGCATGCTGCTGAAAGTGAACCGCGTCAGCATGATTGCCCCGTTCAACTTCGTGGTGCCGGTGGCGGGCACCGTGCTCTCCGCCATTTTCCTTGGCGAAAACATTCTGGATATCAAGTATGCGATTGCGCTGGTGCTGGTCTGTTCGGGGATCTGGTGGGTGAATAAGCGGAGCGTCAAAGGTTAATTGCCGGGCAGCAGTGACGCTGGCCCGGCCTGCAGCTTAACGTGCTCTGATAAAACTGCCGTCAGGCTGGCGGGTAAACAGCACCTGCTGGCCATTGCTGGTATCAATCGTCAGCCCGGTGACTACGCCGCTGGCGTTCTGACGGATCTGCACCATCTGACCATTCTGCAGGTTACTGAGCGGTTTGCCCGCACCTTCAACCTGCGCCATGGCATAGACATCGGTCGCTGGCAGACTGTGGTCGCGAAAGAGCTGTGCAAGGGTTTTTCCGGGCTCTACGCGGTAAGAGCGCCATTGCTGCTCGATACCGGTGGGCTGTTGAAGCTGATCCTGGGGCTGATCTTCCTGGACAGGCTCAGGTTCAACCGGGGCGACTTGACCCGGATCGTTAGAGGGGGTGACCAGTTGAGTTTGCATCGGCTGTGAATCAGGCTGCGTTTGCGACCGGATATCCAGCTGTGCATCGCGGGTGGCCGGTGCCGTGTCGGCATCATCGCCGCCAGAAGGAAGCAGGAAGCCAACGATCATTAGCAGCGCGCCAATAATAATGCCTCTGCGGTGCAGAGAAGGCAGCGGGTCCATGATGCGAAAATTGTCCGGCGCCTGCCAGATTTTCGCCAGGGTAGGTTTCAGTTCAAATCGCCCGGGCATGGCTTTCCTCCTGCTCCGCGTCTTTTTTATCCTGTCCTGAGAAGTGTAGTTTGCTAACTGCCTGATGGGCGTAACAAAGCCTGCTTTCGTGACACATAATTGGGAAAATCCTGACTGGCTCTATTGTTTCTGTTTCGTCGCTGTTTGTCACCTTTACTTAAGACAAAGTTTTACCCATAAGGGCATGGCTGATATGCTGCCCGCTACTTTAATGTGATGGAAGGAAAACCCATGACCACCCCGACTTTTGACACTATCGAAGCGCAGGCAAGCTACGGCATCGGCTTGCAGGTAGGACAGCAGCTTAGCGAATCCGGCCTGGAAGGTCTGTTACCGGAAGCGCTGGTGGCGGGTATCGCTGACGCGCTGGAAGGCAAGCAACCGGCTGTTCCGGTTGATGTAGTACACCGCGCGCTGCGTGAGATCCACGAACGCGCAGACACAGTACGTCGTTCGCGCTTTGAAGAGATGGCGGCAGAAGGTGTGAAATATCTGGACGAAAACCGCGAGCGTGAAGGCGTGAATAGCACCGAGTCTGGTCTGCAGTTCCGCGTCATCAACCAGGGCGATGGCGCCATCCCGGCCCGTACCGACCACGTTCGCGTACACTACACCGGTAAGCTTATCGACGGTAGCGTGTTCGACAGCTCAGTGGCACGCGGCGAACCGGCTGAATTCCCGGTCAACGGCGTTATTCCGGGCTGGATCGAAGCGCTGACATTGATGCCAGTCGGTTCCAAATGGGAACTGACCATCCCGCAAAACCTGGCCTATGGCGAGCGTGGCGCAGGCGCGTCCATCCCACCCTTCAGCACCCTGGTGTTTGAAGTCGAGCTGCTGGAAATCCTGTAATCGGATGACGCATTTCCTCTCTCCGCGGGGAGAGAGGAAAATAGTGTTAAAACCTTTAGTTATGACGTAATCGACATTTTATCTTGCAAACGAAACTATTGCGTGTATTTTTGTGAGCTGTTTCGCGCTGTATGAGTGATATGACACTCACTTTCAACATATTATTAACATAATATCCAAATCATAGTATTCATCCCGCCGATTCTTACCTACTATCGATAAGCCCTTATCGGGGCCGTCATCTTATGACGTATTTAAAGGCCAGAAGAGCCTTAACAACACAGACAGGCATAAACAGGAAAACATCACATGGTAGATCAGGTCAAAGTCGTCGCTGAAGACGCGTCGTCTGAACAATCGCTGCGGCGAAATCTCACAAACCGTCACATTCAGCTTATCGCCATTGGCGGTGCAATTGGCACCGGGCTATTTATGGGGTCAGGCAAAACCATCAGCCTTGCCGGTCCGTCGATCATTTTCGTTTATATGATTATCGGTTTTATGCTCTTTTTCGTGATGCGTGCAATGGGTGAATTGCTGCTCTCGAACCTCGAATACAAATCTTTCAGCGATTTCGCTTCCGACCTGCTCGGCCCCTGGGCGGGCTATTTTACCGGCTGGACCTACTGGTTCTGCTGGGTGGTGACCGGTATGGCGGATGTCGTCGCCATCACGGCGTACGCGCAGTTCTGGTTCCCCGGCCTGTCGGACTGGGTGGCTTCGCTGGCGGTCATTGTGCTGCTGCTGAGCCTGAACCTCGCCACCGTGAAAATGTTTGGTGAAATGGAGTTCTGGTTCGCGATGATCAAAATCGTGGCAATTGTCGGGCTTATTGTGGTCGGGCTGGTCATGGTTCTCACCCACTTCCAGTCGCCCACGGGCGTTCAGGCTTCGTTTACTCATCTGTGGAATGAGGGGGGCTGGTTCCCGAAAGGCATCAGCGGCTTCTTTGCGGGCTTCCAGATAGCCGTGTTTGCGTTTGTAGGGATTGAGCTGGTGGGGACCACGGCGGCGGAAACCAAAGATCCGGAGAAATCCCTGCCGCGCGCCATTAACTCTATTCCATTGCGTATCATCATGTTCTACGTCTTCGCGCTGATCATTATTATGTCGGTGACACCATGGAGCTCGGTCGTCCCTACCAGGAGCCCGTTCGTTGAGCTGTTTGTCCTGGTGGGTCTGCCTGCCGCAGCAAGCCTGATTAACTTTGTGGTGCTGACGTCTGCCGCCTCTTCTGCAAACAGCGGGGTATTTTCAACCAGCCGCATGCTGTTTGGTCTGGCGCAGGATGGCGTGGCGCCGAGGGCGTTTGCCAAACTGTCTAAGCGTGCAGTACCGGCGAAAGGACTGACCTTCTCCTGTATCTGTCTGTTGGGTGGGGTGGTTATGCTCTACGTTAACCCGAGCGTGATCGGTGCGTTCACCATGATCACCACGGTCTCGGCGATCCTGTTCATGTGTGTCTGGACCATCATCCTGTGCTCGTACCTTGTGTACCGCAAACAGCGTCCATATCTGCATGAAAAATCGATCTACAAGATGCCGCTGGGCAAGCTGATGTGCTGGGTGTGCATGGCGTTCTTCGTGTTCGTACTGGTTCTGCTGACGCTGGAAGAAGATACGCGTCAGGCATTAATCGTCACGCCGCTGTGGTTCATCGCGCTGGGGCTGGGCTGGTTGTTGATCGGTAAAAAACGGATGGCGGGTATGCGTTAACAGAAGTGAAAATGCAGAAGGCCCGGTGAGCGCAAGCGCCACCGGGCTTTTTTTATCCGCAGGGCGATGCGAGAACACTTAGGTGTTCAGGGTGAAAATGCAGTATCGATCACAAAAAAAGGTGATTTAAGATGCTGATGAATTTAAAAAATGGCTTTAGAAAGTTTTTAAAGGTGGAGAAACAGTAAACAACCTGCCGCGCCTGCCGATAGATACACGTCAGACAATACCTGCATATAAAAAGGCAACGCATGTTTAAACGTATAAAAGTTATTACCCTCCTCATTTCGGTGCTGCTCGTGCTCGGCATCATGCAAATGATTTCCGCTGGCATTTTCATAAATGCGCTCAATAACGATAAAAAGAACTTTACGGTTTCTCAACTTTCCAGCCAGAACGTGGCGGAGTTTACCGACGCATGGATTAGCCTGAACCAGGCGCGCGTAACCCTGAACCGCGGCATGTTACGTCTGCAAAGCAGCATGGCGAGCCAGATAAATGGCGGCCAGTTGAATGAGCTCGTTAACACCGCGAAAAAACTGCTGGCAGATGCGCAGGCGCATTTTGATAAATACTATGCTCTGCCGGAAACGCCGGGTCTTGATGAGAAGCTGGCGAACCAGCTTGAAGAGCAATACCGGATCTACTCCGCGACGCTGACTCAGATGAACCTTCTGCTGGGCCAGGGCAATCTGGAAGAGATGTTCAAGCAGAATGCCGAACAGAAACAGACCGCGATGCATAAAGTGTATCGTGAGTGGCGTCAAGCTCAGGCCGCATTGACCGATAAAGGTATAAGAGATAATGAAAGCGACTATAAGCGCATTCTGTGGATCCTCTCTGCGGTCATGCTGCTGGTGATTGCGGTGATTATCTCCAGCTGGGTTGCGATGCGCCGTGTGCTGTTGCTGCCGCTGGAAGAGGTGATTAACCATATTCGCGCCATCGCCGCCGGGGATTTAACTCAGCCTATCCAGGCGCAGGGTAAAAACGAAATGGCTATTCTGGCGCGTAACGTTCAGGAGATGCAAACCGCTCTGGCGAATACCGTGGGCGTGGTGCGTGAAGGCGCAGATACCATTTATACGGGGGCGGGTGAAATCTCTGCAGGCAGCAACGATCTTTCATCCCGTACCGAGCAGCAAGCCGCTTCTCTGGAAGAGACCGCGGCCAGCATGGAACAGCTTACCGCGACGGTAAAACAAAACGCCGACAATGCGCGTCAGGCTTCTCGTCTGGCACTTGATGCGTCTTCAACGGCGAAGAAGGGCGGTAACGTGGTGGAAGGCGTAGTGCGTACCATGGACGACATCGCAACCAGTTCCAGCAAAATCGCGCAAATTACCAACGTCATCGACGGTATTGCCTTCCAGACCAATATTCTGGCGCTGAATGCGGCGGTTGAAGCTGCCCGTGCCGGTGAACAAGGCCGTGGCTTTGCAGTGGTCGCAGGTGAAGTCCGAACGCTTGCCCAGCGCAGTGCCCAGGCGGCAAAAGAGATTAAAGCGCTGATCGACGATTCTGGCGAGCGCGTCAGTGCGGGTTCGCAACTGGTGAACGAAGCCGGGGAGACGATGGCCGAGATAGTGAATGCGGTGACTCGAGTAACCGACATCATGGGTGAAATTGCCTCTGCCTCTGACGAGCAAAGTCGCGGTATCGATCAGGTTGGCCAGGCGGTAGCAGAGATGGATCGCGTCACCCAGCAGAACGCCTCGCTGGTGGAAGAGTCTGCCGCAGCAGCGGCCGCGCTGGAGGATCAGGCTGCTCGTCTGAACGAAGCCGTGGCAGTGTTTAAAATTACGCGTAACCAGGCAGTGAAAGCGGCGCCGGTGAAAACCTATATCCCAAAGGCGCAGCCCGTAGCGACTGCGTCTGAAGCCAACTGGGAAACGTTCTAACTTTTCGACGCCGGAAAGACCATCGGTTTTTCCGGCTTCGCCCTCACCGCAATCACCACGCCCACGACCAGCAACGCTATGCCACAGGCCGTTAACAGTGGCGGTACGCTCTGGCGCATCAGGAAGGTGTAAAGCAGCCCGGCAAGAGTTTCAAATACGATCAGCGGTCCTAAAATTACTGTCGGCAATTTCTGGCTGGCAATATTCCAGCACAGCGCGCCTACCCAGGAGCAGAGCACCGCGATAGCGACCATTAGCCCGACAAAGACCCAGGGACGCGGGCCAAAGGGTAGCGCAAATGCCGGTTGCTGATGGCTTAACCAGAGTGTCGCCCCCGCGTATCCCAGCAAAGACACTGGCAGCGTGACCAGCGCCTGCGCCGTCGCCCACATCATGGGATGTTTGTCCGGGTTTTCCCGCAGCCAGCGCGCGTTGCGCAGGGCATACCACGCCCAGCACACCACGGAAATACACGCCAGCATAACGCCAGAACCGTAACGCCACAGGTCAACATCCGCCACGCCGTGACGCAGCTCGGCAATGTTCACGCACACCAGCCCTACGGCGATGCAGACCAGGGCGGGTGCCATTTTCGGCCATGCCAGTTTGCCATCGCGGTGGCTGTAAAGCAGGTTTGCAAAGACCGGGATCACCACCGGCAAGGTACCGATGATCATGGTCGACACCGGCGCGCCGGTGCGTTGAATGGCACTCGCCAGACAGACGTAATAGATGAGGTTACCCATCATGGTCAGCGCCAGCGCGGTTAGCCAGTCCTGACGGCTGAGCTGTCGAAGACGTGCGCGTCCCAGCCAGGCCAGCGGCAGCGCAATCAATCCCAGCGCGAGATAACGCCCGGCGGATTGCAGTACCGCCGGATACTCCGGCACTATCAACGGGCCGACAAAAATCAACCCCCACAGCAGACCTGCAAGCAGGGCATAGACTATGCCGCTAATCATTTTTCCACCCACATTGATTTACTCTGCACTCAGTGTAGGAGGGTGAAACAGGCGAGTATTGTATGAGATTGCGCATTAGCGCTGAGCAACCTGCTTTTGATAACGCACAGGGGTGATACCGTAGCGGCGGGTAAAGGCGCGGGTTAAATGGGACTGATCGGTCAGCCCGGTTGCGGCAGCCACTTCGGCGGCGGGCATACCCTGGGTGAGGAACGCTTTGGCGCGCCACAAGCGGATAGCCATCAACATCTGGTGCGGCGTGACATGGAAATGGGCTTTGAACTGGCGCTGAAAATGGTACGGGCTGAGTGAGACCACATTAGCCAGCTCATCCAGCGTCAGTGAATGCATAAAATTGTCGTGTAGATACTCGCGCACGCGCCAAAAACGATGCGCGCCTTCCTGAATCACCGGTGCGTGATGTGCCAGCGGCTGGAAGGTCTCAATCAAATCAAGGAATAATCCTTTTTGCGCCAGCGGATCGTCCGTATACCACAGGCCATATATTAGCTGGCCAATTTGCAGCGAACGTAAGGGATCAAAACGGGTGACGTCACTAAACCACCAGTGGCGCACGCCGGTCACCTCTTCAAGCAGATGGGGTTCGATATAGGCCATCCGGTAGCGCCAGCCGTCATTCGTTGCTGATTCTCCGGTGTGGATCTCGTCCGGGTTCATGGTAACGACCGATTTTTCTGGCGCCAGATGTTGAGTTCCACGATAGCGAAAACGCTCAGCCCCGGTTTCAATTGTGCCGATACCGAAGGCTTCGTGCGTATGAGGCTCGAAGGCGTAGTCTGCGATATGCGCGTGATAAAGTTCGAGGCCGGGCAGATGCGCCAGATGGCGAAAGCGGGCGCTGTCTCTTTCATCAGTGAACTGTTCCGGTACGCCTTGCACGCTACGTCTCCTCGGGGTCATCGTCTCATTATCAGAGAAGTTCCGAGGAGATGCCACAAAAATTAACTAATTTGTAACAACTACAGGATGGTTTTGATGCTCTCGGCCAGCGGCGTGGTCGGACGGCCAATCAGTTTGCCGAGCGTTTGGCTGTCGTCAAACAGACCTCCTTTGGACGCGCCCGTATCGGAATCTGCCAGCATCTCCGCCAGCCCGGCAGGCAGGCCAACGCGCTTCAGAGCCGCCGAAAAATCGGCTTCGCTCAGGTTTTGATAGACCACGGGTTTCCCGCTCTGTTTGCTCAGCTCTGCGGCCAGCTCGCGTAACGTCCACGCGCTGTCCCCAGCCAGCTCGTAGACCTTGCCTGCGTGCCCCTCTTCAGAGATGACTTTTGCCGCCGCGGCGGCATAGTCCGCGCGGGTAGCCGAGGCAATTTTACCTTCGCCTGCCGCCCCCATAAATACGCCGTGTTGCAGGGCAGGCGGTGCGCTTGCCAGATAGTTCTCGGTATACCAACCGTTGCGCAGCAGAGCATAAGGCACGCCGGATGCGGCCAGCGCTTTCTCGGTTTCGACGTGTTCAGCGTGCAGCCCCAGCGGGGAGTTATCGGCATGCAGCAGGCTGGTGTAAGCGATAAATTGTACGCCAGCCGCTTTGGCGGCGTTAATCACGTTCTGGTGCTGGGTGGCACGCTGGCCCACTTCGCTGGAGGAGATCAGCAGCAGCTTATCCACGCCATTTAACGCGGTGGTAAAGACCGCCTCGTCAGCGTAATCCCCCTGGCGAACCACAATCCCCTGTTGGCTTAAGGCTTCGGCTTTGCCTGGATTACGCACGATAGCCACAATCTGCTCTGCCGGGACGGTTTTCAGCAGTTCTTCGATAACATGTTGGCCAAGCTGGCCGGTAGCGCCGGTAATCGCGATCATGATCGATCTCCTTCGTGTTTGTCTGGTGTTATGGCACACTAGCATCAAGACTAACTTTTAGTAAGTACGCACAAAAAGGTAAGTATGAAAAAGCAGACGCTCAGTGAACAACTGCGTGATGGCAACCTCTTTGCGGAGCAATGCCCGTCGAGGGAGGTGCTTAAGCATGTGACCAGCCGCTGGGGCGTACTGATTCTGGTGGCATTACGCCAGGGCACTCACCGCTTTAGCGACCTGCGCCGCAAGATGGGGGGCGTGAGTGAGAAAATGCTGGCTCAGTCGCTTCAGGCGCTTGAGCGGGACGGCTTTGTCGATCGCGTTTCGTATCCGGTTGTGCCGCCGCACGTAGAGTATAGCCTCACTCCGTTAGGCATTGAGGTCAGCGAGAAAGTGGCCGCCCTGGCGGACTGGATTGAAATCCACACGCCGCAGGTGCTGGCGAACCGGGATGAACGTGCGGCGTAAAAAGCCGGGCAGCGTTTCGCTTACCCGGAAGGCTCGCGGTTACTTGCTCAAATCCACCTGATAAATCGCGAACCCCATATCGTCCGTCGCGACTTTTTTCATTGGATACTGCGCCTTGTCCTTGATAAATGCGGCAGCTTCAGCGGAAGGCGAGGTTTCAAAACGGATAACCAGCTTCGTATCGCTGTAGATCGGGGCCAGACGCCAGTTGTTATCCACCGCCGGGTGAATTTCACCTCTCATTTTCGACTCTGCGCCGATCCACGCGGCCAGTACCGAGCGGTTCTCATCCGGTGAGGCAAAAGCGATATGGCTATCGCCCGTGCCGGCAAACTTGCCGCCGTAGGCGCGGTAGTTATTGGTCACCACCAGGAAGTTGGCATTCGGGTCAATTGCCTTGCCGTTGAAGGTCAGATTTTTAATGCGTTCCGCCCGCGGATGGATGGCCTGGCATTCGCCGTCGTATTTCGCGGGTTGGGTAACATCAATTTGATACTCCACGCCGTCGATCACATCGAAGTTATAGGTACGAAAACCGTCCCAGTTAATCAGTGACTGCGGCTTGCTGCTGTTAGGGTCTATCTGGTTAAACTGTCCGGCAGAACACTCGAGCCACTCTTTCACCTCTTTGCCCGTCGCTTTTACCACCACCAGCGTGTTCGGGTAGAGGTAGAGATCGGCGGCGTTACGGAACGTAAGTTGGCCTTTTTCAACCTCAACGTAGCTTGCCGGGTCGTTCTTACGTCCGCCCACCTTAAACGGCGCAGCGGCAGAGAGCACCGGCAATGTTGCCAGATCCGGATCGCCCTGAATAAAGTGCGTGGCATAGGCTTTCTGCGCCATATTGACCACCTGGACGGTCGGATCATCCTGCACCAGCGCGAGGAAGCTGTACATATTGTCCGCTGACTTACCGATGGGCTTGCTGACGAATTCGCGCGTCGCATCGTGGTCGTGCTTCAGCACATCAACCAGTTTTTGATCTTCAGCGGCCAGCGATTTTTTGGCCGCCGCGTCGTAAATCGGGCGGGCTTGCGCTTTCGCCTGCGTGACCCTCCAGCTGCCGCCTTCGTTATTGAGCTCCAGATCCACGACGCCAAGATGGTCGCCCCACATGCCCGGCATCACCGACGGCACGCCGTTGAGCGTGCCTTTTTCTATGTCTGCGCCTTTGATGCCAGCAAAATCTTTGCCCGGGAAGACCGCATGAGCATGGCCAAACAGAATGGCATCCACGCCCGGGACTTGACTCAGGTAGTAGACAGAATTTTCTGCCATCGCCTGATACGGGTCGGCTGAAAGACCCGAGTGGGCGACAACGACCACCAGATCGGCCCCTTTCTCGCGCATCTCAGGGATATATTTGCGCGCCGTTTCGGTAATGTCATTGACGGTCACTTTGCCGCGGAGATTGGCTTTGTCCCACGTCATAATCTGCGGGGGGACAAAACCGATATAGCCAATTTTGAGCGTCTGCTTTTTACCTTCCTGATCGACCACCCCGGTCTCTTTAATCAGATACGGGGTGAAAAGCGGCTTTTGGGACTTAACGTCAATGATATTGGCGTTAACGTACGGGAATTTTGCGCCTGCAAGCGCATTGTGAAGGTACTTCAGGCCGTAATTAAACTCGTGATTACCCAGGTTGCCGACGGTGTAATCCAGCGTATTCATCGCCTTATACACCGGGTGGATCTCGCCTTTTTTCAGGCCCTTCGCCGCTATGTAGTCGCCAAGCGGACTACCCTGAATGACATCGCCGTTGTCGACCAGTATGCTGTTTTTAACTTCATCGCGGGCGGCGTTGATTAAACTTGCCGTACGTACCAGTCCGAATTTGTTAGTAGGAGTATCTTTGTAGTAATCGAAGTCCATCATATTGCTGTGCAGGTCGGTGGTTTCCAGAATACGAATATCTACCGTTGCCGCCTGAACGCTCGCGGCAATCAGCGTCGCCAGGAGCGTTGCGCTAAACTTAATCATCAGAGGAGTCCTTTTTTTGATCCACGCCACAAAAGAGTATGTATGTAAATTTTGTTGCTTGCAGAAGTGTGGATCCTGCCAGAAAAAAATGCACTGAAATCATAATTGCTTCACAGATAGCGGAATTGTTCACATTACGATATAAATAAAACAACGAGTTATGCCCACTGCGTTAACGAAGAGGTGGAGAATGTTAGATAAAATTTGTCAGCTCGCACGGGATGCGGGTGATGCCATCATGCAGGTGTATGATGGCGCTAAACCGATAGATGTTGCCAGCAAGGCGGACGACTCCCCGGTCACCGCGGCGGATATCGCGGCCCATGGCGTGATCCTGACAGGGTTGCAGGCACTGACGCCGGATATCCCCGTGCTGTCAGAAGAGGCGCCGCAGAGCTGGGATGAACGTCAGCACTGGCAGCGATACTGGCTGGTGGATCCGCTGGACGGCACTAAGGAGTTCATCAAGCGTAACGGTGAGTTTACCGTGAATATCGCCCTGATTGAAAACGGAAAAGCAGTGCTGGGCGTGGTTTACGCTCCGGTCATGAAGGTGATGTACAGCGCCGCGGAAGGGAAAGCCTGGAAGGAAGAGTGCGGCGTACGTAAGCAGATTCAGGTGCGGGATGCACGTCCGCCGCTGGTGGTTATTAGCCGTTCCCACAGCGATAGCGAGCTGCAGGAGTACCTGCAACAGTTGGGTGAACACCAGACCACCTCGATCGGTTCGTCGCTAAAGTTCTGCCTGGTGGCGGAAGGGCAGGCGCAGCTCTATCCGCGATTCGGGCCGACTAACGTCTGGGATACGGCAGCAGGCCATGCCGTTGCCGCCGCTGCAGGTGCGCATGTTCATGACTGGCAGGGGAAGCCGCTGGACTATACCCCCCGCGAGTCATTCCTCAACCCCGGCTTCCGGGTGTCTCTTTACTGAGCCAGCAGACTGTGCAGCAGCGCAACGACCTGCTGCACCTCTTCCTGGGTCAATGCTCCGTCTTTGGCCCACTGCACGCGGCCCGCTTTGTCCAGCACGATAACCGCCGAGCTCTCTTCTTCCAGCTGCCACGCCTTGCGCGTTACGCCGTCGCTGTCGACAATAAACTGCGACCACGGATAGAGCTTTTTATTGCTCTCAAGGCTTGAACGGACAAATATTCCCGAGCCGGGAATGGCATCGTCGGTGTTAACAATCGTCGTGGTTTGATAGCGATCGTGCGGGAATTTCCCGGTCTTGATTGCTTCTACCAGGGTGGCGTTTTTTTCTTTCGCGGATGTACGCCCCGCAATATGTTGTACAACTCTCACTTTGCCTGCGAGCTGCGCGCTATTCCACGGTTTGTAGCTAAACTTATCATTGTCGAGAATCAATTCTCCTCTGTCTACAATACCGACTGGCGGTACACGTTGTCCTTTTTCAATATTGTGCGCGCAAGCCCACAACGGCAGAAGCAGGCATGCTGCTGCCAGGATGTTACGTAGGGTCATGGTGTTTCCTTATTTTGAGCAGGTGATCCGACCACTTGGTTATACGCTTTTAATCATAAGTGCGATCCCGGTGGTTTTCCCGTAAGCCTGGTGCCAGTTTGCGGGCGAACGCACATATCCACGAAAAAACGACGGCTTATACTGCCCCGCTTCAGGCTTTGCAAAGATTATTCTGAATAATTGTAATCAAACGGTAAATAAACTTATGCATGCTGGGTATCAAGGTTGTTCTGGTCTATAGTCATTGGGCAATAAAATTTGCGCTCAAGACAGTCGGGCCGATTGTGGCACCGCAAGAGCGTATGATTCGCAGGAGATACAAGAATGAAAATTTTCCAACGCTACAACCCCCTTCAGGTGGCTAAGTACGTGAAGATCCTGTTCCGTGGACGGTTGTATATCAAGGATGTTGGCGCTTTTGAGTTCGATAAGGGCAAAATCCTTGTCCCAAAAGTAAAGGACAAACAGCACTATTCTGTGATGTCTGAAGTCAACCGTCAGGTTATGCGTTTGCAAACTGAGATGGCTTAACCAACGTGCTATGCAGTACTTAAAGAAACGGCTCCTGATAGGAGCCGTTGATGTATGTGGGGTATGGCGTGCCTTACGCTGACGCTTTCTCTTCCGCGTCTGGCAACTTTGGTACCAGCACGGTCGGTTTATTATCGATACGCGTCACCAGCAGCTGGTCGATGCGGTAG